>JAEYYY010000009.1 GCA_023430775.1 Pseudomonadota bacterium
TCGACTGGGGCCTCGCGAAGGATCTCACCACCAACGATGCCGCCGAGCCCGCCGGTCCGTTCCGCTCTCCCGCCGTCGGTGCGATGGGCGCCACGGTCGCCGGCTCGGTGATGGGCACGCCGGCGTACATGCCGCTCGAACAAGGGCGCGGCCTCCAGGTCGATGCGCGCGCCGATGTCTACGCGATCGGCGCGGTCCTCTATCACGTGCTCAGCAAGCGCGCGCCGTACGACGGGCCCGACGGCATGTCGATCCTGCAAGCGCTCCTCAAGGAGCCACCGCCGCCACTCTCCGCGATCGCGCCCGACGTGCCCGCCGAGCTGCAAGCGATCGTCGCCAAGGCGATGGCGCGCGAGCCCGAAGGTCGCTACCCCACCTGCCGCGAGCTGGTCGACGATCTGCGCCGCTACCAGAACGGCCAGATGGTCGGCGTCCATCGCTACACCTCGCGCGAGCTGTTCAAGCGCTGGGCCAAAAAACACAAGGGTGCGCTCGCCGTCGCCGCGCTGTCGTTCGTCGTCCTCGCGGTGGTCGGCGTGATCGCGATCTCGCGCGTGGTCTCCGCCAACCGCGATGCCCAACGTGAACGCGACATCGCCCTCGAGCAATCCAAGGCCGCCCTCGAGGCGCGCGCCGCCGCCGAGGTCTCCGAAGCGCGCGCGAAGAAGTCCGAATCACAAGCGGCCGAGGAGCGCGATCGGCAGCGGTTCGCGCGCGAGCGTCGCGTCGAGTTCAATCACTTCGAGCACACGCAGCTTCGCAAGTGCGCCGAGTGTCACCCGACCGATCCGAAGACCTTCACCGCGCTCGCCGGCCATCCCGGTCACGCGGAGTGCAAAGGCTGTCACGACGAGAAATCGATGGAGGGCCTCTCCAACGATCCGAAGTGCGCCTTCTGTCATATCGATCGCGTCGCGACGACGAAGGACCACACCTCGCTACGCGCGTGCGATGACGGCTCGGTCCGCGCGCTCAAGTCCGCAGGTGGCAAGGTCGCCCCTTGCTTCCCGCACGACCTCAAGGCGCACCGCTTCGCCGACGATGGCAAGCCACTCGACTGCACCACCTGCCACGCGGTGCTCGCAGAGAAGGAGAAGTGGGGCGCGAAGCGCTACGTGTCGCTCCAGGATCTCGATACCAACACGATCATCGGCCAGGGCCCGGCGGGTGGCGTCGATGCGATGCACAAGGCCTGCTCGATCGGCTGCCACGCGCACGTCGGCCAGACCGGCCAGGGTCCGGGCGAGACCAACTGCAGCATGTGTCACCCGAAGCGCAGCGCGGTCACGTTCTGAGCCCGCGGGCGACACACTGATCTGATCGCGAGAGACTACTGCGGGCCAGCGGCAACGTTCGTCGCGATCTCGGTCGGTGACAGCGCCGCTGCGTAGATCGCGACGAGATCGAACGTGCCGAGCCATGGCCGGCCACCGTCGATCTCGTTACCGAGCCCCAGACGGAACGCGCCGGTCCCCCACGACGCGAGATCGCCGCCGCGGTCGTCCGCCGCGCGCTCGATGCCATCGATATAGATGCGCCGCATCCCGCCGGGCTCGCTGACGAGGGCGACGTGGATCGGCGCGACCGCGACCGTTCCGGCGGGGCTGTTCAGGCTCGGCAGGCCGTTCGCGTCGGTCATCGGGCCGAGCATCCTGAGCTCGAAGTGATCGTCGATCGCGAGCAGCGAGACCGCAAGCGACGAGTTGGTGATCGAGAGCGTGACGACGCGCGGGAAGAAACCGCCCACCGCCGTTGGCGCGATCCATGCCTCGAGCGTGAACGCATCCGCGTCGCGACAGGCGTCCCGGATCTTGTCTGCCGTGCCGGGAGACGCGACCAGTGTCTCCGAGTCGAGCGTCAGACGACCTGCGCTCCAGGTCACCGCGGAGGGATCCTGGATCGCGAGATCGAGTGGCGTGCCGGCTGCGGACCGATCGGCGACCGTGACGCCCTCACCTTCCTCGAAGGTGTAGAGCGCGACGAGGCCCGCGGTGATCCGCGCCGGCGTTGCATCCATCTCGACGTCCACCATCGAGTCGGTCGGCGCGGTGTCGATGACAGCGTCGGCTGCACTCCCACCGGGCGGATTGTAGCTGCAACCGATCAGGCTGATCGCGAGCAAGCCGCGCACGAGTCCATCGTACCCGACTTCACGCCAAACCCGAGTGAGAAGCCCGCACTGCAAGAGGTCAGGGCGCACAGTACGAACGTGGGTAGAATCTTGTCGATGGCTGATCGTGTATCCCCCGCGGCCGAAGCCGCGTTCTGGGCGGGCCTCGCGGCCACGGAGGCCTTCTTCATGGGAACAGATCCGGTCCACGCGGCGACCCGCAAGATCACGAAGATCCTCGACGACATGTCCCTGCCCTACGCTCTCATCGGCGCGATGGCGCTGAACGAGTACGGCTATCGGCGCGCGACGGTCGATGTCGACATCCTGATCACGGCCGAGTCTCTCCAGACGTTCAAGGCGGCGTGGCTCGGACGAGGATACGCGCGCCAAAGTCGTAGCGGCGACGTCGAGAAGTTCCCGAGCTGCCGCGGCGTGCGAGATACGGAGCTCGGCGTCGGCGTGGATTTCGTGATCGCCGGTCAGTATCCCGGAGACGGGAAACCCAAGCCTGTCAGGTTCCCTGATCCTGCTCAGGTCGTGCGTCGCGGTGAGCACGTCGCCCTGCTGCCCGTATCCAGGCTCGTCGAGCTGAAGCTGGCCTCCGGGATGAGCTCGCTCGATCGGGCGAAGGATCTCGCGGATGTCGTCGAGCTGATCCGACATGCTGGACTTCCTCGCGAGCTGGCCGACGAGATCGACGAGTCGGTTCGCGCCAAGTACATCGAGGCCTGGGATGCGGTTCAGCACGCTGTGAATTTCGAGTAGTTAGCCGCAGGGATCTCCCCGGTCCGAAAAATCTTTCGGATCCGTGTCGGCGATTCGAGTGATCGCGCTGTAGGGGTGCATGAAGGGCACCTCTGCCGACGATCCCGTTCACTCGGATGAGTGGCTTGCTGCGTTCCATACTCAGCTAACCGCTGCCCTGTACGACGAATTGCGTCGGTTCGCCTGCAGGTTCGATCGCAAGTACGGCCAGGATCGTCTTCACACCGCGATCATCAAGACGCTCGACGGCAGGCTGTCCTGGAGTCCCGACAAGATGGATCTGGCCGGCCATCTGCGGCGCGAGATCGGCTCCGACAAGCGCCACGATCAGGATCACGACAAGAAGTTCATTCGAGTTCCCGCCGATCGCTCGCAGCTGATCGTCTCGGACAACCACGAGCATCCCGAGCACCTTCGGCTCGTCCTCGCGGCGCTTCACAAGCTTGCCGCCGACGACCCGCACGTCCTGCTGATCCTCAGTGCGTGGGAGCGACACGCGTTGCTTCGACGTGACGTCCTCAGGCTCACCAACCTCAGCAACCACGAATACGAGGCTGCTTGCGAGCGCCTTCGCCGCCTGCGCAAGCGACTCCCAGCAGGACTTCGATCGCAGGCTGGCGAGCTTCCGCGCACTTCGCGATCGAGATCTCCCTGTTCGAAGCGAAAAGACGAAGGCCTCGAAGAAAACCATGCCCGCGCCTCCGAGTCGTCGCCCTTTCCCAACGAGGAGACAAACCATGCTGAACGAGAACCTGCTGACGACTCTCACCAGAAACCTCGATGACAACCCTTCGTTGTTGCCGGTGTTCCCACTTCCCTGCCTGAATGGACGGCCGCCCGTGCTGCTGCTGTTCGACCATGCCGGTCTCGGGATCGACGTGGCCTACGAGAAGAACCCGACGCCGGGGGGAGCGCTCGTCCGCGCAGCGTTGCGCGAGACCACGCTGTACTGCGTCCCACAGCCCACGCCGGTGTTTGCCGTGAGCGACGGTGAAGTGATCGACGTGCGCGAACTGCGGTCCGGTGCACGGATCGTCATCGAGCACGCGAACGGTTGGTTCACCACCTACGATGGCCTCGAGTACTCGTTCATCGAGCTCGCGCGAGAACGATCCGTGCCGGTCAAAGCCGGTGATGTCCTCGGCAACCTGGGCCGGTCGCGAGCGGGTCCGTTGAAGCCCCTGCACTTCGAGCTCTGGCGAACCATCCGGCGCCAGCGCTTCGTGCAAGTCGATCCGATCCGGCACATGCGTCGCTGGCACCGCATCGACTGGAACGACAAGCCGGACTCCTGCGATCGCGCAACGCGCGTCGCCTGATCTCCACTCCAACCTCGCCCATCGCCTCGCGCCGGCGTCGACGACGCGAGCTCCATCGAAC
>JAEYYY010000041.1 GCA_023430775.1 Pseudomonadota bacterium
CGCCAACGCCGTGCCCCGCATCGTGAAGCGATGGCGCGCGACGCTTGCCGACATCCAGCGCGACGCCTTCGAGGAGCTCCACGACACGTACGTCCACAATCGAACCTTCTGGGCGACGCTCGAAGACGTCGCTCTCCACCTCGATAACCTCGTCCTGCGCCCTCCGACGATGCGCGCCTGGAACGCGCTGCTTGCGGTCATCAGCACCGAGACGCCGCGCAACGTCCCCGACGGACCGTTCAAGCACTTCGACAACGTCCGCACGTTCGATGACCTCTTCAACGCGCAGCAGAAGCACCTGTTCGAGTTACGTGGCTTCGACGAGCTCGACCCGCTGCCGTTCGACGAGAACTCGTACGGCACGGGCGGTCCGAAGAAGAAGATCCCACGCTCGACGAACCTCGACGTGCTCGCGCTCGCCGGCTACTGGGGCAAGCAGCTCGAGGACGTGAAGGAGGTGTTCGGCCACGAGGGCATCGAGAAGCGGTGGGACCGCTTGATGAAGGATGTCGCCAAGCACGCGCTGTATGGCAACCCGACGCTCCTGTACCCCGAGAACAACCGGTTCTGGCGCTGCCTCTGGGACACCGCAGTGCACATCGCCGTCGCCGACGAAGCACCGAGCAAGTGGGACATGGCGAAGGACGCGATCAAGGACAGCGTCGTCAACCTGCCCAACACGATCAAGACCGTCGCCGGCAAGGGAGCCGATGCGATCGCCGACACGGCGCAGGCCGCAGGCCGTGTCGTCAACGCGGCGGGAAAGGGACTGTTCTCCGGTGCCGGGACGCCGATCCTGATCGGTGCGGGTGTCGTCGGCGCGATCCTGTTGCTGCGTCGCGGACGTTCTCGCGAGGAGACGTAGCCATGGACGACATCTCGCTCGCCCTCAATCCTCCGCGCTTCGCGAGGTTTCGTCGTCCGCCGATCCGGATCTCGCAAAGCAGCACGCGCGTGTGGCCGCTCGCCGCGATCAACGGTCGCGCACCGGTTGTGATCGACGAGCGCTGCGCCGAGCTGCGTGGCGTCGACCTCGCGTATCCCCGGTTCGACCCCACCGACGCGACCGCGAATTGTCCCATCGACACGCCCTACGGCACGGCGACGCACCTCATGCCGGCGATGACGAGCGCTCTCGCGATCGACGATGGCGAGATCAGGTTTGCCGGCCGGCTCGGTCACGGCTTCGGTCTCATCATCGACCACGGCAACGGGTGGGCCTCGCACTACGCGAACCTCCAGGCCGTCGTCGCGATCCGCACCGATCTCTATCGTCCACGCGCGCAGTACGTCCGCGCGGGCGACACGATCGGCTATGTCGGCGCCCGCGATCCGGAAGCATTCAAGTGTCTGCACTTCGAGCTGTGGGAGCGTGTTCGCGATCGTCGGTTCGTTCCCGTCGATCCGATCCCGCATCTCGCGTCGTGGAAGCTCGTCGAGCACCACGATGCGTTCACGCCCGCGCCGCCCAGCGCCAGGTCGGAGGCCGCGTAGCCATGGACGTCGTCGAGCTCGCAGAGTCCGAGGTCACCTCGCCGTATCTCACGACGGCCGAGGCTGCGATCTACCTACGGTTCCGCTCGGCATCGGCGGTCCGCAATCTCAAGCAGAGTGGCGCGCTGGTTCCCGTCGGTCGCCGAGGCCGTGCCGACCTTTACCTCAGATCCGATCTCGATCAGTTTGTGCGTCGAGGACGGTCCGCTAACATGGGAAGCGGACGGCCCGATGCACCTGGAAACGGACATGCTCATGACGAGCTGGAACGACGGCAACAAGCCGACCAGGTACCCGGGAATCTTCAAAACGGAGAACGGCTTTCGCGTTCGTGTGCGCGCGACAGATCCGAGGACCAACACACTGAAGGAGAAGAACCAAGAGTTCGTAGGAATCAATCTCGAAGAAGCACTCCAGCGTCAGCTTCTGCTGCGCGCGGAGATTCGCGACGCCATTCAGACGGCGGTGTCGCGGACCAAATACGGCGACTACGTGACGCTCTTGCTGAAATCGAAAACGGCGAGGGGTGAGCTCGGAACTGCAAAGGGTCGCCGTACGTGGACCGACATGCAGACGCTCCACCTCGTGCCGTACTTCGGTGACTGGTTTCTCGACGCCATCAAGCGTCGGGACATCGAGGAGTGGAAGACGAAGCTCGCCATGAAGGTTCGCGAGGGCGACCTCAGCCCGAACACGGTGAACAACCGCCTGCGTGTGTTGCTCGCAACGCTGCGCTCCGCGGTCATCGAGTTCGAGTTCGAGTACGACCCGACACGTGGAGTGAAGCCGCTGGATACGTCGACATGGCAGACGTACACAGAGGAAGAACCGAACGCGCTCGCGGTCGACGAGGTTCCGAGCTTCATGAACAAGGCGCAGGTGCTGTACCCGCAGCACTACGCTCAGTTCGCGCTCGGGCTCGCGACCGGTCGTCGTCCGTGCGAGCTCCGTCCGCTGCGATGGAAGGGGGAGACCCCGGACATCCTGTGGAAGGAGGGCGTGCTGCTCGTGCGTCGGTCGCAGACGATGGGTGAGGCGGAGGAACGAACCAAGACGAAGACTCGGCTGCGCATCCCGCTGCCGAAGGGACTCATGGAGATCCTCGAGCACCACGTGAACACGCTGCCGGCGAAGCTCACGGAGTCTTCGGACCTACTGTTCCCATCGAAGGTCGGTGGCTACCAATCGCCGAACGTGTTGCAGAAGCCGATCACGAAGATCGCTGAAGCAGCAAAGATCACGAAGCACCTCTCGCCGTACTTCATGCGGCGGACGTTTCAGGATCTTTGTCGCGCGGCCTCCGTTCACGACTTCGTGGCGCGGTCGATCAGCGGTCACGCCACGGTCGAGATGCAGCAGCACTACAGCAGCGTGAACGGAACTGAGGTGCGTGATGGGCTCGCGAAGGTCATCTCGCTCGCGGGATTTCGGTCGGCGAACAAATCGTCGGCAGGTGGTGATCGCGATGCGAGCAACGCGAGCTCGGCGAGTGCCGATCCGCTAAGTGGTGGTGATGGAAAACAGGCCGGTGGTGATGATCACCACCGAATGGCCGAAAGGAGCTTGACGATGAAGACCGGATGATGAATGTTTACGCATCTCTGCGGGATTAACTCAGCGGTAGAGTGTCAGCTTCCCAAGCTGAAGGTCGCCGGTTCGAATCCGGTATCCCGCTCGACAACAGACACGTCGCTCGCGTGACAACGTGAAATGTGCGCGATCCCGGCATGGCTCGAGAACCTGACAATCCTCGTAGCGAGTAGAGCCTTGGGTCATGGTCACGCACCGACCAGCCGAGCCCGTCGAGCGCCTCACGTGGGATGAGATCCGCGCGCGCTATCCCGACCAGTGGGTCGTCCTCGTCGACATCGTCCGGGTCAACCGGAACGACTTTGCGTTCACGGCGGCCGAGCTCATCGCGAGCTTCGCGGACCGCAAGGCCGCGTCGCCCACGATCAAGGCGCTTTACGCAGCCAACCGCGACTCGGTGGGTTGCTTCTTTACCGGGAAGCTCATCAAGGGCGACGTCGATCCCCTGTGGCACTCCCGCCGATGACCGTCACGCCCTTCGACCCTGCCGCCGACCTCATCATCGTTCAGGCGTACGTATGGACACGCGCGGCCAGCGGCACGAACTGCGGCTCGTCGTCGATACCGGCGCTGGCCCAACGATCCGCGTTTCGCGTCGTAGGGGGGCGCCCAGATGGTCCTGATTGCGGAGTCGAACGGAACCTTGTGACATCCCGTGTTGATGGCTTGAACTCTCCGTCGTGATCGGACCCTCGACCGATCAAGTCGTTTGCGGCATGATCGGCTGGCTGGCCGGCAGGTTCGTCACCCTCGCGACGATCGCGCCATGATACGGATGATCCCGTGACCGACCTGTTCGTGATCGCGAGGAACCCCGACGAGGCGAGTAGCCTGAAGTACCTCGTCCGGTTGCCCCTCGAGGGTGGTCTCGTTCTGAAGGTTCGCGATCCGTGGCCGACGACGGCGCGGGTCTACTGCCATCCGTTCGCGGGACCATGGCCCGATGTCGCGGAGATCGTCGAGGAGGTGCCGATCGTGATCTGTCGACGGCGCGGACCGGCGATCGATCTGGTGCTCGATCGGCCACGCCAGGATCGCTCGCAGTTCGTGTTCACGCAGTCCCGCGGACGGTCGATGATCTTCTGGCAGACGCGCGGTGTCGCCATGAAGGCGAATCCGGGCGGCCGCGTTCCACAGCGGCGCGCATTGACGACGGGGTTCACGATCTACGTCGACTCGCGCGAGAAGTATGCGTTCCGCTTCGCGGGCCGTGACGTGTCCCTTGTCGACAACGCGAATCAGGCCGGGGATTACGGCGTGCGCGATGGTGACCGCTGGCTCGCCGTGGTCGAACGCAAGAGCATGGAGGATCTCGTCAAGTGTCTGTCCGATGGCACGCTCGCGTTCCAGATGCAGATGATGGCGGAGTTGCCTCTCGCCGCCGTCGTCGTGGAGGGGCGATATCCCAAGCTGTTCGAAGTCCCGCGCGTGAAGCAGGGCTGGTTGCCCGACGTGCTCGCGCGGCTCCAGATTCGCTATCGCGAGATCCCGATCGTGTTCGCAGATTCGCGGAAGTTCGCCGAGGAATGGACCTATCGTTTCCTCGCGACCGCGATCGCAGACTTGACGGAGCAGGGCTCGACGGTGCTACCCGGAGTCGAGGGAACGTCGAACGCCGGCGCCGGACCTGACCAGACCCCTGAATAGATAGATAGATGTACCGTCGATGTCGTGCGCGTTGATGAAGCGACGGCACGATGTCAGGGAGGCATGCGAGGCTCGGTCGGTCGTGACACCGTACAGGGCAGCGCAGCGATGATGGCATTCGATCACGTGTTCCTGGAGCTCGCGCGGAACGAGAGCAAGGCAGTTCACACCGTCAACGCGGCTGGTGCCGTGACGGGAACGTTCTTGTTCCGCGAGTTCTACTGCAACGATCCCGGATGCGATTGCCAGCGCGTGATCCTGCGGGTGCACTGGGTCGAGCAGAGCGAGATCGCCGCGACGATCAACTACGCATTCATGCGCCCGAAGCGTCGCGACGAGCCGCAGCTCGCGCTGGATCCCCTGAACCCGCAGAGCGAGATCGCCGATCACCTGCTCGGGCTGTTCGAGCAGTTGATCGCGACGGATGCCGCGTATCGGGAGACGCTGCGTCGGCACTACAGGATGTTCAAGGCCGTCGTCGACGATCCGTCGCATCCCGAGCACGCGAAGGTGCGCGGCGCGGCGCACGCGGATCCAGAGTTCCAGCCGGCGTTTCCCCGCAAGGCACGGCAGCCGCGCCCACGCGGTGGGGTGAAGAGCCAGAGCTTGGAGCGGATGATCGCGAAGACCGCGCAGGTCGATCGCAAGCTCCAGAAGCGATTCCGGAAGCTGCTCGAGCGAGTCGAGGGGCTGCGTGCGCGCGTGTTCGCGTGGAAGCAGCAACGCCCGGATGTCGATCGCGAGATCGCGGTGTACCAGGCGGCCTTCGCGCAGCAATGTCGGCTCGGTCGCGAGATGGTGATCCTGCTGGATCGCGCGTGCGTGCGCGGGAACTTCAGCAAGGTAGATCGAAAGCAGCTCGTCGAGGTGATCTGCTCGATGGCCGCCGAGCTACTCGAGGGTGGCGCCGATGACGAGTTGAAGGCGATCTACAACCGTCACAGTCGCAGCGACTTCGATCGCGAGACCGCAGAGATGGACGCGGCGGGTGTGGCCTCGTTGCGGGCGATGATGGAGTCGATGGGGATCGATCTCGGCGACGCGCGTGCCGATTCGCTGGAGGAGCTGAGGGCGCTCACCGAATCTCGACTCGATGCAATGGAGGAGGAGGAAGCGGCCGCACGGGCTCGGCGTACCACGCGCAAGAAGTCGGCGAAGCAACTCGCGAACGAGGCGAAGCGCGCGGACGAGCAGCGCAGTGCGCACAAGGCCGTGCAAGACGTCTATCGCACCCTCGCCAAGGCGTTGCATCCGGACCGCGAACAGGACCCTGTCGAACAGACGCGGAAGGCCGCACTGATGGCGGAGGTCAACGTGGCGTACGAGGCGAATGACCTGCTGCGGTTGCTGGAGATCGAGCTCCAGCTCGAGGGCGTCGACGTGAGTCGGATCGAGGTGCTCGCCGAGGATCGCGTTCGGCACTACACGCGCGTGCTCGACGAGCAAGCGAAGCAGCTCGAGGTCGAGCTCGACGAGGTGGAGTTGCCGTTCCGGTTGGAGATCGAGCTCTCTCCACGAGCCAAGCTGACCCCTGCGAGTGTGATCTCGCTGATCCATGCTGACCGGGACCTCGTCCAACGACGGATCGAGGCGCTGACGAGCGACCTGAAGGCCTTCGAGGATGAAAGCGCGATCAAGCAGTGGCTCAAGACAGAGCGTCGGGTTCGCGGCGCGTCGCCGCGGGGAGATGCCGATCTGTACCGATAGCGTCAGCGCGTGACGTCGATGGTCGTCGTGATCTGAACCTCGCGCCGACGTCCCGTGAAGCGGAGGCGTCACTTCGCGCGAAACTGCGACCGTGAGCGGGCGATGGCCTCGGCCCATGTCCGACTACGAAGAGCCAGCGAAGACCGCATCTCCAGCGAAATCGAAGACTTCCTCGCCGGCGCCCAAACCCAAGCCCAAGCCGGCCGTGCAGGTGGACCGGGCCGAGGCCGAGGACGTCGTTCGTGCGGCCGCCGACATCGTCCAGCACCAGCGGAGCTCCTTCGTGAAGAACGCCTCCGGGCGGTTTCGCGATGGACTGATGACGCTCTACGCGGGCGTCGTGGGCTCGGTGGGCGACCAGAAGCTTCAGCCCAAGGACCGGCTCGCCAAGATCTCGGTGGGCCTCGCGATGATCGCGCCGGCGACGAACCTGTACCGCAAAGACCAGCAGGGCGCGGAGTGGCTCGCCAAGGAGCTCGATCCCTATGTCGAGCGGATCCGATCGTCGGCGCGCTTCGACCAGACCATGCAACGCGTCGACAACTCGATGCGGATCGGTAACCAGCTCGTCGAGTTGCCGGAGGAGGGCGGCGATCCGCGGCGGCAAGGAAAGCTGCTCTCGCAGGAGATCGAGAAGCTGATCCCGATGATGACGGTGGTGAACGAGCAGGTGATCCGGATGGGCGAGGTCGGGATCCATCACAAGGCGCAGGAGCTGATGCACGGGCATCACAAGGACTTCGGGCCGGGCACGCTCGTCGAGCTGCAAGCGCTGCTGTGGACCTACAACGGTCTGCTGACGATGACCGACGAGGAGTTTCACCATCACCTCAAGCATCCGAAGGGCACGCTGCACGCGATCACGACCTATGGCGAGCTCGTGAAAGCAGCGATCGAAGCCGCAGCGGGGGCGGTCACCACGACCGCGGCATTTGCGGCCGTGGTCGGTAAAGCGATAAAGGCCCCGTGGGCACCCGTTCTCGCGGGCTGCGCCAGGAACGCAGCACTGGGATTCTCGCAGGTGATCACGTGCATCGAGATCGTTCGCGGCTCGTTGGTCCTGCTCGATTCCAATGCAACTCGGCAGGAGAAGATCGATGCGGCGGTCAACGTGTCTTCGAACACGTTGTGGTTGGTGGGGGCGAAGGTCGGAAGCGTCGGCGCGATGGCAGGCTCGATCGCGATCATGCTCGGCTATGCGGAGCTCAAGCTGGCGCTGACCGCGTTCTGGGAGACGAGCGTGGCGATCAACGAAGGGATGATCCGGCTGGCATTCGAGACGCTACAGCGCGATGGCAATGACATCGCCCAGGACTCGGAGCGGCTGACGAAAACCCAAGAGCTGATCGCCGCAGAGAAGGATCAAGCGAAGCGCGAGGAGTTACAGCGGGTCGAGCGCGTCCTCGTCGAGCGCGTGGGCGGGCACGTCGACTATCTGCTGAATGATCTGGCACCCCGGGGCTTCGAGTCCGGCATCGCGCGGCACCCCGGCGCCTATCCGATCCTCGTGGAGATCTTCAGCTCGTTGAAAGGGTTCCGCGGTGCGCGGGACAAGGCCAAGGTGATGGCTGCGGCCAGACTCGCGCTCGAGAAGCTCGCGTGGACGTTCAGCCATGCGGACGACGTGATCGTGTCGACCGTCAAGCGGCAGAGCTTGGCCGATGTGAAGCACGACATCGACAAGCGCGAGAACGACAAGAAGGGACACCACTGATGCTTCGCATTCGAGCACACGGGGCGTTTCCGGATACGTATCTAGGGCTCGCCGTCGGAGCGATGGCCGTTGCTGCCGGTGTGGCCATGGTGGCCTTTGCGCCGTGCGTGGAGACGATCGTGGTCGCGCTGCTGTGCGGAGTGATGGCGGTGATGGTCGCGGGCACCGCGATCTACAAGGCGTGGGGCACGGTGGTGATCGACCGAGAGGGCAGCGACTGGGTCGTGTCGTATCAACTGGGCCGCTGGAAGCGCTCGGTGCGGTTCGCCGTGGCACAGACGCTGGCGACCGAGCGCCGCGAGGAGAACATTCGCAGCCTCGTAGTATTCGAGGGGGAGCTCCTGCTGGTCCACGTTGCTGGACGCGCTCAGCCAGTGCGGATCGGCGGCGGCTTTCGTCTCCAGGAGCCCGAGTTCCGGGCGATCGAGGAGCTCCTTGCTCCTGGTGTGAACTTCAGATGAGTTCAGGGGAAGGCGAGATCGCTCCAGGTTCCACTTCCCTTGATCAACGTTCGAGACACTTCTCCCTTGTTCGCTCCATTCGACCGCCGATGTCGCTCATCGATTGCCTGGGAATCGACTCCGCGTGTTTGGGATCAGCGACGTCGATCCCCTGCGTTTCGATCCGCACTGGAGTCGGCGCTCGAAGGCAGCGGTGTACAGCCTTCCCCGGTCAGTTCAGGTTACGCAGGTGAATGGTGAGCTCGGCCCAGGCGCGTAACGCGGCAGCGATGCGCGCGAACATCTCGACGAGTTGCTTGTCGACACCAGCGTCGGCGCGGCGGCTGGAGTCGCTCCACTTCCGCGCGAGCTCGAGCGCCTGCCACGCGTGAACCGTGACAGCGTGTAGCTTGATCTCGCCGTCGCGCTCGCAGACGACCTCCGCCTCCGGTTCTCCTTGCCAGCCAAGGATCTCCAGGTTGCCGCGCGCCTCGCGAACGGGTTCGGCCGGAATGAGCGGCGTCTTCGACTCGAGCGTTTGCATCACGTCCCGAGTCCATGCCGCCCAGGTGGCTCTCGAAGGCAACGGCATCGGGTCGCCCACCATCAAAGACGCCTGCAATTGGATATCGACACGAAGCCACGGACGGCGCGTGCGCGGCCTGCTCGAGGTTTCGCGGCCGAACAGCTCGACGAGCATGTCCTCCTCGCTGGTCTCCGTGCGCGCCGACAGCAACGCGTGCCATCGCCAGCCAAGCTTGGCTGTAACGGTGAAGGGTTCGGGATGACCATACGACTCGACCAATGTCTCTCCGATTCGATCGGTCGACGCGAGATCGATGAGCTCGCGCAGCGGATCGACGCCGAAAACGCGGAGGTCCGATTCGCGAAGCGCCGCCAGCCATCCACGTTTGAACTCCTCGTAGTTCACAGCGTGCGGTGTACAACGGCGCCCAGCGCGGTCCCATACGCTCCTCGTACTTTCGAATCGCGCGGGCGTGTCAGGGCGAGGTCCGAGGGGTGTCCGTGTGAAGCGCGTCGATCCAGTAGCGAAGGAGATCCGGTTCCTCGATCGGCCGATTCGCAGCACCCGCGGCATCGACGAGATGCCAGCGATCTCCGACCCGCGAGACAGCGATGGTGACGCGTTGGCGCCGGATCCGTCCTCGGTAGACGTACACGCGCCCCTCGACTGCGGCGTTCGCGTACCCACCAACGCAGTGCCGCATCACCTCACCCTCCGTCGCGAGTTCGCCGACGGTCTTCATCGGCTGGACGCTGATCCCGGCGATGTTGGAGGTCGGCAGCGGAGCAGTTGGTAGCGGAGTTTCGGGATCGAGTGCGAGCCCCGTCCACAGACCGAGGTGCCACGTCTCGACGGCCTCGAGCACGCGGCGCAATGCCGAGCTTCGTGAGGGTACGGTTCCGTGTCCGTGGATGATCCAGTCGACGATCTCGGTCAGCACGATCTCGACATCCAGGTAGCGTTCGACAGCGATCGCTGCAAGCTCGGTTGCGTACTTCGAGACGAAGGAGCCGAACCGCTGACGATCCATGCGGGGGAGCAGCCGCTGTAGCCGCTGAGATTCCGCAACCGCGGCGTACCAGAGCCTTCGCGCCTCGTGTGTGTTCGGGATGTCGTTGATGTCGACACCCTCTGCATGCATGACAGCTCGCAAGCACGCCGCAGATGTATCGATGGTCGCACGTCGCGTCAGAACCAGCGCTGCACGGTCGTCGGCGAAACGCGGAACGACAGCCCGGATCAGGGACGGCAGGCGATGACCACGTCGTATGCCTTCCAGCGTCTCGCAGTCACGATGCTCGCTCGCGAGCACGAATAGCCCAGGACAAACGTTCACCATCTGCTCGGTCCGCGGAGATGAGTCCCTGATCATCGCGTCGTATACGAACAAGCGAACGTCGCCATGAAACCTCGACGCGAGTGCGAGCGGGATCGGATCGCACATCGCGAGAGCACGATCGGTCACTTCGTTCGCGGAGCGCAGAAGAACGGAGCGCCAGGGTGCCTCTGCAGCAACAGCTTCTTCACTGCGATGTGCGTTGCGTGTGGCTGGGTCCAGTTGATGAAGTGCCCATTCGAGCGCGGCCGAGAAGGGGCCCCGTTCGGGAAGTGCGAGCGGAAGGAACGGCGAACCGGCGCGCTCCATGTCCCACGTCGCACACGAGCCATTGACGCGGCACCAAACGGGATGTGCCAGCCGCAGTCGTACCTCGAAGCGATCATCGGCATGCCAGAAGCTGCCGCAGGCGTGCCTCGAGATGGTCGACATCGCGAGGGCGACCTCGCTCACGCCCTCGCAGACGTCGACGCGAAGGGCCCCGAAGCCGTGCAGCTCGTCGGTCATGCGTCGAGGCAGCGCTTCCTGGCACCACGGAAACCCGAGTTGGTGATGGCGTCGTGCTTCCATGATCCGATCGGTGATCGGACACCACCGCATCGCGCTGCGAGGCGGTTCTCGCCACGCCACCGAGTAGGCCGTAGAGGAGTCGAACCTCTGACCCGGCGCTTATAAAGCGCCCGCTCTAACCGCTGAGCTAACGGCCCATACGCTGCCGCCGTTCGGTATTCGAGCTCGTGTCACGGGCCCAGCCTGCGCCGTGCCGGGGCGCGTGGCAAGGGCGATGATCCGGCCCGCGGCTGACCGCTCCACAGGATGTGGCGGCTACCCGGCAGTCTCGAGAGCCGATGTCTCCGGGAGGAATCACCACGGCCGATCCGGCGCGAGCTCTCGCACGGATCCTCGAGTCCCTCCTCACGGCGCTCGCAACACAACCGTCGCACCACGCCACGCCGCAGGGCGAAGCGTCGCGGCCACGCACGATCGCATACGCCCGGATGATCGTCGCGGAGGGACTCGCGAGACTTGGCAGCCACGCGCGCGCACTCGAGCTCGCTGGCGAGGCTGCACTCGTGCTCGATCCGGTCATGCAGGATCCCGTTCACGGCTATCTTGCCGGCGCGTTCGTGGCGCGGATCCACCAGGCGTGCGCAGGACGGCCACGTGACAGTGCGCTGCCGGACCAGCTCGCGTTTCTTCTCGAGTCGACGAGCCGTGTCCAGCGCTACAAGATCGACATGTTGCGACAAGGCTCCCGGATCCTTGCTCCCGACAGGTCGATCGACGCGCCGGAGGTCGCCCATGACGCGATCGAATCGTTCAGGCGTCGCATCATCACCGATCTCGCCAGCAACACACTGCGGACGTCGTTACGCGAGCGGGATCCCGCGTCGCGTGCGACCGAGATCGAGCGCCTGCTCGAGGAGCACCTGATCGGCGCGATCTTCAACAACTCGTCCCGCAACGTGATCGCCACGTGTCTGGAGTCGCTGCTCGAGCTGCCCGAGGCTCATGCGATGCCGATCGTCGCGACGCTCGTTTCCAGGATCGAGCCGCTGAGACCGGCGGTCCCACCCGATCTCTGTGCGCGCCTGCTGGCGATCGTGGCGCGCTTCGGGTTTGGAGAATTCGTGCCAGATCTCGCCGGCTGTCTCCGACACGCGGTCCGCCGGTCCCGTGCCACGCCCTTCACGCTGGCGATCGCGTTTCGGGCATATCGTGCGCTCGGGTTGCGCGAGGAGCTTCACGGTTTGATCGATGACGTCGATGCGGCGATCGTCGTCGGTGCGGTGCCCAGCGCCACGGAGCTCCTGATCGCCGGCGCCAGAGTGTGGCTGGCGGACACGCGCGGTGAGCTCACGTTCGAGATGGCTCAGCGCGCACTCACGCAACCCGCGCCGGCAGGCGAGGCGGGCGGGCGATCCACCATGTCATCCCGACTCGACCTCGTGAGGGCGCTGGTTGCTGGTGCCAGTCACACGCCGATCGTGTTCGGTATCCGCCAGATCGAATGGGTCATGCCGTGCCTTCGCCACACGACCGATTCGTTCAGCACGTGCTCGCACTACTCCCTGTCGGTGCTGCACTTCGTCGAATCGATCGTTCTAGGAGTGACCGACCTTGCCCTGTCACAAGAGAAGCTTCGCGATCCTTCGCGTTCGACCGGGCTCGGCTTCCGGTACGGGCTGGACTACGTCTCCGGTTCCTTCGCATAACGCTCCGACATCGCCTCGGCACTCTTGCGTGCCGATTCGCGCCAGCTCGCCGGCGAGACGATCTCCGCGAACGGGCCGAACGTCTGGACCCACGGGATGATCTCCCACTGGGCACTCGACCGGATGCGGTAACAAAGCCGGCCATCCGAGCGCCGCTCTTTCCTCTCGCTCGGATGGATGGTGCGCTCCTCGAGCTTCCATGCGACCTCGGCGTCGAACAGGATCTCCACGTCCTCTTCGCGATCGCTGACGAAGATGCCGAATGCCTTCGAGCAGTGCTCGTCCACGTCGACCGCGGGAGGCTTGAAAGTCTCCGAGGTGATCGCGAGATCCTTGATGCGATGCACGGCGAGCGTGGTGATGCGCTCGTGATCGCCGAGACACGCGAGCAAGTACATTGCGGAGCGATGCCAGACCAGCTTGAGCGGACGCGTTCGGTGCTCGCGCGTGGCGCCGGTAGCGGGACTTCGATACGTGATCTCGCAGACCCGTCGACGCGCTATCGCATCGACGAGCAGATCGATCTGATCGCGTTGAACGCCGTAGTCGACGTAGCTACGGGTGGGGCTGACGAAGACACGAGTCATCGCGGCGAGGCCACCGTTGTGTCGCTCGCTGAGGAAGCCGCGGATCTTGGTGAACACCTCGTTGAGATCGTCGAGGATCGGTGTGTCTTGCAGCGAGCCGAGCGCTTGCTGGGCGGCGCAGATCGCGAGCAGCTCCGTGGTGCCGAACGTGATCGTCTCGAGTGCGCGAATCCGCTGGTCGATTCGATAGACCTTCTTCTGCTTGCCGACACTCTCCTCGACGAGCGCGAAGTCGTGCTCGAGCGTGGCGAGGTCGCGCTCGATCGTCGCCTTGCTGGTCTGGAGTTGCTCGGCGAGTTCCTTGACGCTGTAGGCATCCGTCGCGCCGGCGAGCAGCCGCAGGAGGGCCCACTGGCGAATGAGTTGCTGAGAGTCCGGCCGCCGAGCCTGCCCCTGCACCTTATCGTCACTCACGAGACCATCTTCCAATGCGCCTCTGACAGCCATGCGTTTCGCTTGTGGTCACGGGGAAATCCGGAACTGCGCGTGGTCACGAATCGAAGACGATCTCTCGCTCTGGCCAACGGACTGCGGCGAGCCGCGTGGTGAAGGCGGCAACGTTGCGGCGCCGCTCGCGGTACCGACCACCGACGGAGAAGTCGACACAGAACAGGTTCTGGTTCGGCCCCGACCACTGGTCCGGTTGATAGCCGTCGAAGAGATCGGGCTTGCCGCCGCTGACGTCGTCGTCGCTATCGGAGGAGCCCCGCCAGTAATGGCCAAAGATGACCGGCGTGGTCTCGGTGTATTCGTCCCACCACTTCACGCGATCGCACATCCGCCAAGATCCGTTCGCCCAGAATGGTTTGGTCGTGAGGCGTTCCAGACCCGAGGTGACGACGCGCAGCGGGTTCATGCTCTGCTTCTTCTCGTCGCGGAGTCCGAGCTTCGCGAGGAGAGGAGGTTGGCGAGACGAGTCGTCGAGTGGGTGCCCGCGTCTCTCGGCCGTTGCTTCCGCGGCGAGGCCGCTCTCCTCGAGGTACTGCTTGGCCTCGGTCTCGTAACGCTGGAACGCGGCGAAGGCGGACTCTTGTAGGTTGCGAAGCGCAGCGATCGACAGTGGATCCCATGCCGCATGCACGACGCGGAGATCCGGACGCTCGAGCGCCACGGGCAACGATTGAAAGAACGTTACCCAGCGCTGCTTGGAGGTCTGATCGGGAACCGGCTTGCTGTCCGCGAACTCGTCGCGCTGCTCTTCGTGCTCGGGATCGATGAACCACCGATTGCCATGCTTCGCGTCACCACGAAGAATGTTGAGCTCGTGGTTTCCGAGGACGCATTGCGCGAG
>JAEYYY010000053.1 GCA_023430775.1 Pseudomonadota bacterium
GTGTGGATCGGTGCCGGTGCGCTCGGCACGCGCGACGGCAAGGTGATCCTGCTGCGCCGAGATCGCGCGCTGGCGCTCGCGCCCGAGCCCGCCGAGATCCCGAATCGCTCGCCGATCCACGACGCGATCATCAGTCACCTCGGCAACTCCGGCGCGTCGTTCCTGGTCGCCATCGAAGGTGCCTGTGCGGACCTCGCGCCGCGCAACGAGCTGCGCGGTCAGGTCACCGCGGCGCTGTGGGATCTGGTGTGGGCCGGCTGGATCACCAACGACACGTTCGCGCCGCTGCGCTCGCTCGCCACGCCGAATGCTCGCCGGGCCTCCGTGCACGCGACGTTCGGCGGTCGGTGGTCGCTGATCGCGTCGCTCGGTGCAGCGCCATCGCCGACGGCCAAGAAGCACGCGGTCGCGACCGCGTTCCTCGAGCGCTGGGGGATCGCGAGTCGCAACTCGGCGCGCGCCGACGATCTGCCGGGCGGCTTCGGCGCGGTCGGTGACGTGCTGCGCGCAATGGAAGACGCCGGCACCGTGCGTCGCGGCCTGTTCGTCGAGGGGCTCGAGGGCGCGCAGTTCGCGTGGCCGGGCGCGGTCGATCGGTTGCGCGAGGCGCCGCGCGGCCAGGCATCGCGGGTCGACGTGCTGCCCGCCGTCGATCCGGCGCTCGCGTGGGGGAGCGCCCTGCCCTGGCCGCAGCTGCGCGATGGCGCAGCGCATCCAGCGCGCCGCGCGGGCGCGACCGCGATCCTGGTCGATGGCGAGCTCGCGCTCTGGGTCGAGCCGAAGGGCAAGCGGCTCGCCACCGCGAACCTGCCGGCCGAGACCCTCGAGCTCGCGCTGACGCTCGGCCTGCCGCGGATCGCAGCCAAGGCAAAGCGCCGCGAGCTGCTGGTCGAGACGATCGATGGCATCGCCGCCGGCGAATCGCCGCTCGCGCGCGGCCTGCTCGCCGCCGGCGCGCGGATCGACTATCGCGGCCTCGTCGTGCGCGGCTCGCCGACGGTGATCCCGCAACCGGCACCCGAGCCCGAACCGGACCCCGACGCCGATGACGATGACGAGGAGTGAGCGTCCGGCTTGTCCGGGGGCCGACCCCGAACCATCTGCGATCTGGTCGAATCCACAATTCTCGGGCGTGTCCGGGGACCCCGAACTTCGCGCGGTGACGGATGCCTGAGGGTGACTCCATCCGGCGCGTCGCGAATCGGCTGGCCTTGGCCGTCGGCAAGGTGATCGAGCGCGCGACCACCCAGGGCATCGAGCGCGGCATCGCCGGACAGGCGATCGCGAAGGTCGACGCCCACGGCAAGCATCTGCTGATCGACCTCGCGAACCAGACCCAGATCCGCGTCCACCTCGGGATGAACGGCCGCGTGCGCTACTACGACCGTGCGGTCGGCGAGCGCGTGCTGACGCGGATGTCACCCGGCAAGGCAAGCCTCGCGCTGGTGATGCCCGACGCCGTGTACATCTGGGTGCAAGCAAAGACGGTGGAGATCGCGGATCGCCGCACACCGATGCGCGGGCTCGCGGTGGCGTCGCTCGGCGCCGATATCCTCGCCGCCGACTTCGATGCCGAGGCGGCGGCCGGACGCGCCGCGGCGTATGCCCACCGGACGATCGCCGACGTGCTGCTCGATCAGCGGGTGGTGGCGGGCATCGGGAACATCTTCAAGTGCGAGGCGCTGTTCGCGTGTCGCGTCGATCCGCGCACGCCTGTCGAGCGTGTGCCGCTGACGAGGCTCGCGCAGATCTACCGGGCGGCGGCGGATCTGATGAACGCCAGCGTCGATGGCAACCGGCAGCAGGCGCTGGCACCCAGCGAACCGATGCACGCCGATCGCTTCGCCGTGTACTCGCGCAGCGGCAAGCCGTGCAAGCTGTGTGGCGCGGCGATCGAGAGCTACCAGCTAGGCGATCCGCCGCGCTGGACGTGGTCGTGTCCGAGCTGCCAGCCACGCGGGTAGCGCAGCGCAGTGCGGCGCAACCTTCCGTCCACGATCACTGGGGCTTCCACTGGGGCCGAGTGTTAGCGGCGTGATCGCCCGCCAATGGCTAGCCGAGTGGTCGGGAATGCCAGGCCTAAAGAGCGTTCAACCCCGCGGAACCCGGTCGCGGATCCGCTGGTATCGCGGTTGCTGATACGTCGGGACAGCTTCGAAAGGAACCGACCATGGCCACCGCGCTCGCATACGCCGCTCCCGTTTCCCCGCTCACCAGCGAAGTCTCGACGACGCTGACGGTGGGTGCCCGAGCCGCCTACGAGGTCTTCGCGGACCCCATGGAGATCCCGCGCTGGCTTCCGATCGTCCAGACCGCTCGGGTGCTCGGCCGCCACCTCGATGGTCGGCCCTCGCGCGTTGCCTTCACGCGCGCGCTGGAGCGGGGATCGCTCGGCTACACGCTCGAATACACCTACGACCAGACCGGCATGACGGTGCTGTGGACCACTCCCGCGTCGTCCAACGTCGTGCTGCAGGGCGAGGCGCGCTTTGTGCCGCTGTCGCAGCGCGCGTGTCTGATGCTGTACCGGCTCGTGCTCGAGCTGCCGATCGTCGATGACCTGATCAACAGCGAGCTCGACAAGCATCCCGCATCGCTCGTCGTCGCCGAGTTCCGCGAGCACCTGCGCCGGCTCTGCTGAGAGCGACTACATCCGCCCCGCGACATGGGTGACGTCGCGGGTAGCGACGCGATCGCCGGTCGACAATGGTGCATTTTGCTGCACGGGTTGTCGTGTAGTCTCGTTTCTCGTGTCGAGCGAGCAGCAGCGACCGCAAAAGCCGATTCCGTCGATCCTGGCGAAGCCGCTCGGCGAGAAGGCAGCGAACGCGACGCCGGAGCCGCCTCCGGTGCTGGCGCGAGGAACGCTGCCGCACACGCTCGTCGATCAGGAGCAAGAGGTCACGCATCAGCTGCGCGAGCTCGAGGCCAAGTTCGACAGGTGCCTCGCGACGCTCAGCATGCACTTCCAGCCGATCGTGCTCGCGGATAGCCGCAAGCGCTTCGGTTACGAGGCGCTGATGCGCGCGACGGACAAGTCGCTGCCGCATCCCGGCGCGATCCTCGATGCCGCGGAGCGCCTCGAGCGCATCCCCACGCTCGGTCGCGCGATCCGCGCGCAGACCGCGAAGGTGATCGCGGCCGCCGAGCCCGAGCGCGGCGTGGTGTTCATCAACCTCCACCTGCTGGACCTGTTCGACAAGCAGCTGACCTCGGCGTTCGCGCCGCTGTCGCGCGTGGCGTCGCGCGTGATCCTCGAGATCACCGAGCGCACGTCGCTCGAGGGTCACCTCGATCTCAACTACCGCGTCGCCGAGCTGCGCGAGCTCGGGTTCCGGATCGCGATCGACGATCTCGGTGGCGGCCACGCGCGCATGGGCACGTTCTCGGCGGCCGACACCGACTTCGTGAAGCTCGACATGTCGCTCGTCCGCGATGTCGACAAGCACCCGATGAAGCAGCGGCTGATCCGCTCGATCACCGACCTCTGCCGCACGCAGGGCACGATGGTGATCGGGGAAGGCGTCGAGACCGAGGACGAGGCGAAGGTGCTCGTCGATCTCGGCTGCGATCTGCTGCAGGGCTATCTGATCGCGCGCCCGGCGCCGCCGTTCGCCGATCCGCTCTAACGAGCGATCGTGAACCGCACGCGGAGCCCGCCCGGGGCGGCCACGCGGGCCCAGGCATCGACGCGAATGCCTGCGATGGCGAACAGCTGACGGAGCCGTGCCTCCGCCGACGCGATCACCCGCGGTGAGCCGCGAAGCTCGATCGCGACGCGACCGGTGCGCAGCTGCTCGATCGGGAGGTGGCCGAGGTCGATCACGTCGAGCTCGAGATCGATGACGACGGGCGGAACGACGACGACGACGACCGGTTTCTCGACGACGACCGGCGGCTCGACGATCTCGTGCTCGACCTCGACCTCTTGCTCCACCACCTGCTCTTCCACCACGGGCGGCGGTGGCGGTACGTACTCGACGGCGAAGTGTGGGCGGTCACTCGCGCGACCACCACCGCACATCGCCGGGGCGCTCGAGCGACCGATCCGGAACAGCAACCCGCCGGACGTGCGCTCACCGTCGAAGCTCTGTTGCATCCACACGCCGGCCTCGACGCAGCCGAGCGAGATGCCGGTCTCGCCGTGCCATAGCCCCTCGACATGGCCGCCGTCGGTGCCCGCGACCCACGCGGCGCCGAGCTGGGCCTGGGCGTAGGCGACCTGCCACCAGTGCAGCCGCGCCCCGGAGCGCACCGACCACTGCGCACCGTCGAGGCCGGTCAGCGCGCGGTCGTCGGTCATCCCGAACAGGTAGCCGACCGAGCTCTCCCAGCTGATGCGACCGCGTCCGAAGCCGACGTTGGCATCGAAGCCGAACGCCACGGCCGGCATGCCGAGCACGCCGACGCGCACCGACGGATCGAACCGGCTCGGCGAAGGCGCGGGCTGACCGAGGTTGCGCGGCGCGCGGATGCCGAGCTCGAAGCCGGCCTTGAGGCTGCCGACGACGTGCTGTTGCGGCGTGTCGTCGAGCGAGCGCTCGTAGGCGAGCTCGAGCCCGGCGGTCAGCGCGCTGCGCTGCGTGATGTAGGCGCCGAAATCGTGGCCGATCGCGAGGCGCGCGATCGGTGCGCCGCCGCCATCGCGCATCGCCCAGCCCGC
>JAEYYY010000101.1 GCA_023430775.1 Pseudomonadota bacterium
CTCGCGATGGTATCGCGGCTGTTCGCCGCGCGCGCCTTACTTGCTCACCGACTGCGCGCAGTGCGACGGCCACTTCTTGCTCGGCAGGCGCTCGTCGATCTTGCAGTGGCGCTTGCCGGGCGGCAGCTGTGGCTCGGGCGGTTTCGCCACGGTCTTGGCAGAGCCAGAGCCTTCCCCGGGGGCCATCACCTGATTGCCGACCTTGGTCCCGTCGCGGTTCGGCTTGACGGTGTCCTTCGGCGGCAGCTTGCGAACCTGGGGCGGCGGGCGATTCGGCCGGACGATGTTGTTCTTCGGTGGTGCCTTCGGCGGCGTCGTGACGTCATCGCTGCCGAGCGTGATGTCCTCGGGCTTGACGTTGTTCGGGTTCGGGCTCGGGCTCGGCTTGGCGCCCGGGACTGCATCCGACTGGACGGTCGCCGACGGAGTGTCCTTTGCGGCGCTGCCCGCCGCGGGAGGATCGGTCGGCGCGGCGCTACCGGTGGCAACCGGAACGTCGCTGCCCTTCGCCGCCGGCACGTCTGGCTTGGGTGGGGTCGTGTCGACCGTGGTGTCGACCGTCGCCGGTGCCCCGGCGACGTTGTCGTCGCTGTTGCCCATCAGCGCGAACGTCACGCCGGCCGCGATGCCGATCGCGATGCCAGCGGCGATGAACAACAGCTTCGTCTTGCTCCGCTTCGGCGGCTGCTGGATCGCGAACACCTCGCTGAGCGCGCGCGCCGGCGCGGAGTCTTCGCGCAGCGTCGCGGTCGGCGAGCGCGGATCGGGCGTGCGATCGATGTTGCCGAACGGCGGCGGCGTCGGCATTGCCACCGCGAGCGGATCCGCACTCGGGTTGAACACCGGAACCTGGACCGGCGCGCTCTTGGCATCGAGCACCGCGATCGGGGTGCGGCCGACGCCGGTCGACAGGCCTTCCCACGGGTCCGCATTCGCCGCGCTCGTCCGCGCCGCGCGACCCAGCATGCGCTGCATGCGCTCGACGAGCAGCGACGCCTGGTGAACGTCCTGGACGTACGGCAGCAGATCGCGGCCGAGCTCGGCCATGTTCGCGTAGCGCTGGTCCGGGTTCTTCGCGAGGCAGCGCAGGATCACCTGCTGGAGCGCGGGCGGCGCGTTGACCATCGGCGCCGGCGGATCGACCGCGACCTTGACGCACATCTCGGAGAAGCTCTCCGCCTCGAACGGGCGGCGACCCTCGAGCAGCTCGTAGAACACGGTGCCGAGCGACCAGATATCCGTGCGCGAGTCGACGAGGCGCGCCGATCGCATCTGCTCGGGAGACATGTATGCCGGCGTGCCGAGCAGCGACTGCGTCTGCGTCAGCTTGAGATCGGTGCCCATCGGTGACTTCGAGATACCGAAGTCGAGGACCTTGACCAGCGCGCTGCCGTCGGGACGCCAGGTGACGAACAGGTTCGACGGCTTGACGTCGCGATGGACGATGCCGATCGAGTGCGCCTCGCACAGCGCCTCGGCGGCTTGCAGCATCAGCATGGCGGCGAACGGCGCCTGCAACGGGCCGCGCTCGTCGACGAGGTCACCGAGATCGTGACCGTCGAGGAACTCCATCACCATGTACGGCACGCCGGAATCCGGGAACGTGCCGACGTCGACCACGCGCGCGACGTGCTCGCTCTTCAACTTGCTCGCGGCCTGGGCCTCGCGCGTGAACCGCTCGGTCGCATCGCGATCGAGCATCACGTCCTGCCGCAGCATCTTGATCGCGACGTTCTCGTTGAGCCCGAGGTGCACGCACTTGGCGACCACGCCCATGCCTCCATGGCCGAGCACGGACTCCGTCCTGTACTTGCCGAGAAGGATCTGGCCGACGGTCACACCCGCTTCGGCCACTGGTCGTGGTGTCTGACCCACCGGACCGCAATCGTAGCGTGGCGATATCAGGGGCTCAACCTCCCGCAACGTGTAGGATTTCGCCTACGCCGACACCACGCGTCAAAAACGGTATCGGAGCCGACGCACCAGATCTCTGTTCAGTGTTGGATCTGGTGGATCTTCAGAACGTTGGTCGAGGCGCCGCTACCGACCGGCACGGCCATGGTGATCAGCACGTGCTCGCCCGGCGACGCGAGGTTTCTCTCGATCAAGAGACCTTCGACACGGTCGACCAGCTCCTCGGTCGTCGCGCTCGGCCCGATCATCACCGGGGTGACGCCCCAGACCAGCGCGAGCCGGCGGAACGACGTCTCGTCGGTCGTCATGCAGACGAGGTTCGCGTCCGGGCGGTACTCGCTGATCAGCCGCGCGGCGCCGCCGGAGTCGGACACCGCGACGATCGTCTTGAGCTTCATCGCGCGCTGCGCGGTGACGGCCGCGTGCGCGATCGCGTTGGTCGACGTCGCCAGCTGGAGGCCGGGCACCTCGACCGTCGCGTGGTAGTAGGCGCTCTTCTCGATCTCCTGGATGATGCGCGCCATCGTGCGCACCGCCTCGACCGGATGACTGCCGGACGCGGTCTCGCCCGACAGCATCAGCGCGTCGGTGCCATCGAGCACCGCGTTGGCGACGTCGGAGGCCTCGGCGCGCGTCGGCCGCGGCTGCGTGATCATCGACTCGAGCATCTGGGTCGCGGTGATCACGATCTTGCCGCGCTTGTTGACCTCCTCGATGATCCGCTTCTGCCACAGCGGGACCTTCTCCGGCCCGAGCTCGACACCGAGGTCGCCGCGCGCGACCATGCATCCGTCGGCGGCATCGATGATCTCGCCGAGGCGTTCGAGCGCCTGCGGCTTCTCGATCTTCGCGATCACCGGGATCGACACGTTGTCGGCGGTCAGCAGGCGCTTCGCCTCGATGACGTCCTCCGCGCGGCGCACGAACGACAGCGCGACGTAGTCGACGCCGAGCCGCAGCGCGAAGCCGATGTCGGTGCGATCCTTCTCCGACAGCGCGGGCGCCGAGACCTCGACGCCCGGCAGGTTGATGCCCTTGTTGTTCTTGAGCACGCCGCCGGTGACGACGACCGTCTTGACCTCGCGATCGCTGACCGCGGTGACCGCGAGCGACAGGTAGCCGTCGTCGAGCAGCAGCGAGTCGCCGGGTTTGACGTCGTTCGGTAGCAGCGTGTAGCTCGTCGAGCAGCGCTTCTCGTCGCCGACGCAGGGATCGATCGAGATCGTGAACTCGGAGCCGGCCTTGAGCTCGACGCCGGTCGGGCTCGCGCACTTGCCGACGCGGATCTTGGGACCCTGGAGATCGAGCAGCGCGGCGACCGCCCTGCCGCGGCGATCGGCCTCGCTCCGCACGGTCTGCAACATCCGCGCGTGGTCCTCGTGACTGCCGTGCGAGAAATTCAGACGCGCGACGTTCATGCCGGCATCGATCAGCTCTCCGATCCGCTCGGGTGTGGAGGAAGCCGGACCTAGCGTGCAGACGATCTTCGCGCGTGGCACGGGCTGGGAGTTACCACACGTGGTGGACTGTGACGCGCGCACGACCAGAGGTATTTGGCTTGCTGTCACCCCGCCGGGTTAGGTATCACCCGACCAATGCAGCGCCTGCTTCTTCTCCTTGGTGCGGCTGGGGTTTTCGGCTGCACGGTCAAGCAGGAGCAACCCGACCTCGTGGGTCAGGACATCCGGCTGACGTTCATCCACACGTCGGACATCCACTCGCGGTTGTTTCCATACAACTTCGTCCCGAACGTGTTCGACCGCGGCTATGGCCTGACCAAGCCGCCGTACGGTGGCATCGCCCGCATCGCCACCATCGCGAAGAACATCCGCGCCACCTCGGGGCGCTCGCTGTGGCTCGACACCGGTGACTGCTTCCAGGGCGCGCCGGTGTTCAACCTGTTCAAGGGCGAAGCCGAGATGCGCGCGCTGTCGCTCGCCGGCATGGACGGCGCGGTGCTCGGCAACCACGAGTTCGATCTCGGCGCCAAGAACCTGTTCGAGAAGATCGACAACTGGGCCACGTTCCCGCTGCTCGCCGGCAACTACGCCTGGGACAACCCGCCGCCCGGCGCGGTCAACAGCGACGGTCGCTCGCTGCGCGACGTGATCGCGCCGTACGCGATCTACGACGTCCAGGGCCTCAAGGTCGGCGTCATCGGCATGGGCAACACGTCGACGATCACGTCGATCTACGAGGGCGGCAACAACCTCGGCTTCCGCCCGCTCGCCGATGGTCCGGCGCTCGATGGCTGGGTCCGCCTGCTGCGCCCGCAGGTCGACGTCGTGGTCGTGGTCTCGCACCTCGGTCTCGACGAGGACGAGGATCTGACGGCCTCGCAGGTCGAGGAGGATCCGAACCAGAACTTCTCCCAGGAGACGCTCCGCGGCGTCGACGTCATCCTCGGCGGCCACCTCCACATCGTCACCAACCCGCCGAAGGTGATCCCGAACGACGAGGATGCCGATGGCGACGGCAAGCCCGACGGCTTCCAGACGGTGCTCGTCCACTCGGGCGCGTTCGCGAAGTTCGTCGGCCGGCTCGATGTCGTCGTCCGGGTCGGCGAGAACAACGGCGATCCGGCGAAGCGCAGCCGCGTCACCTCGTTCAGCTACACCAACATCCCGGTCCAGGCCGACGTCCCGGAGGATGCCGAGATCACCGCGATGATGTGGCCGTACTCGGTCGCGCTCAACCAGGAGATCGATCTCAACGGTGTGTTCGCGTTCATCAACTCGTCGGGCGAGGGCACCGCGCAGTGCGGGATGGACGGCTCGTGCGCGGACGAGGAAGAGGTCTGTAACTTCATGACCAACACCTGCGGCGTCAAGCAGAAGGTGACCCGCAACGACCTGGGAGGCGGCGATTCGCAGCTCGGCAACCTGGTCGCACGGTCGATGCAGGTCCAGCAGGGTGTCGAGGCCGAGTTCTCGATCACCAACTCGCTCGGCATCCGCGCCGACTTCGAGTACGGCCCGCTGACGATCGAGCAGATGTACAACGTGTTCCCGTTCGAGAACTCGATCACGGTGATCTACCTGTCGGGTCAGGAAGTGAAGGACACGCTCGATTACGTCGCGCAGCGCTCGGCCACCCGCGGCTGCCGCACGCAGGCGCAGGTCGCGGGCATCGCGTTCGACATGGTGTGCGGCGGCCCGAACGGCGCCTACGCGAAGAACATCGCGATCGGCGACAACTGCCGGACCGGCGGCGACCCCGATGCCGAGATCGACTTCACCAAGTGCCCGCCGCTCGAGCTGGCGAGCCTGTATCGCGTCGCGGTCAACGATTACATCGCGGCCGGCGGCTCCGGCTTCGAGGTGCTGCGCCGCAACACCTCCAAGCAGGACACCGGCATCTCGCTGCGCGATTCGCTGCGCGTCTACCTCAACACCCAGACCTGCCCGCCGAACAGCTCGTGCCGCGCGCGTTGCGACGCGCAGCTCGACAACTCGGTGGTCGGCCTGATGGGCCCCAAGCTCGCCGACAAGTTCGGCGCCATCTCCTGTCTCGACGAGAACGTCGAGGCGCACGACGGCCGCATCCGTCCCACCTTCGAGTGATGGTCATGCGCACGTATTTCACGCCTCTCGCGATCGCCATCGCGATCGCCGCCTGCACGGACACGCGCGACTCCTCCGTCGAGGGCACGCAGTCGCTCGCGATCGAGCTGGTGTCCCCCACAAACCTCGGCAGCCTGGATGCGCCGCTCGGCAGCTCGGAAGCCGAGCGCACGATCGTCGTCAACGTCACCGCGCTCGACGCTCAGAATCAGCTCGACCCGACGTTCGACAAGGACGTCCAGGTCTACGCCCAGTTCCTCGGCACGCTGACCCCGAGCTTCGGCTCGCAACCGCTGGCGTCGTTCCACGTCACCGCAGGTCAGGCGACGAACGAGACGTTCGTGCTGCCGAACGCGTTCGGGCCGACGGTGATCTGGATCGACGACGGCCAGGGCGTCGGGCCGGAGTACGTGCACGGTGCGGTCACCGGCACCTCGCCGGTGCTGTTCTATCGCGAGCCGTTCATCGCCGATCTGCAGACGCCGCGCGACGAGACGGCGCTCGATGCGCTGGCGGCGACGCCGCTCCAGGACAAGCAGATCGCGGTCACCGCATCTCGCTACGGTGCGCGCGGCCGGCTGGTCGTCAACAGCGTGTTCGCGCAGGGCTACACGCTGTCGGACGTGCAGTGCGCGAACGAGGCCGGCGACCCGCCGTGCACGACCGACCCGTACAACCACGTCATGATCTTCTCGTTCTCGGCGCCGCGCGATCAGTGCTTCGACAACGTCGAGGTCGGTCAGGTGCTGAGCGGGTTCTCCGGCGGGCTCTCCGAGTTCAACGGTCTGACCGAGATCGGGTTCCCGCGGACCACCGCGCCGATCGATGACACCGGCAACTGCATCCACGAGGTCGATGTCGCGCGACTGCCGACACCGGCGGTCGTCGATCCAGATACCTGGTTCAATCCGCTGTCCGATCCCGAGGGCATCATCAACTTCGAGCGCAACGAGGCCGCGCCGATCCAGGTCAACAACGGCAAGGTGTGCGATCTCGACGAGGACTTCGACACCTTCAAGCAGTGGAAGGTCGATCCGACGGGCGTGGGCGGCGACTGCTCGCGCAATGACAACGTGCTCAACGTGATCTCGACGGGGATCACATCGATCGATCCAACCGCGTTGGTTGGAAAGACCATGACCAAGGTGGTGGGTGTGCTGCGGCCCGTGAATATCGGTTCGTTCAACGTGTGGATCATCTTCCCGCGCGATGCGAACGACGTCGTCGAGTAGGAAACCAGAGCTCATGCAATCCAATCGCTTAGTTGTCGCGGCAGTCGTCCTCGCCGCATCGCCGAAGGTGTTCGCGCAGCCCACCGATCCCGCGCCGCCCGCTGCCGCCGCTCCGATCGATGAAGCCAAGATCAAGGAGATCGTCGACCGCGAGGTCGCGCGCATCCTGACCGAGCGCGCCGCGCGTGAAGCGGCCGAGAAGGCGGCGAAGGAAGCGGCCGAAAAGGAAACCCGCACCGGCTCGCCGAACAAGGACGAGGACATGACCGGTGCCTCCGGCTTCATGGATACCCGCCTCGCGTTCACGCTGACCAACGAGAACATCCTCGCCAAGCCGGGCGAGACCATTCCGTCGGTGCCGGGCTGGCGCTTCGGAACGCCGAACTCGCTCGGCGTGCTGTTCTTCGACAACTACGACACCCGGTTCTCGGGCTTCGAGACGCTGTCGCACGCGATCATGTATCGCAGCTACAGCAAGGGGCACCTCCAGGCCGAGGGCGCGTTCGTGCTGCGCATCAACGAGCTGTCGGAGACCAACATCTCGCTCGCGGATGCCGGCTCGTACATGGTGATCACCAACTGGAAGGATCCGACCCACAAGGATCCGACGCGGATCTCGCTGACCGCGTTCCCGGTGAGCTCGGATCGCTTCCGCCTCGGCTACTCGTTCCGGCTGTCGTGGGGTGGCTCGCCCGAGTACAAGCGCGCGCGGTCGAGCAACCCGGGCGCCAAGCTCCAGTACGACTTCAAGAAGGGCTACGCGTTCGTCGGTGCCAAGAGCGCCGTCGTGGTCGATCCCGCCGATGGCGAGCAGAAGGCCGCGCTCGCGGTGCTCGCCGGTGCGGGTATCGATCTGATCCAGCCGTGCCTCGTCGGCACGCCGGGCTGCAAGGCCAACGACCTCGGTGTTCGCGCCGAGGTCAACGGTGGCTACTTCGATCGCGGCAAGAACGAGCTCCAGGACGTCCAGGATCAGAAGGTCCAGCTGTTCGGTGCGTCGGCCCAGCTGTCGATCTACAAGGGCCTGCCGCTGCGCAACTCGATCGACTTCCGGCTCTATCGCTACAACAACGAGCAGATCTCGAACCTGTTCGCGCCGGAGAAGTACCCGGGCGGCCTGGCGTGGATGGCGCAGGCCGAGTTCACCGCGATGGGGCAGACGCTCAAGGATCCGGAGAACACCGGCTCCACCGTCAACCAGCTCGGCTACGCCGGCGACCTCAACGTTCGCGTCAAGTACAACCGGGTCCGCCTGCGGCTCGACCTGTCGTACCGCGATCTCGCGTTCATCCTGCACAGCCAGCCGAGCCTGCCGCCGTACTCCGACTTCCCGTCCGACTACGAGCTCGCCCCGAACCTGTTCGCGGCGGTCGGCGCCGACAAGAACTGGGGCGACTGGCTGACGCTCGGCGTGATCGCCGGTGTCGAGCTGCCGGCCACGCTGACCACGCCGAAGGGCATTCCGGGTCAGGCGATCGGTGCCGGCACGGGCACGTCGACCGCGGTGATCCGCAACAACAACATCGACACGCTGATCACCATCCTCCCGCCGGGTGAAGATGCGCTGCCGCAGACGGCGGTGAAGGGCACGGCGAAGATCGACTTCGGCCGGATCTACGCCGCCGTGCTCGAGGTGTTCTACAGCTACGATCCGAACCAGACTCGCTACTCGCGCGTCTGCCCCGATCCCGACAACTGCGCGTTCGCGTACGAGCCGGGTCAGTTCAATCAGCTGGGCGTCAACGCCACGCTGCAAGCGCGCTTCTGACACCGGGCGTGACCCAGGGACATATTGAAGTGCGTTCGCGGGAGTGAGCCCTTTTTTTGGGAGAAGGACGGACTGGCCAGGGATTGATCGAGGCTAGACTCGATGAACCCGGTCAGACGTACCCCCGGGCGCCCCACGAAAGATGCCGACCCGACGCGAATCAGAAGCCCGCAGCATCGTCGGCTTCGCGTCGTCTGTCGCGTACGCCGCCGGCGAGGTCGCCGATCGAACCGTCTCGTACCTCGCGGATCTGTTCGCGCGAATCGTCAAGACTATCAAGAGCATCGCGCCGCTCGCGGTGGCCACTGCCTGCCAGTCGAACACGCCCGATCCACCGGTCGTTCCCGATCCGATGCCCCATCAGGTGGCTCAGGCCGAGAAGCCGGTGGTGAAGGAGGAGCCACCCAAACCGATCGGCGACTTCTCGATCACCTTCTACTACGTGGTCACCGAAGAAGAGGTGTCGGCCAAGGCGAAGAAGAAGCCGCTGGTGGTCGCCGCGAACGACAACGCTTCACCGAGCCACGGTTCGGCGGTGCAGGGTGTGATCGACGAGTCCGATCCCGAGCTGGCAGCGATCGTCCAGCCGGATCAGGTCACCCTCTACGACGGCACCTGCAAGGCGATCTCGGAAGTGTCGCGTGAGTTTGCTTCGCAGCTCGCACTCCAGGGCACCGGCAAGCTGAAGGACGGCCGGGTGCTGAACATCTGGGGCGTCTGTAGCTGCGAGCACTCGCCGTGCTTCAAGGTCACCGCCGCCCAGTGGGGCACCGGTGGCACCGGCCGCCAGCTCCAGCCGTTCCGCACGGTCGCCGTCGATCCCAAGCTGGTCAAGCTCGGCTCGCTGCTCCACGTACCGCTGCTCGAGGGCCGGCAGATGCCGGGCCGGGCGCCGTGGGGCGGGTTCGTCCACGACGGTTGCGTGGTCGCCGATGACGTCGGCGGCGGCATCAAGGGCACCCAGCTCGACCTGTTCGTGGGTCGCCGTGGCTGGTTCCTCGGGATGTCGGGCAAGGAAGGCAGCCACGCCTGGGCGAAGGCGGTGCCGGTGTTCGACGGCACCAAGATCTGCGAGCGCAAGGGCCGTCACGTGGCCCGTAAAGCCGGCGCGATCTAGTCCGAGCGCCGAAGGCGCGAGCCCCGAATAGGGACAGCCCTAGAAGCCGAAGCTCGGCGCCGCGGCCATCGGCGGCACCGGCGTGGTCAGGCTGGATTGCGAGGAGTTGGTCTTGGCCGGCGGCCCGCCGTTCGCGGAGTCGTCCACTGCCGTGGTCACGGTCGCCGCGAAGCCGACCATGCCGAGCAGGATCATGGTCAGGCCGACACCGCTGATCAGGCCCGCCTTCGACTTGCAGTCCTGCTTCGGCATGCCGAGGCCGATGTCCTGATCGCAATCCGCCTGCGTGCTCGACACCGCGAGCATGCCGATGCCACCGGCGATGAAGGCGCCCTCGGTGATCTTCGCGTACGTGCGGTGCTTCGCGTTGTTCGGGAAGCACGCGGTGAAGGTCAGGCACAGGACCAGGGCGACTGCACGCATGATCCGTTTGTATCCCAGCGGCGTGGGGAGCGGGTGAATTGCCACTTGCAAGGTGCGGCAGCTAGCTGCGCGGAAGCATCGCCGACGCGATGATCTTCTTGTCGGCGCGCTGCGCGAAGGCGACGGCCCCCACCGACTTCCAGGCCGGATCGAGCGCGATCTTCACCGACTTGCCGGCCGGCACCTTCACCAGGCGGCGGACGATCCGGACGTTCGACAGCGTCTCGCCCGTGTTCTCGCCCCGCGGCACCTTGACCGTGCGCTCGGCCTCCCAGACGGCGACGAGCACGTCGGTGCTCGCCGGGATGTCGGAGGTGACCTCGAGGCTATCCGCCGTCCACTTGCCGGTTGCCGCCAGCAGTGCAGGGCGCGACGCCTTCGCGATCGCCATTCGGATCTGGCCGGTGCTCGAACCGACCATGCCTTGCGCACCGCCGATCACCAGCTCCGGCGTGTAGACGCGGGTGTCGCCGAGGGCGCGGGCATAGGCGTGCTGGCGCTCGGTCCATTCTTCCTTCGAGTACGGATCGGCCCAGCCGAGACCGTTCCAGTAGTCGACGTGGAACGACAGCGGCGCGAGCTTGCCGTCCGCGCCTTCCTTGGCGAGTGACGCGAGCAGCTTGTCGGCGGGCGGGCACGAGCTGCAGCCCTGCGACGTGAACAGCTCGAGGACCAGCGGACCGCCGTCGCCCTTGGGAGCGGTCATCTTGGAATCGCCTTCCGCGGTGGCGCAGCCGGCGAGGAGAAGGAGAGGAAGAAACCCGCGCATCGTGGGTGGCCTACGCGGGCCCACCGGGGTGGTTACTTGGAAAGTGCGCGCACGATCTCCTCGCGGACGACCGACGCAAGATCGCGAGATCCATTTGCTACGGGGGGCACCCCCGTAGGCCCCCCGGTGGGAGAAATCGTCGGCACGTCGGAGTGTGGGGCAGGGGCGCAGGCGACGACGGGTCTGGTCGACGATGCGCCGAGCTGGGCGGCGAGCTCGACCGCGCGATCCGCGGCGCGACCGATGCCGGCCTTCGCGCGGGCGGCGAGGAGCGGGGCGATCGCGGACTCGGGGAGTGGCTCGACGCCCCCGAGCGGGATGGCGGCGATCGCGATCTTCGCGAGGTGCTCGACCAGCTCCATGCGGAGCAGTGCTTGCTCGGGCGTCGCGCCCCAGGTCAGGACGCCGTGGTTGCCGAGGATGACCGCGTCGACCAGCTCGCACCACGGCGCGAGCGCGGCCTTCGCCTCGTTGCCGGGCTGCGCGTACGGGATCTTCGGAATCCGCGGGCCGAGCGAGACCAGGGCCTCGGCGATGAACGGGCGCTCGATCGGATTGCCGCGCGTCGAGCCGATCGCGGTCGCGTTCGGCGGGTGCGCGTGGACCACGCAGTGGATGTCGGGGCGGCGCTCGTAGACGGCGAGGTGCAGGCCGATCTCGCCGAACACCTTGCCGTGACCGATCACGGCGCCCTTGGCATCGACCTCGATCAGGTCGCGCTCGGCGATCACGCGCTTCGAGGTCGCGGTCGGCGTGGCGATGAACCGACCGCCGTCGCGCGCGGTGACGTTGCCGTCGTGGTTGGCGACCCAGCCGAACTGGTGAAGCAGGCGGGAGGTCTCGGCGACCTGGACGCGGAGCTTGGTCGCCATCAGCCGGTTTCCACCTGGTCGACCACGCCGACGATGGTCGAGCGGATCGGCACGATGTCGCCCTGCTTCAGGATCTGGCGGGTGCCGGTGCCCTCGGTGAGCACCAGCACCTTGTCGCCGACGCCGGCCTGGACGGTATCGATCGCGACGAACGTGGTGCCGACGTCGGCGCCCTTGTCGTCGAGCGGCTGGACGACGAACAGCGGCTTGCCGGCGAACGCCGGGTGCTTGACGCTCGCCCACAGCGGGCCGACGACGCGGCAGTACCTCATGACTCTCGCTTCGCGGGGTTGTCGACGGCGAGGCCGGCGACGATGCCGACGATCGCGGCGTCGACGGGGACGAACCACGGATCGCAGGCGAGGGC
>JAEYYY010000226.1 GCA_023430775.1 Pseudomonadota bacterium
CATCATGGCGATCGTCAGCTTCGTCGCTGGTCGCCGGCCCGCCGCGTGAGAGTGACCCGGTCTGGATCCCTGTCTGGACTCGTAGGCGGCAGAAAGGTATGACCCCACAGTGAACGGAACCATCCTGATCGTCGACGACGACGATGACACCGCGGTCCTCTTGCGCGACAGCCTGCGCAAGCGCGGATTCGACGTCGATGCGGTCAACTCGGCGCAGCAGTGCCTCGAGCACCTCCGGACCGAGTCGGTCGACGTCGTCGTCACCGATGTGCAGATGTCGGGGATGTCCGGAATCGACCTATGTCAGGAGCTGCGCCAGCGCCATCCGGACTTACTCCCGATCGTGCTGACCGGCCAAGGGGGCCTCGAGACTGCCATCGCCGCGATCCGCGCCGGCGCGTACGACTTCATCACGAAGCCGGTGAAGGTCGACGCGCTCGCGATATCCGTGGGCCGCGCGCTCGAGCACCTGACGCTGCGCCGCGAGGTCAAGCGCCTGCGCCAGGCCGCCGACGGCAACATCCCGATCGATGGCATCGCCGGCAACAGCCCGGCGATCCGCGAGACGATCGAGATGATCCGCCGCGTCTCGGACAGCGACGCCACGGTCCTCGTCACCGGCGAGTCCGGCACCGGTAAGGAGCTGGTCGCTCGCGCGCTGCACTCGCTGTCGCCGCGCCGCGATCAGCCGTTCGTCGCGGTGAACTGCGCCGCGATGCCGGCGCCGCTCCTCGAGAGCGAGCTGTTCGGTCACCTCCGCGGTGCCTTCACCGACGCGAAGCGGTCGCGCGCTGGTCTGTTCGTTCAGGCGGGCGCCGGCACGATCTTCCTCGACGAGGTCGGCGAGATGCCGATCGAGATGCAGGTCAAGCTGCTGCGCGTCCTCCAGGAGCGCAAGGTCCGCCCGGTCGGCGGCGACGAGGAGGTGCCGTTCGAGGCCCGCGTCGTCACTGCCACCAACCGCGATCTCGAGACCGAGGTCGAGGAGAAGCGGTTCCGCGAAGACCTGTTCTATCGCATCAACGTCGTCGCGATTCCGGTGCCTCCGCTCCGCTCGCGCGCCGGTGACATCCTCCTGCTCGCGCAGTACTTCCTCAAGCGGATCGCCGGCCGCACCAACAAGCCGGTGCAGGGCATCTCGGGTCCGGCAGCGCGTCTGCTGATCGACTACGACTGGCCCGGCAACGTCCGCGAGCTCGAGAACTGCATGGAGCGCGCGGTCGCGCTGTGCCGCCTCGACGAGATCACCGTCGATGACCTCCCGGCGAAGGTGCAGGAGCACCAGAGCTCGAAGATCGTCATCACCACGGAGTCTCCCGGCGAGCTGATCACGCTCGACGAGATGGAGCGCCGCTACGTCCGCCAGGTGCTCAACGCGGTCGGTGGCAACAAGACCCACGCCGCGCGCATCCTCGGCATCGACCGCCGGTCGCTGTACCGCCGGCTCGAGGAGCCGCGTCACGAACAGAAGCCCTCCGAGCATGCCGCCGGCTCGCGGCCAATCCCCACGCAGCCGGCTTCGGCATCCTCCAACGGGGCGGCGTCGGGCGGATCGAATGGTCACACCATTCCACCGACGAGCAGCTCGGGACAGCCGGGCGAGGTCGAGCCACACTCGTAGCGCATGCCTGGTCCGGTTCGGCTCCTCGTGATCGCGGCAGCCGAGGTCGATCGGCTCGCCATTCGCCACGCGCTCGAGCAAGGTGGTCTCACCATCACCGGGCTCGACGAGGCGATGGCCGCCGACACCGGCCTCGTGCAAGCGGCGATGCCTTATGACTGCCTGATCATCGATCAGGATCTTCCGGGCACGCCGGGCATCGCACTGACGCAGAAGCTGCGCGAGCGCGACATCAAGACACCGGTGGTCCTGCTGACCGCAGGCCACGACGACGAGCTGCTCCAGGCAGCCGCCGACGCCGGCGTCACCGACGTGATCCCGAAGGCAGACCTGTCGCCACGGCGACTGTCTCTGCGCATCCGGTTCGCGATCCGGATCGGCCGCGCCGAGGCCGAGTCGTCGCGCGCGATCGAGGCTGCCAACCAGGCCGCGCGAGCGAAGGACGACATCCTCGCCGTGGTCTCGCACGACCTGCGTGGCCCGCTCCACGCGATCAGCCTCGCCGTCGAGGCGTTGCGCGACGAGGTCCCCGAATCCTCGAAGCGGTATCTCGGCGCGATCGAGCGTTCGATCGGCCGCGCCGAGCGCCTGATCGCGGATCTCCTCGAGGCCGCGCAGATCGAGAACGGCAAGCTGCAGCTCAACCGCGGCACCGTCGACGCGATCTCGATCGTCAATCAGGCCGCCCAGGATCACGAGTTACTCGCGAAGGAGAGCGGCGGCGTGATCGTCGCCCAGCTACCGGGCGAGCCCACGCTGGTCGCCGCCGATCGCGAGCGCGTGCTCCAGGTGCTGTCGAACCTGATCGGCAACGCACTCAAGCACGCGCGCGGCTCGGCGATCGAGATCGGGCTCAAGCGCAACGGCAAGGACGCGACGTTCGTGGTGCGCGACGGCGGCCCGGGAATCTCGGAGGCCGAGCTGCCGCACATCTTCGATCGCTACTGGAGCGGCCGCACGAAGAAGGGTGGCGCCGGCCTCGGCCTCGCGATCGCGAAGGGCATTGTCGACGCGCATGGCGGCAAGATCGCCGTGGCCAGTCAGCACGGCCACGGTGCTGAATTTTCTTTCACGCTGCCCCTCGTGCGTTAGCGCGGCCTGCCCCGTGGCACCGCGCTTGCTGCGCTGGTCGCCATGCTGCGCGACCCTTTCGATCCCGACACCGAAGACCGTCGTCCCGATCGCGAGCGCGAATTCGAGCTCGAGCGCGAGGAGTCCGATCGGAGCCCGTATGGCTACGACGACGACTACGAAGATGACCCGTTCTACGAGGACGAGGTCTCCGAGAGCTCGAACCAGCTGCGCCTCTTCGACGACAGCGACATGGTCGAGCTGTCGCTCGACGACCTCCGCGACATGGAAGGCCCCGACGCCTGATCAGCCGTGACCGGTCTTGGCGAGGTTGGGTGCTCGCAGCGACGTGGTCGCGCCGGTCTGCTCGTCGATGATCTGGGCGGGAACGCCGTCGATGTAGAACGAGACGGTCGGGCCGCTGTTGCTGCTGGTGGACGTCTTCATCTGCTGCGTGGCGGCGCGGACGTCGAACGCGGTCGGTCGCGCGTCGGTCGACTTCGCGAGCATGCGCTCGATCAGCTCGACCAGGCCGATCGGCGCGTGCGGGCAGCGCGGCGCGAGCGGCGGCACGGGACGGTTGAGATGCTGGACGAGGATCTCGATCGCGGAGCCGCCGACGAACGGCGGTCGTCCCGCGAGGGCGTGATACGCGACGACGCCGAGCCCGTAGACATCGCAGGTGCCGTTCGGCGATCCACCGCGCGCCTGCTCCGGAGCCATGTACGTCGGCGTTCCGATCGCCTCGTTGATGTCCGTGTAGCGGGTGCCCGCGAGATGGTGCGCGATTCCCCAGTCGATGACCCGCACCGGGTAGGTCGAGGAAGGCGTCAGGAACACGTTGTCGGGCTTGAGATCGCGGTGCGTGACGCCGCGATCGTGCGCCGCGGCGAGCACACCGGCCACACTGTCGACGAGGTCGATCACGGCGTCGGGGCTCATCGTGCCGCGCTGGATCGTCTCGGTGAGCGGCGTGCCCTCGACGAGCTCCATCGCGATCCACGGCCTGCCGTCGGGCAACACGCCGCATTCGTAGAACCGGGGCACACCGTCGTGATGGATGGACGCGAGGATCGCGGCCTCGCGCATCATGCGATCGATCGCGCGATCGACTGCAAGCTGGTCATCGCGCAGCACTTTGAGCGCGACGACGTGACCGTCGAGCTGATGCTTCGCTCGGAACACCCAACCCATGCCACCCGCGCCGAGCTGACCTTCGATCTGGTAGGCGGAGATCCGGTCTCCTGCCCGCAGCGTCGCCTGATCACGTCGCATCGCGCCGGGGACGAGCACGCCTCGTGCCACCGGCGGGAGCAAGAGATTTGGCGTCGGCAAGCTTCCTGCACCGAGACCGAACATGCTTCCTCGCGCGGCCGATCTCGGCCCCGAATCTCAAATCGGTTCCTACCGGTTGGTCCGAGAAATCGGGCGAGGCGGCATGGGCACGGTCTACGAAGCCGCACACTCGGTGTTGCCCAGGCGCGCAGCGATCAAGGTCATGCACGAAGACCTCCGCAAGCACCCGGGCATGGCGACGCGCATGGTGCAGGAGGCGTCGATCCTCGAGGACCTTCGCCACCCCGGCATCGTCCGCGTCTACGAGTGCAACGTGCTGCCCGATCACCGGCCGTGGATCGCGATGGAGCTGGTGCCCGGCGAGTCGCTCGCCCGCCGCCTCGCGCGCGACAAGAGGCTGGCGGCGGAAGAGGTCGCCGCGCTGATGGCGAACGTCGCCGACGTGCTCGCGTCGGTTCACATCCGCGGCATCGTCCACCGCGATCTCAAACCCGACAACCTGCTGCTCGCCGCCGACGATCCCGAGTTCCCGATGCGCGTCATCGACTGGGGCGTCGCTCGCCTCGGACCGGCGGGACGGCTGACGCTCGAGGGCATGACTCCCGGCACGCCGATCTACATGGCACCCGAGCAGGCGATGGGAAAGAACGTCGGCGCCGCCGTCGATCTCTACGCCCTCGGCGTGATCGCGTACGAGGCGCTCGTCGGCAAGCCGCCGTTCGATGGCCGCACGCTCGCCGAGGTCGTCGCGATGCACCTCGCGAGCGAGCCGGAGCCGCTCGACAAACTGTGCGATGCGCCGCCACAGCTGTGCGCCCTGATCCACCGCTTGCTCGGCAAGCAGCCCGGCAAGCGCCCCGGCGCCAATGAAGTTCGCCACACCGCGCGCTCGATCGCGCTCGATCTCGCCGCCACCGCGTACGCCGCGATGGAGATCTCCGACACCTCGATCCCGATCGATCAGCTGCCCGAGAGCGACGACAGCATCGAGGTCGACGTCAGCGACTACGGCTACGCCGAGGGCGATCCCGCGCTCGCCGAGACCGCGCTGGCGCGACCGTGGCCCGACGTGGTGCCCAGCGACGAGTGCGTGGTCGTCGACCCCGAGACGCTCGAGACGGGCAACACGGAGATGTTCCCCGTGCTCCCGGTCCCGAAGCCGCGGTGGACGCCGCCGCTCGGCCGCACGATCGTGCCGAAGGCGGCTCGCGATCACGTCGCCGGCGAGATCATCGTCCTCGCTCGCAATCGCTGACGTGCGTCGACGACACGGCGCGCGCAGCCGCGCAGCCCCGTGCGCGCACGAATCAGGCTCGGCTCGGTGAGGCACGCGGTGTGCTCCACGGTTTGCCTAACAGGAGGAAACGGACATGCAGAACAACCGCAACGGCAATGGCACCGGCGCGATGGCGCCGCATCGGCTCGACGCGATCCGCGACAGCGTCAAGGGGCTCGTCGATCAGGGTCACGACAAGGTGAACGCGATCAAGGACAAGGTCGTCGACCTGCAGAGCAAGGCGAAGGACCAGGGCGGCAAGGCATTCGACAAGGTGAGCGAGCTGGTCAAGGCGCATCCGTTCGCCGCGATCGGCATCGCGTTCGGGGTGGGCTACCTCGCGATGCGGTTGGTTCGCCGATGATCGTCGAAGACCGTCATCAGCCGAAGCAGTCGATCGAGCCGCCGCTCGCGGAGCCCGAGGTCGATAACCTCGAGGAGGCGAAGCAGCTGATCGCCGAGCATCCCGTCGCGACCACCCTCGGTGCGTTCGCCGTCGGCGCGTTGCTCGGTCTGCTCCAGCCGAGCAAGAAAGGTGGCGTCGTTCGCACTGCGATCGGTGGCATCGCGATGGCGCTGTTGCGCGACGCGGTGATGAACCGGGTGTCCGCCTACGCGGGCAGCTGGATCGACATGAAGTCGCGTGAAGAGGCCGCGTCTCGCCAGCGCGAGACCGAGGCCTTTCTCGAGCACTAGAACGCCGAGCCGATCGCGAAGCCCATCACCAGGTGATTCGTCCTGGTGACGAGCTCGCGATCGGCGCGCGCGAGCGTCATGCGGTCGTAGCCGTAATCGACGAACAGCGCGCCGGTGACCTTCGGGCCGCGCTTGACGAAGAACAGCGGTGCCCACGCGAAGCCGAGCGCGCGCACGCGGCCGCGCACCTGAAAGCCGCCGCCGACGCCGAGCACGTTGCCCGCGAAGCCGTCGAGGCGCCCCGTCGACTCGACGAGCCCGGCCGACATGCGCGTGTAGCCCTCGAACGTCACCTTCTCGCTGCGGTGGATCGGAACGATCGTCCGCAGGGCCACGCCATAGCTCGCGAGGTCGGTACCCATCGCGGGCTCGCCGCCGACGAGACCGAGCAGTGCGCCATCGCGCTTGGGTGCGCTGTCCGATGCCACCCACGCCTCGATCGCGAGGCTGTCGACCCGCGCACCGACGCCCGCGCGGGTCTGGATCGTCTTGCCGATCAACGGGGTCTCGGCGTTGCCGATCCCGAACATCTGCTGGAAATACACGCCGTCCGCATGCGCGGTCGCGCTCGCGAGCGCGATGGCGACAACGGGCAGCGCTTTCATGGAAGGATGAGCAGCAACCCGAATGCCACCTTCAGGCCTGACATGTTCGCGACATAGCAGCGCAAAAAAACCTGCGACCTGTGCGTGGCCAAGCCTCACAATGCGTACACCGGGGGAAGGAGCACGCATGCCTGCTCGATGGCTCGTCCTGTTTCTACTTGTGCTGGTCGGCTGCGGCGGTGACCCTGCCAACGGCGACGACGATGGCGAGCCGTTGGGTGGTTCACGCACCGTCACCGGCGACGTCATCGACTTCGCGACCGGCGATCCGGTCAGCGGTGCCGCCAGCGTGACCACGTCGGGCGTGTCTCCTGCCCCGCGGGTCACCGCGCAGAACGGCAGCTTCACGATCGAGGGCGTGCCCGACAACTCGACGTTCCAGATCCAGGCCTCGGTCGCGGGCACGCATCGGCCGACGTTCGGACCGTCGATCGAGGTCCTGACCGACGATATCGACGGCGTGCTGACGCCGACCGTCAGCGAGACGTTCCTCGCCGATCTCGCCGCCGGCTTCGGCGTCACGCCCTCGGCCGCCACCGGCGTGTTGATCCTCGAGCTGGTCGACGAAGCGGGCGCCGCGAAGGCAGGCGTCCCCGGTGGTCAGCTGGTGGTCGCCGGCGGTGTCGAAGGTCCGTTCTTCCTCGACGCCGACCTCGCCCCCGACGACGCTGCCAACAGCAGCTCGGCTTCGGGCTACGCGGTGTTCTTCGAGGTACCGACCGGAGTCGCCGAGCTCGGCGTCGCTGCATCGCCCACCGTCACGCTCGTCATGCCCGCATCGCCGGTCACCGCCGGCGCGGTGACGATCGCGCGCGTGGTCGTCACCGATGGCGCGCCCGATCTGCCGACCAACGTGTCGTTCGCGAACGACATCGTTCCGATCTTCAAGTCGGGCGGCGGCGGCCGCGGTTGCGAAGCCTGTCACTCGGGCGGCGGCATCGGCTTCGACCTCGGGGGGCTCAAGCTCGACGGTCCGGTGCAGCAGGTCTACAGCGAGCTCGTCGAGGAAGACCCGACGCGCGTGGTGGTCGGGAATCCCGAGGCCAGCCTCGTGTTGCGCATGCCGTCGCGCGAGAACCCGCCCGACACGCACCCCAACGTCACGTTCGCCAGCGCCTCGGATCCCGACTACCAGAAGATCCTGGTGTGGATCACCGAGGGCGCGAAGATGAACTGATTGGTCGAGCTGTTCTACGACTACGCGAGCCCGTACTCGTTTCTCGCCAACGAGACGATCGCCGCGCGGCTGCCGGGCGTCGAGATCGCCTACCGCCCGGTCTATCTGCGCGGCTTCGACGCGTTCAAGACCGGCATTCCGTTCAGCGGGCCGAAGCTGTCGTGGATGATCCAGGACCTCCGCCGCTGCGCCGCCGAGCTCGCGATCGATCTGCGCGTGCCGAACAACTTCCCCGTCAACGGCCTCTACGCGCTGCGCGGCGCCCTCGCGGCCAGGCGCACCGACTGCTTCGCCGGCTACCACGCCGCGATGTTCCGCGCGGTCTGGCAACAGGGTCGCGACGTGTCATCGCGCGATGCGGTCGGCGCGCTCGCGAGCGAGCTCGGCTATCCAGCGATCGCGCCGCTCCTCGATGACGCGAGCATCAAGGACGAGCTCAAGGCGACCACCGAGGAAGCGATCCGTCGCGGTGCGTTCGGCGTGCCGACGTTCTTCGCCGGCGCCGACATGTTCTGGGGTCACGATCGCATGCACCAGCTCGCGGCGCACCTCGGGATCAGCCGAGGATCTGCTTCACCCGGCTGACCAGCTCCTCCATCCCGCCCTCCTTGGAGATGAAGCCGTCGACCTTCGCGGCGCGCGCGCGCTCCTCGAGCTCCTTCGGCGGCAGGCTCGAGAACAGATAGATCGGCGTGGTCACGCCGCGCTCGTTGCGCAGCACGGCGGCAACATCGTCGCCGAACAGCTCCGGCATCTGGACGTCCATCAGGATCAGGTCGTAGCCGGCGAGCGACTGGGAAAGCAGCTCGTCATAGCTCGCCCGCACCGCGACCTCGAACCCCGCCTGGCCAAGCGCGTACATCGCGGCGGCCTGAATAATGGGGCTGTCCTCGACCAAAATGATTCGCTTCATGAAGTTTTCGCGATCCCGCCGAGCCTTGTTTCTCCGACTAAATCACCAAAACTGCAAGGGAAACGGCCCAATCGTTGGCTCCGCGACGGGAGCAGACGAACCTCGTCCTAGATCTTGCACCGGATTTGACCGGTCCCGGATAATGGTCAGATGCGACTCTTTTGCACGCTGATGCTCGTCGGAAGCGGCTGCGCTTTCGGCGACGACACGCCTGGCACTGAACCTCCTTCGACAAGCCGTCCTGACATCGACGATCCCGATGGGCTGGTCGACGTGGTCCCGTTCATCACCGAGGTCTGCGATCAGAGAAACTGGGAGCTGACGCCGGACACCAAGAACCTCGACGTCTCGGTCGCGGCCACCCAGTCCGGGGCCACGGTGTTCACCGTCCCCAAGGATGGCGGCGCCGTGCGCGGCTTCCGGATCGATGGCCGCGGCGAGCTCTTCGATCGCGACATGATCGCGATCCGCGACGACCGCAACTACACCGGGGTGTCCGCGAGCAGTGCGGCGGACCGCCTGGTGGTCGCCTCGCAGATCGACGACAAGGTCGCGCTCGACATCGTTCGCGATGATCTCGGCGCGCGCTTCGGGCTCGGTGACTTCACCGGCACGCTCGTCACGCCGGTCATGGAGGTCGGCAACACGCAGGTCGCCATCACCGGCGGTTCCGCGGGCCTGGTCGCCAACGGCTTCTCCGGCGCGACCTGGCAGGCGCTGCCGGCGGTCGAGCTCACCAAGTCCTCGATCGTGTCGATGGCGGCGATGCCGTTCCTCGATGACGTCATGCTGGCGTGGTCGACCGAAACCCACCAGTGCCACATCCAGCAGCTGTCGACGCGCAGCGAGAGCGTGCACGACTTCGGCTGCGAGCAGGCGCGCATCGCCGTCCATCCGTTCGGCAAGATCGGCATGCTGGTGTTCGTCGAGGACGGCAACATCTATCGCAGCGATCTCGAGATCGGTGCCGTCAACCAGCTGACGAGCAAGGTGCGGATCGCGGATGCAGCACGGTCGCCGCGCGTCGCCTATGACGGCGAGCGGTTCTGGATCAGCTACATCGACGCCCACGGCGCGGCGGTGGTCGGCTTCGTCGACAACGACGGTCGCCTCAACTCGCGTGGCCTCGACACCGTCCCGACGGTCGACGACGCGTACGACCTCGCGGTGTTCAATGGTGGCGTGTGGATCGTCGGCATGAACGACGACGCGTTCGACGGCCGCCGCGTCTGCGCCGTCCCCGCTCGATAAGAGCGCGCAGCTCAGTAGTCGACGTCGCAGACGTCGAGCTGCATCTGCTCTGCAGCAGCGCGCAATCGCGCGACCTGCTGCGGATCGGTGTTGCGGCGTGTCGTGACGCGAAGCTCGCGCAACGTGTTCGGTAGCGTGTCGAGGATCCCGATCGCCTCGTCGACCAGCGTCTGACTCCAGCTGCTGCCGGTCGTCGGCCCGAGGGTCATCGTCGCGGTGGCGTACCCCCGATCACCACGTGTCAGCTCGAGATGCGTCGTGTGGTAATCGGGGCCGAGCTCGAACCGCAGCACGCGCACCGGTGCATCGCGCAACGCGCCGGCGAACCCCTCGAGCACCGGCCGGCGCGGACTGCGATTGCGATAGTCGAAGACGAACCCGGCGATGTCGAGGCGCCGGATCAGCTCCGAGCCGAACAGCGCCGGCGCGATGCGATCCGGTTGCGCGACGATCACCAGCTCGCGCAGCCGCGGCAACGCCTTGCACGAGCACAGCGCGGCGACCTCCTGAACCTCGGGAACGTAGACCCAGCGGCCCTGCACGCCGGGCCGCACCGAGTCGTTGTTCTCGAGCGCAGCCTCCCAGTGCTCGTCGGTCTGGATGCCGGCGTAGCGCAGCGCCTCGATCGGGCGCTCGGTGTCGAGCAGCAGATCGCGCCACGACGTCGGCAAGTCCTCGTGGTTGCGCGCCTCGTACGACACGAATGCGAGGCGGCGCAGCGCCCGCATCACCGGATCGAGCGCGATCGAGGCCGAGCCGGAGATGCTGCGCACCGTCGCCCACGCCGGATGACCGACCAGCTTCTTCACCCGATCGATGTGCCGGTTGTCGACCTTGCACTCGGCGAGGAAGCCGCGCTCGAACGTGAAGCCCGTCATGATCACCGGCGCCAGATCGCCGAGCCATTGCTTGCCGTACGTCGCGAGCAGCTCCTTCTCGCGCTTCTTCGCGTCGCGTACGGGATCACTCGCCGGCCGCATCTGCAGCGCGATGAATTCGCCGCGCGGATCACCGCGCTCGAGCAACGCGTCTGCATAGACGTGGCGCGGAGCATCGTCATCCGGGGCGTCGTAGATCGCGGCGAGCAGGGCCTCCAGGTTCTTCGAGCCGACGCTGAGCTTCGGCGGCCCGAGCAACGCGACGAGCTCGGCGAGCTCGGGCGGCTCGGGATTGACCGCCGCGAGCTTCCACGCGCAGTCCTCGCGCAGTGCCGCGATCTTCTGGCGCAGCCACGTCTGCATGGTGAGCGCGATGCCGTCCGCCTGTAGCGTGTCGAGGCGACGCAGCTGGCGCGTGTCCGTGATCCTGGCCGCGAGCGAGAACAGCGTGGTCCAGAACGGCCGGGTCGACGTCGCGCGATACGGCACGCGCTCGATCAGATCGACGAGCGCCCGATCGATCCGCGGATCCGGCATCAGCCTCGAGATCATCTTCAAGCGGTCCTTGCCGTCGCCCGACGCCGCATCGGCGAGCACGTCGAGCAGCATCGGCACGTCCTGCGGCCTGGCCGTGGCAGCGCGGGTCTGCCACGCACCGAGCGCCTGCCTGCCCTTGCCGCGCAGCACCCCCGGCGCCTTGACCCGCGACGACACCAGATCGATCGCCTCGGCGAGCCCCTCGGAAGGCTCGGCCCGCCAGGCGTCGAGCAAGGCAGCCAGCGCGACGTCGAAGCGTTGCTCGCGCACGGCGGCGAGTGCGACGGCGAGCGGCGCTTGCTCTGGCTTCGGCTTCCGCTTTGCCGGCGGTTTCCGCTTCTGCGCGCGAGCCATCCGCCCGCAGTATTGCGCGTCGCCGTCGTCAAGTGTCACCCTGAGGCCGCGTGACGCTGGTGGGACAGATCGTGCTCGACCGCTACCTCGTCGAGGAGGAGATCGGCAGCGGCGGGATGGGCAGCGTGTTCCGCGGCAAGCACGTCAAGCTGCCGCGCCAGGTCGCGATCAAGGTGCTGCACCCCGACCTGCTGCACGAGCCGACCATCCTGCGGCGCTTCGAGCGCGAGGCCAAGGCCGCGGCCAAGCTCCAGCACCCCAACGTCGTCAGCGTGATCGACGAAGGCGAGTCGGCAGGACACCGCGTGATCGTCCTCGAGTTCGCCGCCGGCAGGCCGCTGCGCGCTTCGATGGCCTCGCCGCTCCCACCCAGGCGCATCCTGCCGCTGCTGCGCGGCATCCTCAACGGTCTCGATCACGCGCACGCTCACGGCCTCATCCATCGCGATCTCAAGCCCGAGAACATCATGGTCGAGGTCGATGCCGAGGGTCGCGAGACGCCGCGGCTCGTCGATTTCGGCATCGCCGTGCTGCGCGATCCGGAGACCGTCGCGCGCACCAAGCTCACGCAATCGGGCCAGGTGCTCGGGACACCGATCTACATGGCCCCCGAGCAAGCGCAGTGCGAGCCCTTCGACGAGCGGATCGACATCTTCGCGCTCGGCGTGATCCTCTACGAGATGCTCTCCGGCAAGCAGCCGTTCGATGGCACCGCGATCGAGGTCGCGGTCGCGAACATCAACCAGGATCACCCGCCGATCGCCAAGCGCGCGCCGCACGTCACGGTCGATCCCCTGCTCGAAGCATTCTCGCGCAAGCTCGCCGCGCGCGATGCCAAGAAGCGGATCGGCAGTGCCCGCGAAGCCCTCGCGCTGCTCGACCTGATCGAGCGCGATCGCGAGAGCGCCGGCCCGCGGCTCGGCATCACCGACGTTGCCAGGGCGATGTCGGTGATCGCGCTGCCATTCACTTCGCGGTGAACGCGCTGCACAGACGGTGCATGTTGTTGTGCAACACGCGCAGAACATCCCGACATTGCTCGACAAAAACGACTGGCACCCGCAATTAAGGGCTGTTCATTCGACGCGCTCTCCGACTAGCGTGCGCAGCGAGAGGGAGACAATCGATGCTGCGCATTCTTTGCTTGGTTGCCGCGCTCGCGGCATGTGGTCCGTCTGGTCGCGAAAACGGAGCTGGCGATGACGACACGCCGGGCGGCAGCTGTCCGCGCTGCTCCGATGACAACACCGCCGTCGTCGATTGCGACGGCAACGAGATCGCGTGTCCCGCCGATCAGAGCTGCGCGATGGGCACGTGCATGCCCGCTTGCGCGGCCGCCGATGCCAACCACTCGTCGATCGGTTGCGACTACTACGCCGTCGACATGGACGGCGCCGAAGGCCCACCGCGCGGTGGTTGCTACACGATGTTCGTCGCCAACACCTCGCTCGCGAACGCGCACCTCGATGTCACCTGGGACAACGTCTCGATGGATCTCTCGAAGTTCGCGAAGATCCCGCAGGGCACCGGTCAGTCGCTGACCTACGGCCCGTACGATCCCGCCGTGGGTCTCGCGCCGGGCGAGGTCGCGATCATCTTCCTCGTCCAGGTGCCCGGCTTCATGCACGTCGCTTGCCCCGTCCAGGCCGCGCTGTCCAGCGGCGTCCAGATCGCCGGCACCGGCAAGGGCAAGGCCTTCCACCTCACCACCGACATGCCCGTCGTCGCCTACCAGATGCTGCCGTTCGGCGGTGGTGCGGCCGCCGCCACCGGCGCCACGCTGCTGATCCCGACCACCGCGTGGGGCAACAACTACATCGCCGTCAGCGCGATGGACACCGACGGTCCGACGCCGCCGATCCAGATCGCCGACGGGCCGTCGCACAACATCGTCGCGGCCGAGGACAACACCACGGTCACGATCCGTCCCAAGTCCAACATCGCCGGCGGTGGCGGCCTACCGGCGGGCACCGCGAACACCGAGTACACGGTCACGCTCAACAAGGGCGAGTACGCGCAGTTCACGCAGTTCGCGCCGCTCTCCGGCTCGCCGATCAACGCCGACAAGCCGATCGGCGTGTTCGGCGGTCACACGATCATGTCGATCGATCGCTGCTGCGGCGATCACGGCGAGCAGATGCTCGCGCCGGTGCAAGCGCTCGGCTCGGTCTACGTCGCCGCGCCGCACCCCGATCGCAAGGCGCCGGGCGAGCAGCGCGTCTACCGGATCTACGGCGCGGTCGACGGCACCGTGCTCACCTACGATCCACCGAACATGGGACCGGCCGCGGTCAACCTCGGCGAGAAGCTCGAGATCCGCACCGACAAGCCGTTCACGGTGCGGTCGCAGGACGATTCGCACCCGTTCTCGATGTTCACGTACATGACCGGCTCGGGCGAGATGGGTGAAGGCGGCGTCGGCGATCCCGACTTCGTGCGCCTCGTGCCGCCGCCGCAGTATCTCTATCACTACGTGTTCTTCACCGATCACACGTATCCGTTCACGAACCTCACCGTCGTGCGGTCGAAGAAGGACAACGGGTTTTACGACGTGGATCTGAAGTGCATGGGCAACATCACGAACTGGCAGCCAGTGGGAACCGCGGGCGAGTACGAGATCGCGCACGTCAAGCTGGTCGACCACTGGAACTCGATGGCGGGCACCTGCAACAACGGCGTGCAGGAGATGAGCTCGGCGGGTCCGTTCGGCGTCTGGGTGTGGGGCTGGGGCAGCGAGGACACGAACACCGGGTGGGTGAGCTATGGGTACCCGGCGGGTGAAGGCATCCTGCCGATCAACGATGTCGTGATCTTTTAGGGGCCGTCCGCCGTTGAGCTGCGATCCTCGGCGTGATCGAAGCGTCACGCGTTGCCCGACGAGCAGTGGGCGCGATTGCGACCTCTGCTTCCATTTCGAGCAGCAGGACGTCAGGTCTACAACCGCTTTCGCAACTGAGTCGATGTCGACGAAACCGCGTCGATCGCCGACGGTTCTGGGGTCCGCGCACATCAGGATGCGTCGGGCGATCCACGCGATCGTCGACGCGAAAGGTCGGCCGGTCCACGTCACGCTCACGCCGGGTGAACGCCACGAAGCTGACACCGGCTACGACTCCAACGAGCTTCGCGCGCGTGCCACTCGAAGCCCGAACGCAAACGAGCGCTGCTCGGCCGGAAGCTCTATCGCAGCCGCGATCTCGTCGAAGTCTGCTTCCACGGGTTGAAGCGCTTCCGAGCCATCGGCACTCGCTACGAGAAGACCAAGGCTAGCTACGTAGCCCTCGTCCAGGTCGCCTGTCTATGGCTCGGCATCCCGCGATCGCGCACGGGAGCGCGGCCGATGGGCGCGACAGCTGAGCAGCTTTACCGATCGAGACCGGCGAGGTCGAGAGTCGTACTGCCTCGATCGATCCATCGGTGCTGTCGGCGTCGGAGCGCTGACCTTTTGAGTCGAGCGATCCAGGTGAAACGATCGCGATCGATTCCTGAAAAAAAAACGCGAGAGGTCAAAAATCTCCATGTTAGAGGTCGTCGCAATTTTCGACGAAGGAGTGGGACATGCGCGTGCGAACGAGCGAAACGATCGATCTGGAGCCGACTGGCGGCGCCGATTGGAAGGTGATCGATTCAGCGTTGAGAACGATCGTGCATCGCCGCGGAGCGCTCGATGCGCTCGAGGCGAAGTGGATCCGTGAAGCTGTGCGCGTGAAGATCTGGCGCGAGGTCGGGTGCGTGAACATGGCCGACTACCTCGAGCGCCGGCTCGGCTACGCCCCCCGCACCGGGTACGATCGCGTGCGGGTTGCGATGGCGCTCGCGGAGTTGCCGAAGCTGGCGGCCGCGCTCGCAAGCGGCCTGCCGCACTCGGCGGTCCGCGCGCTGACGCGAGTGTGCACGAACGACAACGAGCAACGGTGGCTCGACGAGGTGCGTGGCAAGAGCGTCCACGAGATCGAGAACATGGTCTCAGGCCGCGCACGCGGTTCCGATCCGGAAGATCCGCCGGATCCGAGTCTTGTCGGCAAGACGCTTCCCTTCGAGGGCATCCGACCAGCGACGGAAGCGTTGGTTCGCGACGCACGGCGCATGCTGCAGGAAGAACGCGGACCCGGCGAGGTGCTCTCCGATGACGACGTTCTCGCCTGCTTCGCGCGGATGGCGCTCGAAGGCCGCAGCGGTGAGCGCACCAAGGCGCCCTATCAGATCGCGGTTGGACTCTGCGAGCGGTGTGGCTGCGGCTGGCAGGAGAGTGGCGGTCGCAAGTACGCACTGTCGAAGGCCGACACCGAACGCGCGTGCTGTGATGCGCAATGGATCGGCCGCGTCGACGACGGCGCGCCTGATCGAGCAACGCAGGATGTCTCGCCGAGCGTGCGGCGGATGGTTCACCGTCGCGCGTGTGGTCGTTGCGAGATTCCAGGCTGCCGGTCCACGCGCTGTCTGGAGATCCATCACATCGTCGCGCGCAGTCTTGGTGGCACGCACGATGCCGAGAACCTCATCGTCCTGTGCGACGGCTGCCACGCCGCGCATCATCGAGGGCTGATCGCGATCGCTGGCACCGCTTCCGAGCTGCTCGTCCGCCGCAAGCACGAGATTGCTTACGATATGGTTGCTAACGACGAGCGTGCTCGTGACCCGATCGAGCGCAACCCGAGCGCGAGCTCGAATGACCCGCTCGAAACCGTGCACGAACCGGCGACTCACGCGAGCCCGAATTTCAGTCGCGCGTTCGATGCGGCCGTCGCGCACTCGCGCAAACGCGACGCGCAGCATCTCGATCCGAGTGCTCGCGTGAGCACGAATTCGGGTGGCGCGATCGATCCCGCCGTAGCGGACCACCTCGCGCCGACCGGCCATCGTGGGGAACACGAGCCGAGTGCTCACGTGAGCACGAATTCAGGTCGCGCCATCGATGCCGCCGTGCCCCCCGCAGCCCCCTTCGAGCACGAGCCGCGCGGTGGTGTATTCGGTGCAACCGTCGTGAGCTCGGACGGCTTCGCGTCGACCAGCCATGGTCAGGAACACGAACCGACTGCTCACGTGAGCACGAATTCGGGTCACGCCATGGATGCCGCCGTGATTCGCGCTGCGGGCCACTTCAAGCACGAACCGAGTGCTCACGTGAGCAATGCAGGTCGCGTATTCGGTGCAACCGTCGTGAGCTCGGACGGTTTCGCGTCAACCAGCCATGGTCAGGAACACGAATCGACTGCTCATGTCCCGATTGCCATGTACTCGCATGATCGAGAGCCGGACCGGCCTTCAAAGCGAGAACCGAGTGCCCACGTGAGCACGAATTCGGGTCGCGTTATCGATGCCGTGATTCGCGCAGCGGACCACTTCGAGCAAGAACCGAGTGCTCACGTGAGCAATGCAGGTCGCGTATTCGGTGCAACCGTCGTGAGCTCGGACGGTTTCGCGTCGACCAGCGATGGTGAGGATCACGAACCAACTGCTCACGTCCCGACTGCCATGTGCTCGCATGATCGAGAGCCGGACCGGCCTTTAAAGCGAGAACCGAGTGCTCACGTGAGCACGAGTGGATCTCCATCAGCAGCGAGGCCCTCGCGCTTCGAACAAGAGCGCATCCGTACGCAAGCACGGATGGCCCTTGTCACCCTCGGTTACAGGTCAGGCGAAGCTGGCAAGGCCGTGGATCTCGCGATCCGCTACGGCCACGATACGCTCGAGACCGTGATTCGCGAGGCGTTGCGATCGTGCATTCGCGATTCCTGACATCGGGTCCAGCGTTCATCGTCTTTGCGTCATCTTCGATTCTCCGAGCGAGCGCGGTTCCGGAACGAGAAAGGCCAGCTCGAGCGAGCTGGCCTTGTCACTTCAGACCCGGGCTACTTACTGCACCGGGTGGAACTCGATGCGGCGGTTCTTCGCGCGCGCGTTCTCGAGTGCCTGGCCCTTGAGCTTCACACCATCCGCATTGGTGACCGGAGCCACCGGCTGGCTGTCGCCGAAGCCCTTGACGATGATGCGATCGGCGGCGACGCCCTTCTTCACCATGTAGTCCTTCACCGCCTCGGCGCGCGCTTCCGAGAGCGCCTGGTTGTCGGCGAACGGGCTGCCCTTGAGCACGATCTGGTCGTCGGTGTGGCCGTGGATCTCGAGCTTGAGGAGCGGGTACTCGTTGAGCACCTTGATCGCCTCGTCGAGCTTGGCGTTGGACGACGCGAGGATCTGCGACGACGACGTCTTGAACGTCACGCCCTGGATCGTGCCGGTGAACTGCTTGATCGCGGCGACCTGATCCGGGCAGCCGTCGTCATCCTCGAACGAGTTGATGGTCTCGGGCTGGTCGGGGCACTTGTCGGCCTTGTCGGCGATCCCGTCCTTGTCGTTGTCGGTGTCGGGGCAGCCGTCTTCGTCCTCGAAGCCGTCCTTGTCCTCCGGCTCGTTCTTGCACTGGTCGGTCGCGTCGGCGATGCCGTCCTTGTCGTTGTCCAGCTCGGGGCAGCCGTCGGTGTCCTCGAACTGGTCGATGTCCTCGGGCTCGAGCGGGCAGCGATCGGAGACGTCGAACACGCCGTCCTTGTCGTTGTCGCTCTCCGGGCACCCGTCGGTGTCCTCGAAGCCATCCTTGTCCTCGGGCTCGGTGGGGCAGCCGTCGGCGGCACCGAGGATGCCATCGCGATCCGGATCGTTATCGATCTCCGACTTGCGGTTGAACTCCTTGTAGAAGGACAGCATCACCTCGAAGTCGGTGGTCGCGCCGTCGATCTTCTGGCTGCTCGGCGGGAACAGGAGACGGCCATCGAGACGCACGCCCCAGCCGTTGTCCTTGAAGCGGTACTTGGCGCCGGCGCCGACGTACGGAGCCACGTCGACGTCCTTGTAGATGACCATGTTGTTGTCGGTGCTCGACACGTAGAACGCGCCGATGCCACCGACGAGGAACGGGGTCAGCTTGGGCTTGCCGTACTCGAGGACCAGGTGACCGCGATAGGTCAGGTTGGTGGTGCCGGTGTCGCCGTCACGCTCGCCGCTCGGCAGGAAGCCGAGCTCGCCCTCGACGCCGATCAGATCCTTGAAGAACACGCCGAGCCGGAGGCCGAACAGCGGCGAGTTCTTCTCCGACGCTGCGCCCATCTGGTCGAACACGCCGAGCTCGTTCTCGTCGGAGAACGCGTGCAGTCCGACGGTGCCGCCCACTTCGACGGTGGGATTTGCCATTGCCGCGGAAGTGCTCCCCAGCACACCCGCGATCACGAACGTCTTAGTCGAGGATCCGATCGTCATGACCGGGGAGGTTACACAGTCTCTCCGTCGAGGAAATACGGCCGGTGCCGTTTGTGCCGCGGTGGGCTGTTTAGAAAGGTTACAGAGGCACAAGAAGGGACACGCCTCTTGTGCTGACCCACCGTCGCTGTCTACCGTCGGGCCCAGCGGAGTGGTTCCACCTATTTTTTAGAGGTATGTGCATGCGCTCGACGAAACTTGTCAGTCTCTTACTCGCGACGGCTCTTCTCCCGACGGCGTTCGGCTGTGGTGACGACATCATCTTTCCCGATCCCACGGAGCTCCCCGATCCTGCGTTGAACGGTGTGTTCCCGGCGAAGGGCTTCACGGATCGCACGCTGCGCGTCGAGATCAGTGGTGACGGGACGGCCTTCGATACCACATCGACGGTGAGCTTCGGTGATGGCATCACGGTGGGCACCGTCGAGGTGTCGAGCACCGGCACGCTGTTCGCGAACATCACGATCACCGGCGATGCCGCGCTCGGCAAGCGCGACGTGACCGTGACTAACGGCGACGCAACGTTGACGCTGACGAGCGCCTTCGAGGTGCAGGCTCCGCTCGAGGTTGCCCTCGACGGCCCGCTCCTGCAGGGTGGCCTCGGGTTCTTCCTGGTCATCAACCGCGACCCCGAACACCCATTCCTCGGCGATCTCACCCTCACCGCAGGTCCCGGCACCACGCTCTTCGTCAACGACCAGACCGAGAACACCATCTCGGGTACCGTTTTCATCGACGTCGATGCGGCTTCGGGACCTCTGGTAGTCAGCGACACGCTGCTCGACACCGTCACATCGCGCGCGTCCGAGTTCACGATCACGCCGCGCACCCCCACCGCGCTGCAGTCTCCGGGAAAGGGCCCGACCTTTCAGGCCACCAACGTGACGATGTCGGCGACCACCTCGCTGTTCTCGTTCACGGCTGTGTCGGCCATCTATCGCGGCACCTCCGATAGCGACTTCTTTGCTCCCCTCCTCATCTGGCTGCCGGGCGGCAAGTGGGCGAATCAGCGCGGCTTCGTCACCGACGACCTGATTCCCACCCAGGCCGGCACCATGTTCGTTGTCGCCGTTGACGAATTCCTCGAGACCGGCTTCCAGTTCGACCTCGCGGTCGACGAGTTCCATTCGCTGCCGGGCGCGGTGGCGCTCGCAGAGGTCGAGGACAACGATGGCTTTGACGGCAACGCGCAGGTGATCAACCAGGACTTCACGCTGTTCAACGGCCTGCTCAACTTCGATGACACCGGGTTCGACGACCTCTCAGTGACCGTCAACGATGGCGACCGAATCCGCATCACCACGACCACGGGTCCCTTTAGCGAGGCAGACACAGCCGTGTTCATCTTCGACGAGGATTTCAATGTCGTCGCCGGCAACGGCTTCGAAACCAATCCGTGCTGCTGCGGAGTGAACTTCACTGGCC
>JAEYYY010000279.1 GCA_023430775.1 Pseudomonadota bacterium
CAGTTAACGGGTGACGGGTGATGGGTGACGGATGACATGACTGGTGACAAAGCAGACAAACGTGACAAAACGCGACGCCTTCGGTCGGCCCCTCAGGGGCGACCGAACTTGCGCGCTCTGTTACGACGCTTGTCCGACGCCGGACTCTGCCGAAAACCGATCCCTTGGCGCCTCGGCGCCTTGGCGGCCCCTCTGACCACGTCCGATCAGCGTGGCGATCTGACCACGTCCGATCAACGCGGCGATCTGACCACGTCCGACCAGCGCGGCGATCCCTCGGGCGATGCGAATCCGAGCGCTTCGATCCAGTGCTTCGATGAGCGGCGGCGCGTTCTTGGAACCATCACCCACCCAGCCGCCGATCCGGACGACGGAACTCAGTGCGTCGTCGTGCTTCCCGCCGCCGCCGGCGCTGCCACCGAATCCGAATCCCCATCCGCTCCGCGCGCCGCCACCGGCTCCGAGCGCTCCCTCTTCACCTGCGCCTTCACCGTCCCATCACTGGGCCGCTCGCGCTTCTCCTCACCATTGACCCGCCCATTCTCGGGCTTCCGCTTCGCCTTGTCCTTGTCGAGCTTCGACAGGTCCGCCGCCTTGCGGGCCTCGGCCTCGCGCTCGCGCTCCATCTCGCGCTCCTCGCGCCGCTTGTCGCGCATCCGCCGCAGACCGCCCTGCATGATCTCGGCGATCAGCTGGTCGTACTCCATGCCGCTCGCCTTCGCGATCAGCACCAGGTCCGAGTAATCGGGCGTCAGACCCGGCAGCGGGTTGACCTCGAGGACGTAGATCCGGCCTTCCTCGTCCATCCGCAGATCGACGCGCGCGACATCGCGGCAATCGAGGGCCCAGAACGTGGCGCGCGCGATCTTCTCCATCGCCTTGAGCTCGGCCTCGGTCAGCTTCGCGGGGCACTCGTAATAGACGTGCTGCTCCCACTCCTGCTTGACCCCGTAATCGTAGACCGGCCGCGCGTTGTTCTTGTTCTTGAACTTGATCTCCATCGGCGGCAGCACGCGCGGCCGCTTGTCACCGAGCAGGCCGACCGTGAACTCGCGGCCGGTGATGTACTCCTCGATCAGCGCCGGCTGACGGTACTTCTCGACGCAGTTCTTGACCGCGACGCGCAGCTCTTCCTCGGTATCGACGACGTTCTTGGCATCGATGCCCTTGCTGCTGCCCTCCGCGTTCGGCTTGACGATCAGCGGGAACTTCATGTCGGCGTCGAGGCGCTCGCGCGGTGACTCCATGACCTGAAACTTCGGGGTCAGGATGTCGTGCTGGAGCAGCACCTTCTTGCCGAGCGCTTTATCGAGCGCGATCGCGAGCGTGGCCGAGTCAGATCCCGTGTACGGGATGCCGAGCAGCTCGCACAGCGCCGGCACCTGCGCCTCGCGATTGCGGCCTTCGACACCTTCCGCGATGTTGAAGATCAGATCGACATCGGCTTCCGCGAGCACGCGCGGCAAGTCCGGCGTGGCCTCGAGGTGGACGACGATGTGGCCCTGGCGGGCGAGCGCGTTGGCGATCGCGATGATGGTCTCCGGCGGATCCCACTCGGCCTCGTCGTCGCCCTTGTCCTGGCGCTTGACGTTGTAGGTGAAGCCGATCCGGATCGGCTGCGCCTTGCGCTGCTTGGTGCGGCCGCCGAGCTGCGACGCGGTGGCGAGCCCGGTGCGCAGCGCGGCCGCGTTGAGGATCGCGGCGATCGTGGCGTTGTACGTCAGGCCGACCTGCGCGGTGGCCGCGAACAGCGAGCTCGACGAGTTGAGCGCCGGCAGCGCGTTGACCTCGAGCAGGAAGATCCGGCCCTCGGGCGTGACGCGGTAATCGAGCCGCGCGACATCGCGCAGCCCGAGCGTCTTGATCGCTTCCATCGAGATCGTGCGGACGCGCGCCGCGACATCGCGCGGGATGTTCGCCGGGCAGCGGTACTGCACCTTGCCGGGCTCGATGTTCTTGAGCCGGTAGTCGTAGATGTTGAACGGCCGCCCGTCCTTGTCCTGCGACTCCATCGAGACCTCGACGGGCGTCAGCAGGCCGCCATCGTGGCCGACGCCATCGATGAAGCCCATCGCGACATCGATGCCCTCGATGTACTCCTCGACCAGCACGCCCTCGGGGTACTGGCGCAGCGCCGTCTTGAGCGCCGAGGCGAGCTCGCGCGTCTCCTTGATCACCGACGAACCGAGCAGGCCGCGCGCGAGATCCGCGTTGTAGATGCCCTTGCTCGAGCCCTCGTGGTTCGGCTTGACGATCACCGGGAACGCGAGGCCGGCGCCACGCTCGAGGATCAACTCGAGGTTACGGGGCGTCACCAGCACGCCGCGCGGCGTATCGATGCCGGCCTTCTGGACCAGCAGCTTGGTCAGCCACTTGTCGAGCGTGATCGCGTTGGTGTACGCGTCGCTCCCCGTGAACGGGATGCCGAGCTCCTCGAACAGCGCGGGGTAGAACGCCTCGCGCATGCGACCGCGGATCGTGGTGTCGCCCTCCGCGGTGTTGAAGATGATGTCCGGATCGATCGCCTCCAGCCGCTCGAGGAGATTTGCGGCGGAGCCCGAGACTTCGACCTTCTCGACCTCGTGGCCGGCGGCCTCGATCGCACTCGCGATCGCGGTCACCGTCTCCGCGCTGTCGTATTCGGCCTCTTTTTCGGTCTCTCGGACGTCGGTCAGGCGGAGGTTATGAGTGAACGCGACCTTCATTGGGTGGACAACCTCTAGCAGAGCGGTGTGACAACGAAACAGTCAAGCGAGAACCGCGCCTTGGATCGTCACCACACCGATCGCGTCGGTGATGCGTCATAACAAGGTATGCGGTTCGCTCTGGTGTTCGTTTTCGTCGCAGCGTGCGGTGGCGCCGGGACGAAATCGTCACTCCCCACGCCGGCAAGACCAGCTCCTGCAGTTCCTGCAGACGATCTCGCAGCGGCCAAGGGCGACGCGAAGCCCGTGCGCGGTGGCGACAGCAACCTTCTCGTCAAAGATCCACGCGTCGTCGATCTCGACATCATCAAGATTCGTCCGCAGCAGCCGGGCGAGCCCGATAGGGCGGGATCTGTCGCGACCGCCGATCTGTTCCGGCTCGCGAACGAAGCGGCGAAGGCCGGCAACACCAAGGATGCGATCGCGCGCTACCGCCAGCTCGTCAGCGAGTTCCCAACCTCGCTGTACGCTCCGGTCTCGCTGTTCAACATCGCGGCGTTGCTCGACAAGCAGGGCGATCCGACCGGGACGATCTCCACCCTCCAGGAGCTGGTCGCCGCCTATCCGGAGTCCCGCGAGTCGATCGAGGGCCACCTTTATATAGCGGCGCTCCACAGCGAGAAGCAGCAGTGGGCCGAGGCGCTGACCACGCTCGATGCCGTGCTCGCGCGCACCAACCTGGCGTACGCGGATCGCGTCGAGGCCCACGCGCGGCGCGGCTACGTGTTGCTCGAGCAGAAGCGCTTCCCCGAGGCCGACGCCTCGTTCACCAGCGCGATCGACGAGTGGCGCAAGGCGCCGCGCATCGAGGACACCTATTACATCGCGATGGCCACGTACTACGCGGGCGAGATCGCGCACCGCCGGTTCCTCGACGCACCGATCCGCCAGCCCGACGACGTGCTGTACGCCGATCTCGAGGCCAAGCGCGTGCTCGCCGTCCAGGCCTACGACAAGTGGAAGGCGTCGCTCGGCCACAACCACGCGTACTGGGGCACCGCCGCCGGCTATCAGATGTCCCACATCTTCTACGAGCTCTGGGAAGCCACGGTCAAAGCTCCGTACCCGCAGAAGATGGCGGAGTCGGCGCGCGCGCAGTACGTCGTCGAGGTCCACGAGCGTATGCGGCCGCACCTCAAGAAGGCGCTCGACGGCCACAAGATGAACATCGAGCTGGCCAAGGCCTACGGTGTCGAGACCACGTGGAGCAAGGGCAGTGCGGTGCGCGCCGCGCAGATGTTCGAGCTGCTCCAGAAGGACAGCGCCGGCGATTACATCAAGCCTGCAAATTGACGAGCTGAGACAAAACCGAACCGAGATACGCTAGCGCAATGCGGTGGCTGCTGGCGTTCGCCTTGATCTGTGGCTGTGGTGATGACGGACCGCGGGAGGCGTGCACCGACGGCGAGACGCGCCCGTGCTACTCCGGTCCTCCCGGCACCGAGGGCGTCGGCAGGTGCACCGCGGGCGTCGAGACCTGCGCCGGTGGCGAGTTCCCCGGCATCTGCATCGCCGACGTCGTGCCGATCGTCGAGAGCTGCGATGGCGTCGATCAGGACTGCAACGGCGAGATCGACGATGTCGACGGCACCGGCGTCGCCTGCACCAACGCCGACGGCTGCGCCGGCACCACCGCATGCGCCGGCGCCGCGATCGCGTGCGTCGGTCCCGAGCTCAACGAGTGCGCTGTCTGCGGCGGCCCCGCGGTCACCGACCTCGGCACCACCTGCACCGCCAACAACTGCACGGGCGCGCTGGTCTGCAACGAGGCCGGCGACGGCACGACCTGCGACGCGCCGAGCGAGAACGCGTGCGGCCTGTGCGGCGGTCCGCCGATCGTCGGGCTCGGCGACGACTGCAACGTCGCCTGCCCGGGCATCGGCGTGTGCAGCGAGGACGGCGATGCCGCGGTCTGCGATTGCAACCCGCAGCCGGGCATGTGCCGCGACAACGGCGTGTTCCGCCCGGTCGTCGCACCGCAGGCCGGCGATCTGGTGATCACCGAGCTGATGCCGAGCCCGTCGGGCGATCAGACCAAGCGCGAGTGGTTCGAGGTGCTGGTGATGGCCGATGTCGATCTCAACCAGCTCCAGCTCGATCGCGCCTCGGACAATAGCGCCGCCGACGTCCTGGCGTCGGTCGATTGCATCTCGGTCACCGCCGGCACGCGCCTGGTGTTCGCACGGGTCGTTGCCGAAGCCGAGAATGGAGGACTGCCCGACGTCACCGGCACGTTCTCGTTCACGATGCTCTCCGGATCGATCGCCAACCCCGGCGACGTCCAGCTGATCTTCGACGGCACGGTGATCGACGCCGTGACCTGGACCGCATCGACGAGCGGCGCGGCGATCCAGCTCGATCCCGATGCGACCTCGGCCGCGGCCAACGACGATCCCGCCGCGTTCTGTCCGGCACGCACGCCGTACGGCGTCGGCGATCTCGGCACGCCGGGCGTCGCCAACGTCGAGTGCGTCGGCGCCAACCAGTGCCTCGACAACGGCGTGGTTCGCGACGCCAACGTCCCGACGGTCGGGGATCTGGTGATCACCGAGGTGATGCCCAGCCCGCTGGGCGACGACACCAAGCAGGAGTGGTTCGAGGTCGAGGTCACTGCCGACGTCGACCTCAACAACCTCGCGCTCGACCGCGCCGGCGACAACCTCGCCGCCAACGTGCTGACGTCGGTGACCTGTCTGCCGGCCACCGCGGGGAGCCGGCTGGTGTTCGCGCGCAGCGCCGACCCGACCGAGAACGGCGGCCTGCCCGCGGTCGCCGGCACGTTCACCTTCACCATGGTCGGCGGTTCGCTGGTGTCGCCGGGCGATGTCCAGCTGCTGGTCGGCGGCACGCTGATCGATGCGGTGTCGTGGACGTCGTCGCGCACCGCGGCCGCGCTCCAGCTCGACCTCGGCTCGATCGATCCGGTGCTCAACGACAGCGAGGCCAACCTGTGCGACGCGACGGCGCCGTACAACGCCACCGATCTCGGCACGCCGGGGCTCGCGAACGCGGTGTGCCCGCCGGGACCGGGTCAGTGTCTCGGCAGCGATGGCTTCCGGCGCGCGATCGAACCGCCGAGCCTCGGCGATGTCCTGATCACCGAGATCATGCCGCGGCCGGCGGTCAACAATAACGGCGGCGCGGAGTGGTTCGAGATCACGAACCTCGGGGACGCCTTCGACCTCAACGGGCTCGGCCTCGACCGCGACGGCGATACGCGCGCGCCCGACATCATCGCGTCGCAGGCGTGTCTCCGCCTGGAGCCGGGACAGTTCGCGGTGTTCGCGCGCTCCAACGTCGCCGCGACCAACGGCGGGCTACCGGCTGTCACCGCGACCTTCGGCATGAACATGGTCGACAGCAACGGGAACGTTCAGGTGGTCGACGCGAGCAGCTGCGCGACCAGCTCGCCGTTCGCCTGCACGGTGGTCTTCGACCAGCTGCCGTGGGCGAGCTCGACCTCCGGTGTTTCGGCACAGCTCAAGTCCAGCCAGTTCTCCACCACGGCCAACGACTCCGCCGCGAATTTCTGCGCCGGAACGGCCCAGTACGGAAGCGATGGCAACCTGGGGACGCCGGGCACGGCCGACGCCGGCTGTCCGTGATCTCGTCGCCTGACACCCACATCGGCAGCGCGCCTCGCGCCTGATACGATGGAGGTCCGTGCGTTCATGGCTCGCGCTCCTCGTCCTCACCGGCTGCGGCCGGTTCGGCTTCGACGAGAGCGATCCGCCGAGCGCACCCGATGATGCCGCCAGCGCGACGCCGAAGATCTGCAACGCGCGGCTGATCACCGAGCTACCGCTGACCGACGAGTCCGCGATCAAGATCCGCGGCACGGCGCTGTCGACCGGGCACGCGCTCGCGATCCAGACCGATCGCGACAACACCTATATGGTGCGACTGGACGGCGACGGCGAGCTGGTGGCGACCACGCTGCCGTTCGCCGCCGGCTACTCGCTGCACGGCATCTCGCAGCTCGCCGATCGACCGTTCGTCTACGTGTTCACCGGCGGCACCGCGTACATCAAGCTGCTGACCGCGGACTGGGAAACGTACGAGACCGGCCCCTCGGGCGAGGAGCTCGCGATGGATCCGCAGCAGGCGCGGTTGCCCGGCGACGCGACCGCGATGTTCGGCGTGATCGCCGGCGGTACGCTTTCGATCGCCGCGATCGACGTCGACAACGCGACGTCGGGTGGAGCCGATTACGCGCCTGCCGCAACGTTCGCATCGTTCGGTGCGATCACCAGCGGCGTGCGCGTCGTCGTCGAGGACGCCGGGACCTGCGAGACGTTCGCGATCGCCCCCGACGGCGCGACCAGCGGACGCCATGCGTTCTCGCCGTGCTTCGAGCCGCGCCTGGCGACGCTCGGCGATCAGGGCGCGGTCCTCTACCAGACCTCGCCGACCGGGCCGCTCGCGGTCCACACGATCCCTGGCGTCGCCAGTGATCCCGGCATCACGACCGTGCTCGAGCGCGGCAGCAATCCACGGATCGCGACCATCGACGGCGCGTTCTGGGCCGGCTATCTGTCGACCACCGACGACGCACGCCTCGTCCGCTTCACGACCAGCGGCGTGGCCATGAACGACGAGCCGATGATCGCGTCGAGCTTCGAGCTGCTTGCCAGCGGCGCGTTCTGGGTGACGCCGGCCGGTGCGCTGCACGCCGGCGACCCGTGCCTGTGATCGCGGCGGCTTGCGAAATTCGAGGCCGCGCTTGACGAGGGGTAACTCGTCATCTATACGTCAGGGCCTCCATTTGGGGGTGATTTCGCTGGCGTAGCTCAACTGGTAGAGCACCTGACTTGTAATCAGGAGGTCGCGGGTTCAAGTCCCACCGCCAGCTCTCATAAGGAAGAGCGCCCGCGCTTCCACTTTGACAACTAGATCCCGGAGGAATGCCCGAGTGGCCAAAGGGAGCAGACTGTAAATCTGCCGGCTTATGCCTTCGGTGGTTCGAATCCACCTTCCTCCACCAAAACGTCCGCGGGCGTAGCTCAGTTGGTAGAGCTCCAGCCTTCCAAGCTGGTTGTCGTGGGTTCGAGCCCCATCGCCCGCTCGATGGTGATCGTGAATTCGAGACGACGCCCGCTCTGAAAACCTCGCCGCTCGCTCGAAACAGCAAATCGGCTCTGGTAACAACGTCCGCCTGAACAGTTCGCCCTCTTAGCACAGTGGCAGTGCACCTCCTTGGTAAGGAGGGGGTCCCGAGTTCAATTCTCGGAGAGGGCTCGGCAGCAAACCCAACCAAAGAATCGCGAGCAGCCAAACAATGTCGAAAGAGAAATTCGTCCGCAACAAGCCCCACGTCAACATCGGCACCATCGGTCACGTCGACCACGGCAAGACCACG
>JAEYYY010000297.1 GCA_023430775.1 Pseudomonadota bacterium
GTCGCGATCACCGGCGGCGTCGCGGCGAGCACGGCGAGCGAGCAGACGCTCGAGCGCGTCGCGATCGAGCTCGCGTACGCCGGCTACCTGCGGCGCCAGGAGACCGAGGCGGCGCGCGTCGCGAAGGCGGATGCGGTGGCGGTGCCGACCGACCTCGATTTCCGCATCATCCCGGGGCTGTCGCGCGAGGTGATCGAGAAGCTCGAGGCGATCCGCCCGCGCTCGGTCGGGCAGGCGTCGCGGATCAGCGGCGTCACGCCGGCGGCGGTCGCGATCCTGCTCACCTATATTTCGACGGCACGCCGCGCCGCAGCGGCGCGCTAACCGGCTATTTCGTTAGCCACTTTCGCGGCGTGCAGGGGTCGGCTACCGTCGACGCCTTCTATGAAGACTCGCCTCGCCGTGGTCCTCGGTTGTCTCCTCGCCCAGCCTGCGTTCGCGGGCGGCTTGTTCCTGCCGGGCAGCGGCGCGATCTCGACGTCGCGCGCCGGCGCGGCGGTCGCGTCGTCGGACGATGGCGAGGCGCTGTCGATGAACCCCGCGGGCCTCGCGAAGGCCAAGGGCACCACGATCACGCTGTCGGCCGCGATCATCAGCTACGGCATGGAGTTCGATCGCCGCGGCACCTACGACAACATCGCCGACGAGGATCCGCCGTACGAGGGCACCGAGTTCGGGGTCGTCAAGAATCGCTCGAAGCCGCCGCTCGGCATCGGCAGCTTCCAGCCGATCCCGGTGATCGCGGTGGTCAGCGATCTCGGCGGTCGCGTCAAGGGGCTCCACGTCGCCGCCGGCCTCTACGCACCGAACGCCTACCCGTTCCGCGACATGACGAACGGCTACGTGTTCAACGGCGACTTCAACGCGGCGCCGCCGCCCACGCGCTACGACGTGCTGAAGCAGGAGGGCGCGATCCTGCTGCCGTCGATCGCGGCGGCCTACCGGATCACGCCGAAGCTCGACGTCGGCGCACGCTTCACGATGGGCTTCGCCGATATCGACACCACGACCACGGTGTGGGGCACGCCCGGCAACGTCACCGAGTTCGTCAAGTCGGACTCGCTGTTCCGCCTCAAGGCCAAGGACAGCTTCATCCCGGCGTTCGGCCTCGGCGTCACCTTCCGGCCGACGCCGAACCTCGAGTTTGGCGCCGCGTACAACTCGCAGGTCACCGTCCACGCGTCGGGCACCGCGACGAGCGAGAAGGGCCCGGCGGTCAACGTCAACAACGAGGAGATCGAGGTCACCAAGACGCTCGACCCGCGCTGCAAGGCGAACATCCGCGGCACCGATACCGATCCGCCGCCGCCCGACGATCTCAAGAGCCAGAACGGCTGCGTCGACTTCGCCACGCCGATGAGCGTCCTCGTTGGCGGCCGCTACATCCTGCTCGGCGGCGACGGCAAGATGAAGGGTGACATCGAGGCCAACGTCGGCTGGGAGAACTGGAGCGCGGATCTGGTCTCGACGTATCGCGTGGTCGTCGATGCCGACGCGATCATCCTCGGCTCGGGCGCGCGGTTGACGCTCAAGGACAACCAGGTCCGCCACGAGTTCAAGGACACGTTCTCGTTCCGCCTCGGCGGCAGCTATCACATGGCCGCCGGCGACAACACGGTGATCCTCCGCGGCGGCGTCTCGCACGATACCCGCGCGGCGAAGGACGGCTTCTTGCGCGCCGACGTCGACGGTGCGGCGCGCACGATGTTCGCGCTCGGCGGCGCCTACAAGGCGAAGAAGTTCCAGATCGATCTCGGCTTCGGCTACGTCCACGAGGGCACGCAGGACAACCCCGGGGACTGCAACGTCCTCCTCGACACGCCCACCACGAATGGCTGCGGCAACAACGGCGACGAGCGCGAGGTGCCGGATCGCACCGGCCTCGATCCGATCAGCCCGCTGTCGACTCCCGAGCAGCAGACCGAGAGCCCGGTCAACCTGGGCACGATCAAGAGCCACTACGTGCTGTTCATGCTCGGCGCCACGACCTGGTTCTGATGGGTTCCGTCCGTGAAACGAATTGACCGCATTGTCGCGGTGTTCGACACTGGATCTTGATGGAGCGCGTCAGATGGCTTCGCGTCATCGTCACGATGGCGACCATCGCGGCGTGCGTCACCTACGTGCACCTGTCGGAGACCAGCCAGCACAGCGTCGTGCTGCCATCGAGCGTCAACTTCGGGACCAAGCAGCTCGGCACCAGCACGATGTTGCCGATCACGATCTCGCCGGCCAGCGGCGTCGAGAGTAGCGACTTCATCTCCGCGATCAGCGAGCAGGCCGGCGGCTGCCCGAACTTCAACATCATGACCCCCGGGATCCCGCCGGGCATCTCGGTCACCAGCACGTGCGCCGATGGCTCGGGCTCCGCGGAGACCGGCTCCGATGGCTCGGGCTCGGGCTCCGGCTCCGGCTCCGGTTGCTCGTCGTTCGACATCCGGCCGTACACGTTCACCGCCACGTTCTCGCCGACGATCACCGGGACCCAGAGCTGCACGCTGAACCTGACGATCAACGGCGGGCTGCAGACGATCACGCTGGTCGGCACCGGCCAGGCGCCGCCGATCGATGTCGAGCTCGAGACCGGTGGCACGGCCTCGACCACGTCGCGCTGCACCAACTGTGTCCTCGACTTCAACAAGGTGAACGTCGGGCTGACGTCGGCGCCGAAGTTCACCAAGGTGCTCAACATCGGTAGCGGCACGGCGACGCTGAATTCGGTGTCGGCCAGCGGCGTGTTCGCCGTCACCGGCAACCTGACGAACCGTCCGCTCGGTCCGGGCGGCGTTCCGTCGGAGACCTACAGCGTCACCTGTAGCCCCCAGGCAACCGGGCCGACCACGGGCACGCTGACCATCAACACCAACGACATGGTCACTCCGAACCTGACGGTGATGCTGAAGTGCGAGGGCATCGACTCCGAGCTGATCGCCGAGCCCGGCTCGATCGACATGCTCGCGCGCGTCCACGAGCTGTCGCCGCCGACCTCGCTCAAGATCACCAACAACGGCACCGCGAACCTGACGGTCAACAGCCTGACCCCGACCACCGAGTCGGCCGGCGCGTTCCAGGTCACCGGCATCGCGCCCAACGACGTGATCGCGCCCGGCCAGTTCAAGACCGCGCAGGTCCGGTTCGACGCCACGGCGATCGGTGACGTCGACGGAAATCTGCACATCGTGTTCGACGGCACCAAGACGCGTGACATCCCGCTCGTCGTCAAATCACAACCCACCACGCTCTCGCTCGCGCCGACCGGCACCGGTAGCACCGCGAACCTCGGCGTCACGTGCGTCGGGTCGACCAAGCGCGAGCGCTTCACGCTGATCGCGAACGGGCCGAGCGACTTCAAGCTCGAGGGCATCGACAAGATCGTGCTCGGCGAGGACGTGTTCGATGTCGAGCCTGTCACGCCTGCCACGCTCCCCACCACCGGGTCACCGGCGACGCTGATCCACGATGGCGGCAGCACGGTCGAGTTCGACATCGCGTTCTCGCCGCGCGCCGCCGGCGTGTTCAACGGTGGCTTCACGCTCGACACCGACATCCCCGAGTCGCCGGATCCGGCAGAGGTGCCGTCGAGCACGGTCGGGCTGATGGCCGCTGGCCTGCCCTCGGGCACCAACGTGACGCCGGTCGGCCCGATCGATTTCGGCACCGTCGCCACGGGGACCAGCTCCGCGACGGCGCAGAAGATCACGCTCACCAACTGCTCGAGCGAGCCGATCACGATCACGCGCGGCGAGATCCTCGGCGATCAGGACTTCAAGATCATGACCGCGCCCGATGCCGAGGTGCCCGCGAACGGGCAGGTCGAGTACGAGATCGTGCTGAGCCCCGAGTTCGGCGGCGCCAAGCGCGCGGAGCTCGAGATCGAGCGGTCCGACGGGCTCGCGAAGGTCGTGCTGATCGGCAACGGCGACGGGCCGCTGGCGCCGATCGTCGATCCCGACGATCTCGATCCACGCGACTCGTACTACGCGTGCAACGCCGGCGGCTCCGGCTCGCTCGTGGTCTGGCTCGCGGTGGGTGGGGTGATCGTGCTCCGTCGCCGACGACGCGCCGCCCATAGATGCGCCGGCTGATCTCCGCGCACGCTGGGGCGATCGCGATCGCGCTCGCCTCGTTCGTCCTCATGATCGCGATCGCGTACGGCGTGTTTCGCGCCTATCCGATCTGCATGGACGAGTACGGCTACGTCTATCAGGCGGAGATCTTCGCCGAGGGACGCACCCACCTCGACGCGCCCGCGCCCGAGCTCGAGCCGCTGCGCGAGATGTACGTGATCTGGGCCGACGGCAAGGTGTTCTCGAAGTACCCGCCGGGCTTCTCGCTCGTGCTGTCGGTCGGTGTTCTCGTCGGCGCACCGGCGGCGGTCAATCCGCTGATCGCGGCGTTCGCGCTGCTGCTGCTCTACGTCGTCGCGCTGCGCCTGGTCGGCAAGCCGTATGCGCTGGTGATCGAGCTGGTGGTCGCGACCAATCCGTTCTTTCTCGGCTACGCCGCCTCGTTCTTCGCGCACACGATGACGCTCGCCCTCGCGCTCGCGGTGGTCGCGATCCTGACCACCCCCCGAGCTGTCACATAAACACATCAGACGCAGCCGC
>JAEYYY010000500.1 GCA_023430775.1 Pseudomonadota bacterium
ATTGTGCGCATCGAACAGGGCGATCTCGTCCTCGCGATGCCCGGCCACCGCATCGAGTCCGTCAAGGGCGATCAGGTCGTGGCCTTCCACCGCTTCCAGCGCCTCGCGCAAGCGCCCCGCCGCCATCGCCAGCGACAGGAATACAGTGCGACGACCGGCCGCGTCGGCCGCGGCGCAACTGGCCAACAGCAGGTGCGTCTTGCCGACGCCGTGCGGCCCGACCAGATACACCCAGTCACCGCCCGGCGCGGTCGCCAGCGCGCGCAGTTGATCGATCACGCCCGCGGGCGCACCAAGATACGTCCCCAGCCGCTGATCAGGCGGATAACGCAGCGTCAGAGGCAGCTGCGGCATGGCGTCGGTCGGGATCTCGGTGCTGTTCACCCCGGCTCGCGCTCCGACGCAACGCCCGGCGCATGCGCGTCCAGCACGATCGCAGGATGTTCCCCGGCGTACAGCCGGCTGTGGGTGTACCGCTCCTGCGCATAGCGCAGCAGCACGTTGACTACCGCGGCCACCGGCAAGGCCAGCAGCATGCCGAGGAAACCGAACAACTGTCCGCCCGCCAGCACCGCGAAGATCACCGCCACCGGGTGCAGTCCGATGCGGTCACCGACCAGCTTCGGCGTCAGCCAGTAGCTCTCGATGATCTGCCCCACGCCGAACACGACCAGCACCCCAGCCGGATGCTGCCAGTCGCCGTATTGGACCAGCGCTGCAAGCAGTCCCAGGATGATGCCGCTGGCCGGCCCGAGATACGGTACGAAGGTGAGCAGTCCGGCGATGATGCCGATGAGGATGCCCAGGTCCAGGCCAACCGCCCACAATCCAGCGCCGTACATCACGCCGAGAATGACCATCACCAGGAACTGCCCGCGCAGGAACGCGCCGAGCACGTCACTGGACTCCTGCGCCAGCCGCGACACCGTCGCCAGATGATCGCGCGGCACCAGCAGGGCCGCGCGCTGCACCAGCAGGTCCCAGTCACGCAGGAAGAAGAACGCCAGCACCGGCAGCAGCACCACGTTGGCCAGCAGGCCGAGAATCGCGAAGCCGGAACGGGAGAGATACCCGAGCAGGGTGGTGGCAAAGCCGCCGGCACGCTCCCAGTTGCTGCGGATCAGCTCGATCAGATGATTGAAATCCAGCCATACGCGCAGCTTGAAGCCGGTGCGGCCCTCGACCCACGGTATGGCCGTCTCCATCAGCCAGTCGCGATACCGCGGCAATGACTCGACCAGCGTCACCAGCTGGCGCTCGATCATCGGCACCAGCAGCAACAGCACGATCAGCAGCACCAGGGCCATCATCGCGAACACCAGGGTCACCGCGGTATTGCGCGAGCGACCGGTGCACTGCAGGCGATCCACCCACGGATCACCCAGCCAGCCCAGCAGGGCCGCGAGCGCGAACGGTGTCAGCACCGGCGCGAGCAGCCACACCAGCCAGAACGTACCCAGGCCGACCGCCGCCCACTGCAGGCGACGCAGGAACAGCGCGATGTCTTGCAGCGGGGCGTTGGACGGAGTCATCAGCGCAGCCGGTAAGCCGTGGGGTCGGCATCGCCGACCGGATCGATCACACCATCACCTTCGATCGAACGCCTGAAACCAGCCAGACCGCTGACCAGTTCCAGCTCGAGGACCAGCGTGTCGGCGGAAGCGCGGACCGGAGTGATGCGGCGGACCACGGCTTCCTTCTGCAGGTAACCGGCCAGACGCAGGAAGTCATTGGTCGTGCCGATGCCCCTGAACGTCACCCCGTAGCGTCCCGCCGGGCCAGCGCCCTTGGCCGGCTTGGCGTAGCGCCGGGTCAGCGCATCGGCAGCACCATCGGCACCGGCCGCCATCGCGCGGCGCGCATCGGCATCCTCGCTGGACCACCTGTTCAGCACCTTGCCGTCGTCGACGAAGATCCAGTCCGCCTTCCAGCCCGCCTTGGCATCGCGGTACAACTTGCCGATGAGCTGCATCGGCGGGCTGTAACGGGCCGACGCGCGGGCCACGGCGGCACTGTCGCCACGCCAGATCGCGCCCACGACCGCCTGCTCGGCGGCATTGCCCGAGGGCAGCCCCAGCTTGTAGCCGCGCTGCGTGGCCCGCTCCAGCACCGGCCGCGCGGCGTTGGACTGGTTCAGTCCCACCAGTCGCGCACCCTTGCCGTCATCGATGGCCAGCCACAGCACGGGCTTGGGACGCGGCTGCGGCCAGATCGGCAGGCCCAGCGTGGTGATCAGTTCCTCGACCTTGTCGGCGTCGAACTGGACCACCAGCGTGGTGCGGAAACTCGGTGCGCCGCTGGCGCTGACGCCCTCGTCCTGGCGGTAATCGAAACGGGACACGTAATCGCTGGCGCGACGCAGTTCCTGGCCGACGCCGGGACGCCCGCTCACTCCGCGGTCGCCGGTCTGCCTGGCCAGCACCTGGCCGAGGGCCCGTGCCATCGCCGCGGACCGCTCGCTCTCGGCCTGGCTGTTGACCGTCACCTCGGCGGCAAATGCGCCGCTGGCGCTGGCGCGATCACCCTCGACACGCTGGGCGGCGACGCCCGAACTGACCAATAGCAGGAAGGCCGCAAGCGCGGCTGGCAGGGCGATACGGCGGAAGCGGAGCATGTTGGCGCGAAGCATCGGCGCCCCTGAGTGGCTGGACTGGCCGGAAATGGTGCCCCACGGGCGGCGGCGCGTCCATGCAAGACCATAAACGGAGCCGATCGGACCGACGGGACCCGGGCGCGACTGCTAAAATCCGCGGTTCTCTTCTCCAGCGACCGCCGAGGCCGCCGTGTCTTCCCAGACCCCTCTCACCTACCGCGATGCCGGCGTCGATATCGACGCGGGCAACGAAGTCGTCGAACGCATCAAGCCCCTGGTCAAGCGCAGCTTCCGTCCCGAGGTGATGGGCGGACTGGGCGGCTTTGGCGCCCTGTTCGACCTCTCCGGCAAGTACAAGGAGCCGGTCCTGGTGTCCGGCACCGACGGCGTGGGCACCAAGCTCAAGACGGCGCTGGCCGCCAATCGCCACGACACCATCGGCATCGACCTGGTCGCGATGTGCGTCAACGACGTGCTGGTCACCGGCGCCGAGCCACTGTTCTTCCTCGATTACTTCGCGAGCGGCGCGCTCGATGTCGAGACCGGGGCGGCCGTGATCGCCGGCATCGCCGAGGGCTGCCGGCAGGCGGGCTGCGCGCTGGTCGGTGGCGAGACCGCCGAGCTGCCGGGCCTCTACCACGGCAAGGACTACGACCTCGCGGGCTTCTCGGTCGGCGTCGTCGAGAAGTCGCAGATCCGGCCGATGCGCGATCTGGCGGAAGGCGATGTCGTGATCGGCCTGCCGTCGGCGGGGCTGCACTCGAACGGCCACTCGCTGGCGAGGAAGGTCGTGCTCGAGGTGCTGAAGCTGCCGCTCGATGCCAGGCCGGAGCTCCTCGGCGGCGATTCGGTGGCCGATGCGCTGCTGCGGCCGACGATCATCTACGCCGACGCGTTCCGCCAGCTCCACGCGCACGGCATCCCGTGGAAGGGCGCGGCCCACATCACCGGCGGTGGCCTGGTCGAGAACCCGCCGCGGATCTTCGCCGACGACCGGCTCGCGGTGGAGCTCGATCCGGAGACCTGGGAGGTGCCGGCGATCATGAAGCTGATCGCGACCGCCGGGGTCGACGATGCCGAGATGCAGCGCACGTTCAACATGGGCCTGGGCATGACGATCGTGGTGCCGCCCGAGGCTGCGGCGAAGACCGTCGAGCTGCTGAAGGGCAGCAAGGCGCGCAGCGTCGGCAAGCTGGTGCCTCGCGGGAACGGACCGAGCTCGCGGACGAGCTGATGCGGGTCGGAGCTCTGGTCAGTGGCAACGGCACCAATCTGCAGGCGCTGATCGATGCCGAGGGGCGCGGCGAGCTGGCGCCCGCGAAGCTCGCGCTCGTGATCTCGAATCGCGAGGGCGTGCCGGCGCTCGAGCGCGCGGAGCGCGCCGGGATCCCGTTCGTCGTCGTGCCGCACGGCGGCGTGACGCGCGAGGTGTTCGAGGAGCGCCTGATCGCTCAGCTGACGCAGCACGGCATCGAGCTGATCGTGCTCGCCGGCTTCATGCGCGTGCTGACGGCGCACTTCACGGATCGGTTCCCGCTGCGCATCATCAACACGCACCCGTCGATCCTGCCGGCGTTCCCCGGCAAGGACGCGGCGGCGCAGGCGATCGCGCACGGCGTGAAGGTGTCGGGCGCCACGATCCACTTCGTCGACTCCAGCCTCGACGGCGGGCCGATCATCGCGCAGGCCGCGGTGCCGGTGCGCGACGGCGACGATGCGGCTGCGCTGCAGGCCCGCATCCAGGCCGAAGAGCACATGCTGCTCCCCGAGATTGTCCGGCGCTTGGCGGCCGGCGAGCTGTCGTGCGAAGGTCGGTTGGTGACCAGGGTGGTCCGTGCCGAGTAACTCGTACGACCTCGTCGTGATCGGCGACGATCTGGCGTCGCTCGTGTGCGCCACCCTGTGCGCCCGGCGCGGCCTGCGGACGCTGGTGCTCGGCGAGGAGCGGCCGGCGCGCTATCAGCTCGGCCCGCACCGGCTTCCGGTCGAGCCGGCGAGCTGGCCGACGCTGCCCGGTGCCGGCGGCGAGCGCGTGCTCAAGGAGCTCCACGCCGAGCTCGCACTGCGGCGCAAGCTGCGCGAGCCGAAGCTGGTGGCGCAGCTGGTGGCGCCCGACTTCCGGATCGATCTCGGCACCGATCGGCTCGCCGGCGAGCTGACGCGCGAGCTCGAGGGCGACGCCAAGGCGTGCCTGCAGCGCTGGGAGGCCAGCTCCGAGGTCGCGCGGCTGTTCGATCCGCTGGTCGGCGGCGAGCACGCGTTTCCGGCGGTCGCGTTCTTCGAGCGCCGCGAGGTCAACAAGCTCGCCGAGAAGCTCGAGGCCGAGACCACCGCGTGGTGGAAGTCGGCGGAGGGTGCGCGCGGCTCGTCGCTGTGGAAGCACCTCGCCGCGATCGCGCTGCGCCATCCGTCGGCACCGGCCGCCGCGATCGCGCGCGCCGTCGACGTCTGGCGGATCGGCCCGCACTCGCTGCGCGGCGATGGCGATGCGATCCGCGAGCTGTTCGTCGAGAAGCTGACCACCGCAGGCGGCGAGGTGCGCGCCGGCAAGGTCAGCGAGATCGGCGTGTCGTGGGGCAAGATCTCGAGCGTCACGCTGGCCAACGGCGACGAGCTGGGTGCCGGCCAGGTGGTGTCGAGCAAGTCTCCGGGCGAGCTCGCCGAGCTACTCGGCAAGAAGGCACCCAAGCGGCTCGCCGAGCTCGCGGAATCGATCGAGCTGGTCGGCTATCGCTACACGCTCAACGTCGTGCTCGACGAGGCCGGCATCCCCGAGCACATGGCACCGACGGTGGCCGTGGTCACCGCACCGGGCGAAGAGCCGGTCGGCGATGCCGCGTTCTCGATCCATCTCGGTGATACCGACGACGGCGGCCGCGTGATCGCCACCGTCGCGGCGATCCTGCCCTCGCGAGGTCCGCTCGAGCCTTCGAAGCTGGCGCCGCGCACCGCCGCGCTGCGCGCCGGGCTGTGGAAGGCGATGGGCGACGTGATGCCGTTCTTCGAGCGCCACCTCGTGCTGGCGCACTCGCCGTTCGAGACCACGCCGCCGCACGTGCCGGGTGGTCGAGGCAGCTACGACGTGCCGCGCAACCTGCCGCTGCAGATGTCGCCGATCTGGAAGGGCAGCAACGCGCAGATGCTCCAGCACACCGCGGGCACCGGCGCCCTGCCCTACATGACCGGGCTCAAGAACCTGACGCTGACCGGTGATCAGATCCTGCCGAGCCTCGGGCTCGAGGGCGCGCTCGTCGCCGGCTGGAGCTCGGCGAAGGTCGCGTGTGCGATCGCCGGCAAGAAGAAGGATTACCTGCGCGACGAAGTGGTCGGCGCGGCGAGCTGACGCTGGTGGCTGCCCCCGCGTTCATCCCGGCCGCGACTCCACGGATCGCCGTCGCGCGCGATGGCACGCACGCGGCGATCGCGGAGGCAGCTCGCGTCATCGTGATCCGCACCGCCGATCAGCAAGCGATCTGCGACGTCGGCCTGACCGCCGCCGCGGAGGTCGGCTGGATCGGTGCGGCGCCGCGCTTGCTCGTGGTCGCCGCCGCCGACAACCACACCGACGTGCGGCTGCTCGATCCGTTCGCCGGCGCGCGACGGATCGCGGAGATCCGGGTCGAGCACGCGATGAGGCTCGGCGCCGCGAACGGCGCCCACGCGCTGCTGCTCGGGGTGCGCACCGCCGCGGTGCTGTCGACGCCGAGCGATTCGTCGACGGTGACGCCGTACCAGTTCCTCGCGCGCACCGTGCCGCAGGTCGTCGGCATCGCCGGCACCCAGTTCGTCGCCGCGCTGCCGGGCACGATCGAGGAGTGGGATCCGGCGAGCCGGATGCCGAAGCGCAGGTTGCGGCTGCCGCGGGTCGCCGCGATCACGTCGCTCGGCGGCAGCGATCGCGTGGTGTGGATGACCACGCAACAGGAGCCGCACCGGCTCGACGTGCTGCCGCTCGTCAATCGCGGCCAGCCCAAGGCGCACGAGCTGCCCGAGCCGATCGCGCACGTCTCCGGGCATCCGCACACCGACGCGGTGATCTGCATCGGTGCCGAGACCGGGAGGATCTACGCGATCGATCTCGACGGTCGCACCCGGCTGCGCACCATCGCCGTGCCCGGCATCGATCGCGCGGAGGCGGCGGCGCTGGTGGTGTACAGCGGCGCGCTGTCGGTGATCGCGGCGCAGGCGGGACGCCCGATCGGCACGGCGGCGATCGAGGTCGCGCGGGAGACCGAGCCGGTGGCCGTCGCGCTGCCACCGATCGTCAAGGCGCAGCCGGTGG
>JAEYYY010000240.1 GCA_023430775.1 Pseudomonadota bacterium
TGATGCCAAGCGCATCTGCCAGACCCTGCTGCGCATCGACACGACGAACCCGCCCGGCAACGAACGCGCCTGCGCCGAGGTGCTCGCCAGGGAGCTGGCCGAGGTCGGCTACCAGCCCGAGCTGCTCGAGGCGCAGCCGCTGCGCACCAACCTCGTCGTCCGTCATCGCGGTACCGGCAAGCTGCCCCCGCTGCTGCTCACCGCCCACCTCGATGTCGTCGAGGCAGATCCCAGCAAGTGGCGCCGGCCGCCGTTCTCCGGCGAGGAATTCGAAGGTTGCTACTGGGGCCGCGGCGCGATCGACATGAAGAACATGGCCGCGATGTGCACCGCGATCATGCGCGGCCTCGTGCGCGGTGCCCCGCTCTCGCGCGACGTCATCTTCGCGGCGGTCGCCGATGAAGAAGCCGGTTGCGATCTGGGCTCGCGATTTCTCGTCGAGCAGCACCGGGACAAGGTCGAGGCCGAGTACGCGATCGGCGAGTCCGGCGGCTTCTCGCTCCACCTCGGCGACACCACGTTCTATCCGATCCAGGTCGCCGAGAAGGGCTTCTGCTGGGTACGCGCGCGGATCACCGGCGAGCCCGGTCACGGCTCGATGCCGCGCGCCGACAGCGTGGTCACCCGGCTCGGCGAGGCGCTCGCCGCGATCGGCAAGACCACCCTGCCCGTTCACTCCACGCCGTACGTCGAGAAGTTCCTCGACGCGCTGCGCGCACAGCAACCCGCGATGATCCAGCCGCTCGTCAAGCTGCTCGCCCGCCCGCAGCTCCTCGCGCGGATCACCAGGCTGGTCCCCAACATGTCCGCCGCTCGCGGCTTCTCCGCGCTGCTCGCGAACACCGCCTCCGCCACCGTCGTCCGCGCCGGCGCGAAGACCAACGTGATCCCCGGCGTCGCCGAGTTCGAGATCGATGGCCGGACGTTGCCCGGTCAGACCGACGAGGATCTGCTGCGCGAGCTGCGCGCCGTGCTCGGCCCCGACGTCGAGCTCGAGATCATCAAGTCGTGCCCGCCGACGGTGACCGAACCGGCGGAGTCACCGCTGTTCGATCTGATCCGCAGCGAGATCAACCGGCGCGAGCCCGACGCCGTCGTGATCCCGTACCTGATTCCCGGCTTCACCGATGCGAAGTACTTCTCGCAGACGGGTGCGCGCTGGTACGGCTTCTCACCGGTCAAGATCGAGCGCGGCAGCGGCATCCGGTTCGCCGACATGTTCCACGGTCACGACGAGCGCGTCCCCGTCGAGGGGCTCGCGTGGGGCGTCGAGGTGCTCGACGCCGTGGTCCGCGGCATCTCCCGTTAGCCGGCGAGGAACGCGGCCGCGAGCTTCGGGTTCTTCATCAGGCGATCCGTCGCCGCGTCGAGGCTCGCGTTCATGTTCTTGACGATGGCGGCCTCGACGACCTTGTACTTCGCGCGCAGGCGAGCGTCCTCGGTCTTGCGGAGACCGTTGTCGACGATGCGCGGCTGATGCGGCTCGGGCTCGTTGAACACCGGCCGGAACGGCTCCTGGATCGCGGCGATCTCGCCCTGCGTGAAGCCCGAGGTCAGGATCCAGCTCATCACCGGTCCCTGGGTGACATCGCCGAGCTTGATGAAGTTGTCCTGCTCGGCGACCTTGTCGGTCAGCGCCACGCCACCGGACATGCGGATGATCGTCGCGGCCGCGCAGAAGTTGCCGTCCTCGTCGAGCCAGACGTTGAGCTGACCATCCTGGTACGTGTTGCTCGGGAACACGCCCTTCGCCTGGTAGGCGCGGAAGCGATCGAGGTTGGCGGCACGGTTCGCGGCGAGCTTCGCGCGGACCTTCGTCCGATCGACGACAGGCGCGTAGTCGAGATCGGCCGCGGCCACGCGCGGCGCGGACGACGGCGGCGGTTGTGCGAAGCGTTGCTCGGCGGCGGCAAGGGAGGTCAATGCGGTGACGAGAGTAAGAGAAGCAACAAGGGTCGAACGCATGGCTGTCCTTTTGGAGGACACCGCCTACGCGCGGCCAAGGTGGCCAGCGCGCCGGTGTCGATGTTCTCTATCAACGCCACACGTGCGCGCTCGGTCTACCCGCGATAACTCCGCGTCGGCCCGACGAATCCTGCCATGAAGCGTGTTTACGTCGCGGGGTGATCGTCGGGCCCCGCCGGCATCTCCCTGAGATGGCGCAGCGGCAACAGGAACGCCGGCGCGACGAGCCCGCCGGCGACCCCGATCCACACCGCGGTCTCCGTCGACGCGACCTCCGCGATCACGCCGCCCAGCAGGGCTCCGAGCGGCAACAGTCCCGAGGTGAAGACATGGATCGCCGCGTTCGCGCGCCCGAGCACGTGCTTCGGCAACACCGTCTGCCGGAGGGTCACGGCCTGGATCACGAACGCGACCGAGAACCCGTCACCGACCAGCTGGTGCGCGCACAGAAACACGATCGCGATCGCGAGCGATCCGCCGGTCACCGCATCGACGCCCGCCAGCGGGATCAGCAGCGCACACACCAGCGACATCGTCGACATGACGACGAGCGCCTTGCCGAGACCGAGCGCCGCCACGATCTTGCGCGACAGCATCGCGCCGAACAGCGAGCCGATGCCGCCCATCGCGACGATGATCCCGAACGTGGTCTCGGAGAGTTCGAGCTCGCGCAGGCAGAACAGCGTGTAGAGCGCCATGAAGAAGCCGCCCGAGATCGCCCACACCATGTGCGAGAGCACGATCGGGCGCACGATCGGATGACCGAACACCGCGCGCAGGCCGACGCGCAGATCGTGACCGCGACGCGTCGCGCTCATCGACGCCGAGATCTGTGGCTGCGGGATCTCCTCGACCGTCTTGATCGCGCCCAGCCGCATCGCCGACCACACGTACGACAGCGCATCGATCGCCACCGCGAGCGGCGCACCGAACGCGGCGATCAACGCGCCCGCGCTCGCCGGTCCGGTGATCTCGGCGATCGCCTCCGTCGACTCGAGCTTCGCGTTGCCCTCGGCAAGATCCTTCTTCGGGATCAGCGCCGGCAGGTACGCGTTGTCGGTGATCGAGAACACCGCCGTGGCACCGCCGACGAACGCACCGACGATCATCACGTGCACCATCGACAGGATGCCGAGCAGCCACGCGATCGTCAGCGAGGCCACGGTGACCGCGCGCACGAGGTCCGCGCCGATCAGGATCGACCGCTTCCGGTTGCGATCGATGAAGCCGCCGAACGTCAGCCCGACCAGGATGCCGGGCGCGAGCTGGAGCACCATCAGCGCGCCGACCACCCACTCGGGTTGATCGAGCGTCGCCACCGCGATGATCGGCAGCGCGGTGCGGGTGATCCGCGAGCCGAACGCGCTGAACATCTGCGCCGACCACAGCCGCATGAAGTCGGCGTGGCGCCACAGACCGGTGCGCGGGAACATCGCGCACAGAGACTAGCGCAGCCGCGAAGCGCGCACTCAGCGCAGCGGCACGATCACGGCCGAGCCCCAACCCGTCACGCCGCCGATCCGCATCGCCTTGGTCGACCCGCCCTGGGTCACGGTCGCCACCGACGGCTCGCGCATGTACGCGAGGAACACGCCGCTCGCATCGGTCGCGCCGCCCTGGATCGGCTCCATCCGGGTGCCCGCCGTCGGCCGCGCATAGACGACCTGGCCGCGCCCTTCACCGAGGGTGACCGTCGCGCCGGAGACCGGGCGCCTGGTCGTGGTGTCGTAGACGATGCCGTAGACCAGCACCGAGTAGTCGCCGATGATCGAGTTGTCGATCGAGTCGTAGCTGTCGAGGTCGGTCAAGAGTGGCACCTCGACCTCCCCGGCGCCGGCGCACAGCTGGCGGTGGCTCGGGTAGATGCAGCTCGCCGAGAACATGTCGAACGACTCGCTGGTGGCGAGGCACGACGTCGGCAACGGGTTGCCCCAGTTCGGCAGGATCGCGACGCCGGTCGCGTCGAGCGACGCCGTATCGCCCCACTCGACCACGGAGCTCGGCAGCTCGGGGTTCGTGATGTTGGTCGGGCGGATGACGCCGAGATCGAGGCCGTCGGTATCGGTGATCGTCTCGCACACCGGATCGGTGTCCGCCGGCGTGTGGGCGAGCGCCATGAAGTCGATCGGCCGCACCTTCAGCGATCCGCTGCCGGTCATCGCCGAGCAGTCCATCGAGCCCTCGACGCGAAGCGTGAGCGACTCGCTACCGAGGTAATCGGCACCTGCGTAGAACACGTTCATGCCCGAGCCGCACGCACCGGGGATGGCGTTCGCCTGGCCGCGGATCTCGACGGCGACGATGTCCTCCGGCAGGTCCATGTCGAGCTTGCCGCGGATCTGGTTCTGGAGGTCGGCGTACGAGGTCGGGCTGTCGACCTCGATGCAGGCGTCGGGGAGGCCGAAGAAGTCGAGGTCGCCGTTGTGGATGACGACGTGCACCGAGTTGACACACGAGATGTCCATGTTCGCGACGTCGCCCTCGGGCCACGCGATGCGAAGCTCGACTGCTTTCTCGGCACATCCGGCCGTGGCGCTCGCGAGGAGCGCTGCGAACATCGTCACGCTGCGCATCAGAACCCCCGGATCGAAGTCGGCTCGCGGGTCATGTACTGGTAGCCGAGGAAACCGCCGCCCGCGACCGCGGCGATTCCAGCCCACACGTACCAGCGCTCGTACCAGCGCTGGCTGCGTTGCTCCTTCTGGATGATCGTGATGCTCGTCGGCTCGATCATGTTGTCGGGATCGAGCGCGGCGACCAGCTTCTTCGCGATCCGGTTGGACGACGAATCGCGAAGCAGCTCGATCGGCTTGCTGACCTTGCTCGCGCTGGTGTCGTAATAGCGCAGCGTCAGCTTCTCCTCGTCGCCTGCCTCGATCACGAGGTAGCGCGTCGCGCCCTTGGCCACCTTCGAGAGCGCCTTCGTCTTCTTGAGCCGCGCCTTGCCCGGTGGCGCCGTCACCGTCGCGTCGATCAGCTTCGCCGCCTTGTCGGAGCTGGTCTCCTTCTCGAGCGAGATCTCGAGCTTGAACGGTTCGTCCGGCGTGATCTCGACGATCTCGGCATACGTGCCGCGACCCTTGGCCGTCAGCAGCACGAGGTGATAGCCAACCTCGAGCGTCATCTTGTCCTTGACCGGCTGCGCCTTGCCGTCGTCGATCTGGATCATCGCGTCCTCGGGATCGACGGAGATCTTGAGCTTGCCGGTCTCGCCGAGGGCCTTGCGCGCCTTCTTGACGAACGGCCGGACGCGCGCGGTCGCGAACTTCTTGTCCATGTCCCAGGCCGGATTGAGCCGGACCGCGAGGCGGAACCACTTGGTGGCCTCGTCCGGGCGCTCCATGCCGGCGCTGATCAGCCCGCGCCACTCGGCCAGCTCGGTGAGCGCCGGGATCGGGTCACCGGCGTTGGCATTCTGGAGGATGCGGGTCTCGTCGGCCTCGACCATCTCGAGTGCCGTCGCGAACTCCAGCTTGGTGTACGCGTCGCGGATCGAGTCGAGGTCGCCGATCAGCACGCTGCGTCCGTCGAGCGCTGCCTCGACGCGATCGGGGAGCCGCAGCAGCAGGCCCTTCGAGTCGAGCACGCGGCGGATCCGATCGATCTGGTTGCGATCGCCGAGCTTGCTGGTCGCGTTGAGGAGCACCAGCTGCTCGTCGGAGCTGCTGACGTCGTCGTCGTCGTCGCGGTCGTCTGCCGCGACCCGGGGCGACGCCGACCCGATCGAGGTGCTGACCAGCACGATCGATGCGATCAACGCCGCGCGCATCCTAGAAGTCCTCGTCCAGGTTGGTGGTGAGCAGCCGGACCTTGCCGGACTCGATCGTCACGTACTTGACCACCCGGCGGTCGAGCTCCTTGCGCTCGAACACGACCTTGTACTTGCCGGGCGGCAGCGTGAACTTGGCGACGGTCGGCTGGGTCTGGCCTGCGACGGTGACGTACGACCACGGCGCGGAGTTCGCGCGCAGGGTGCCGGGCTCCTTCTTCGCCTGCTGGCGCTTGATCGGAGGCTTCGGGCTCGGATCGACGGGCGGCGCCGGCTCGACGGGGGCCGGCTCGGTGGTCTGCTCGGGCTTGGGGGGCACTTCGGGGGTCTCGCCGGAATCGACCGCGGCGACTTCCGGAGCCGGCTTCGTCGTGTCCTCCGGCTTGACGACCGGTGCTTCCTTGACGGGAACGGCGACGGGCGCGGGCTCCTTCGTCTCCTTGGTCTCGACGACCGGCGGGTTGAAGACCGGCTCGAGCGACGGGTCGACCTGGTCGCTACCCTGGCGCGCGATCAGGAACGCGGCGATCACGCCGATCACGATGGCGACCAGCAGCACACCGATCGTCCACCGGCCGGTGCCGCGGGATTCGACGACGACATCGGCGACGTGCTTGCTGTGCGTGTGACCACCGATCACGCTCGCCAGATCCTGGCCCGCGGCCGCGGCGGGCTCGGGCAGCCGGAACGGCGGCAGCGGCGTGCCATCCGCGCGGAGC
>JAEYYY010000598.1 GCA_023430775.1 Pseudomonadota bacterium
AGCTGCAACCGACCGCTCGCAACGAGCTCGCGCCCGAGCACACGACAGCGACGCAGGTCCGGCTCCGCAGCTGCCCTGCCCATTGCACGAGCTCCAACCGAACGCTTCCAACGAGCTCGCGCACAGGACAGGCACGGTGCGTCGCTCTACGGACCCCGCGCCCGGGCACACGAAAGAGAGGTCCGGCTCCATCGGCCAACTAACCGGTCCGGCTCCGCAGCATCGTACCGAGCTCCGCCCTCGTGGTCGCCGCGCAGCGCATTCGTGCTTCAATCCCGCTGCTCGGGCGAGCTCAGCGGCGGCGCGCGGTCTTGCCGGCCGTCGCGTGCTTGCGCGTGGTCTTGCGGTGGCTCCTCGCGCGACTCGACGCGGCCTGTTTCCGCGGCGCACGGGTGGTGTGCCCGCGTTTCGCCGACGCACGTTTCTTGGGCGCGCGCTTGTGACCACGCGTCGCACGCTTCGGCGTGTCGGCATCGCCACCACCGAGCGACGCCTTGAGCGCGGCCATCAGGTCGGTGACCGGCGCCGGCTTCTCCTCTTCCGGTGCGACGATCTCGCCGCCCTTCGCCTTCTGCGCGATCAGCTTGCGGACCCGCGCCTTGACCTCGTCCTTGTACTGCGAAGGATCGAACGTCTTGTGGCGCAGGTGATCGATCACGCGCTGCGCGAGGGCGAGCTCGTTCGAGGGCGGTGCCGGCAGCTTGCCGAGCGGCACCTCGGACCACGGCTTGACCTCGTCGCGGTAGCGCAGCTGGTGCATCAACAGGCCGTCCTCGTAGGGGCGGATGCTGACGATGTACTGCTTGCCGCGCGCGGCGTAGGTCGCGATGCCGACGAGCTCGGCGTCGGCGAGCGCATCGCGGAACAGCCGGTACGCGCGCTCGCCGCCCTTGTCCGGACCGAGGTAGTAGGAGCGATCGACATAGATCGGATCGACCGCGGAGTCGGGGACGAACTCCGCGAGATCGATCGCGTCGGTGGCGACCGCCTCGAGTGCCTTGAGCTCTTCCTTCTCGAGCTCGACGTAGTTGCCCTTGGTGAGCTGGAAGCCCTTCGCCATCTCGGAGCGCTCGACCTCGCCGTGTTTCGGGCAGACGTAGCGCTGCTTGAGGCGCTCCCCGCAACCTTCATGGATGAGGTTGAAGTGGAGCTCGTGCGAGGGTTCGGCCGTCGTGTAGATTTTTACGGGGATCGCGACCAGGCCGAACGAGAGGGTGGCTGTGTCCAAGGCGCGTGCGGTCATGTCTCGTAGTCCTTGCGATGGACGTGCCGGCACAGCGCTCGCACGTCGACGCGGACATGCGTTTCGCACTTCTAACTTTCGCGCTCTCCGGAATTCTTGCATGTCGTTCGTCGCAGCCGCAGACGGCTCAACAGCAGCCGCGCGGCGCGCAGATCGGCCAGTCGACGGCACCGCTTCCGGCGGATCCCAATGCACCGCCGGCGCACGAGGAAGGCCCCGACGAGGTCCACGCCCCGATCTCGACCCCGCCGGGACAGGCCGCACCGGGAGACGTCGGCTCGCCGGTCTCGCCCGGTACGGCTCCGGCGCCCGATCAGTCGACGTCGCCGACGGCTCCGACCCCGCCGACCAACCCGGACGATCCGACGACCACGCCGGATGCAGGCGTCGGTGATCAGCCGGTGCCCGAAGCGACGCCCGATGCCGGCGTCGCGCCATCTCCCGACGTGCCGTGACACGGGCGCTCGCTGCCGGTAGAACAACCCGGATGGAACCGGCGACGATCGCCGCGCAGCTGCGCGAGCTCGCGATGTATTACGAGCTCGACGGCGATCGCCATCGTGCCTTCGCCTACGACAAGGCGGCGAAGTCGGTCGAGGCCACCCAGGGCCTGCAGCGCCTGATCGACGAGGGCCGGCTCGAGGAGTTGCCGAACATCGGCCCCTCGACGGCTCGCGTGATCGCGGAGCTTCACAAGACCGGGCGCGTCGCCGTGCTCGATCGCATGCGCGCGCAGTGGCCGGCGGTGGTGATCGAGCTCGCGACCCTGCCGAAGGTCGGCGTCCAGAAGGCGCGCAAGATCTTCAAGTCGCTCGATCCGAAGGATCTCGATCAGGTGGCGGCGCTGTGTCGATCGGGTCAGGTCAGCGAGCTGCCGGGCTTCGGCAAGGTCAGCGAGCAAAAGATCCTGCAGGCGATCGAGGAGCGAAAGCTCAACGGCACGCGGATGATCCTGATCGATGCGCAGGATCACGCGTCGTCGCTCGCCCATCATCTCAAGGTCAATGCCGAGGCGACGCGCGTCGAGATCTGCGGGCCCGTGCGCCGGTGGTGCGAGGTCGTCGACGTGATGGCATATGCCGTCGCGTCGAGGGATCGCGACGCGGTGGCGAATCGCGTCGCCGAGTTCGGCCTCGTCACCTCGGTCGACAAGGCAGCGGATCCGATCGTCGGCTTCATCGCCGGGGGCCTCAAGTGCGAGGTTCACGTCGCGCCGCCCGAGCAGTTCGGCTGGGCGATGATCGTCGCCACGGGTTCGAAGGCGCACGTCAACCAGCTCCGCGATCGCGCCGCCGAGCGCGGCATCGATCTGAGCAAGCTCGAGGCCGCCGACGAGGCGCTGGTCTATCGCGCGCTCGGGCTGCCGTGGCTGCCGCCCGAGGTGCGCGATGGCACCGACGAGATCGCCGCGGCCCTCGCGGGAGATGACTTCACCGATCTGATCACGCTCGATGACCTGACCGTCGCTTCGCACTGTCACACCACCGAGAGCGACGGCAAGAGCTCGCTCGTCGACATGGTGCGCGGTGCGGCGGAGAGCGGGTTCGACGCGATCACGATCACCGATCACTCGGCGAATGCGAGCTACGCGAACGGCCTCGATCTGACCCGGCTGCGTGCGCAGGCCGCCGAGATCGCGGCGCTGCAGTCACCCGACGCGCTGGTGCTTCACGGCACGGAAGCGGACATCCTCGCCGACGGCACGATCGACGTGCCGCCCGAGATGATCCCGGCGCTGAACGTGATCATCGCCAGCGTTCATCAACGCTACAAGCTCGACGAGGACGGCACCACGAAGCGGCTGGTCGCCGCGATGAAGCAGCCGTACTTCAAGATCTGGGGCCATCCGCTCGGCCGCCTGGTGCTGCGTCGCGATCCGATCGCGGTGCGGATCGACGAGGTGCTCGACGCGTTGTCGAGCTCGCGCGGCGCGATCGAGATCAACGGCGATCCGTACCGGCTCGACCTCGATCCCGACAACGTGCGGCGCGCCGCGAAGCGCGGCATCCCGTTCGTGCTCGCGAGCGATGCGCATTCCGTGCGCGCGATCGGCGCCGTGCGCTACGCGGTCGGGCTCGCGCGCCGAGCACGGTTGCGCAAGAAGGACGTGATCAACGCGCGTCCCGCCGCCGAGGTAGCCGAGCTGATCCGCCCGAATCCGTCGTAGCTCCTCGCTGGAATACGCGATGCATCGTATGCGCGCATGGCACGTGCGCCCGCGAAGCTCGCGAAGTACCGCTCGATGCGGGATTTCACCAGGACCGCCGAGCCGAGCGGCGAGGAGAAGGTCAAGCCGGGCCATCGCTTCGTGGTGCAGAAGCACGCAGCGCGCAGGCTGCACTACGATTTTCGGTTAGAGCTCGATGGCGTGATGCTGTCGTGGGCGGTGCCGAAGGGCCCGAGCATGAGGCCGGGCGACCGCCGGCTGGCCGCGCGCACCGAGGATCACCCGATCGGCTACAACGACTTCGAGGGCATCATCCCGCAGGGCGAGTACGGCGGAGGCACCGTGGTGGTGTGGGATCGCGGCAGCTGGACGCCGGAGGGCGATCCGCGCGAGGGCGTGACGAAGGGCAAGCTGACGTTCACGCTCGACGGCGAGAAGCTGAAGGGCCGCTTTCATCTCGTCCGCACCAAGGCGGGCGAGAAGAGCTGGCTCCTGTTCAAGGGTCGCGACGAGGAGGCGAACGAGACCGGCGACATCACGATCGATCGACCCGAGAGCGTGATGACGGGGCGGACGCTCGAGCAGGTCGCGCACGACGCCGATCGCGTGTGGCACTCGAATCGCGCCGCCACGCCGACGGTGCAGCAGCAGCGCGCCGCGCGGATCGCCGCGAAGAGCTCGCGGTCCGCCACCGCGGCACCGACCGCAACGAGCCGGGCGACGCCGGCGCAGATCCACCAGCTGGTGGCGAGCCTGCCGCTCGGCTTCAAGGTGACGAACCTCGACAAGGTGCTGTGGCCGGAGCAGGGGCTGACCAAGGGCGAGCTGCTCGCGTATCTCGCGGTGGTGGCGGAGCACATGCTGCCGCATGTCGCCAATCGGCCGCTGACGATCGTGCGCTGTCCCGAGGGGCGCACCAAGCCCTGTTTTTTCCAGAAGCACGTGCTCGCCGGTTCGCCCGAGGCGATCCATCCACTGCCGATCACCGAGTCCGATGGCGAGGTCGTCCAGTACATGACCGTCGACGACATGAACGGGCTGGTCGCGCTCGCGCAGCTCGGCACGCTCGAGATCCACACCTGGGGCTCGCACGCCGATCAGCCCGAGAAGCCGGATCTGATGGTATTCGATCTCGATCCCGGCGAAGGCGTGACCTGGGATGAGGTCGCGCTCGCCGCGTTCCAGCTGCGGCGCCGGCTCGACGACCTCGGCTTCGTCAGCTTCCTGAAGACCACCGGCGGCAAGGGGCTGCACGTCGCGGTCCCGACGAAGCGCGGCCCGAGCTGGGACGAGTTCAAGAACTTCACGAAGCTCGTGGTCGAAGCGATGGAGCGCGATGCACCCGATCGCTTTCTCACCGTGATGACGAAGTCGCGACGCCGCGGCAAGATCTTCCTCGACTACCTGCGCAACGGCCGCAACGCGACGTTCATCGCGCCGTACTCGCCGCGCGCCCGCGAGAACGCGACCGTCGCGGTGCCGATCACGTGGGAGGAGCTCGCGGAGGGCATCGACCCGAAGCAGTTCACCACCGCGACGGTGCCGCGCCGGCTCGCGAGCCTGAAGAAGGATCCGTGGGCCGACTTCGACAAGGCCGCGCGGACGATCAGTGCCGCCGCACGCCGCGCGGTGACGAAGAAGTCGTGAGATACCTTCGTGCATGCGGACGCTCCTCGTGATCGCGGTGCTGGGATGTGGGTGTGACAAGGCCAAGGACGAGCCGACGCCGAAGCCGACGCCGACGCCCACGCCGACGCCAGCGCCACCACCGGCCGACGCGGCGACCGTCGCGACGCAGACCGCGTGCGATACGCTGCTCGTCTTCCTCGAGACCGGCGGCACCTGGATCGGCGCGCCACCGAACGTCGCCTGCTTCGGCGAGAACACGGGTGGCCAGCGCGATACGGCGTGGCTCAAGAAGGAGCTGCTGTCGATCCAGTCGCGCCTCGCCGACTGCAAGCCTTCGCTCGAGGTCGCGGCGGCCAACGGCGTGCTCTATCAGGATCTCATCACCGCGATGGATCTCGGGATGTCGACCGGCATCAAGGACGTCGGCGTCAGCAACCCCGTCGATCTGCCGATGAAGTTCACGATGTCGAAGCAGCCGAAGTGCGACGGCTCGCTGCCGACCAAGAAATCAGGGGCGCCGGCCGCACCGCTCGGTGCGCGGCCCGCCGGTGGCGAGGACCTCAAATCCCTGCCGGTCGTGATCGTGACGCGCGACGAGATCAAGCTCGGTGGCGAGTCGGTGATCTCGATCGCCGACGCCATGAAGGAGAGCAACAAGCAACCGATCCCCGAGCTCCAGCGGGTGATTCCGGCGGGCTCGAAGATGGTGATCCTGCAGGCCGACGCGAGCACCGACGCCAAGGTGATCAATCGCGTGATCAAATCGACCAAGGCGGCGGGCGTCGACGACCTGCTGTTCGCGACGAAGAACCGTTAGCTCGGCTCGGTCGTCCACTCGCGCATCGCCTGATCGCCCGGGCGATCGACGTGGACCTTGTCGTCGACGTTGGTCACCCACGCGAGCGGGATGTAGTGGTGCTTGCCGTCCTTGTCCTTGGTCAGCTTGATCTGGTCGGTGCCCTCGATGTGATCGACCGTCGCGAACTGACCGTCGTTCGAACAGACGACCGGCATGTGCGGCTTGATCAGACTCTTTGCAGTATTTGAATCCAGCATGCGCCAAAGACACGCACGCCGCGTACCAGCGCGATCGGAGCGATGCCGACGGTGATTCGCTCAGTTCGTGCTCGCCAGCCGCTTCAGGAACGGCACGACCTGCTGCGCGGTCACGTTCTCCGCCACCGCCTCGATGCAGTCGTTGACGCCGGCGGTGACCATCTTCGGCGAGTTACCGACGGTGGCCTTCGCGGAGCCCGATGCCGAGGCCGCGCGATTCGCCTCCCAGCGCTCGCCCCCGTCCTTGCCGTTCCACGGCGCGATCCGCACGGCCACGGTGCACGCGATCTGGGTCTGCGATCCCATCTTGGTGATCTCGAGCTTCTTCACGGTCGACGCGACGATGAAGCCGCGCGAGCTACTCGATTCGAGATCCGCCGCCGAGGGCATGCCGCCGCCGGGCCACGACGTCGCGTAGCCGGTGCGCTGCACGCTGTCCTTGAGGATCTTCTCGAGCCGCGCGCCACCGCCGGCGGGTAGCTGTCTCGATTGATCGATCGTGGTGTCGACGTTGACGAACACGGGCGGTCCGCTGCCCTTCTTCTTCGGCGAGCGGCCGGCCTTGATCGGGCGGAACTTGCCGATCTTGAGGAGCGTGTTGCCCGCCGCGACGGAGACCTGCGCGTTGCGATCGTTGGACTTCGCGTCGTCGAGCGCGGTGAACGCGAGCTGCAGCGCATCCGGTGCGGTGCGCGCATCGATCATGCGTGCGAGCGCGAGCGCGGCGATCCGGCGGATGCCATCGTCGGAGTCGTTTCGCAATGCACCGGCGAGTGCGATCACGGCTCGCGGATCGCGCGTCTCCTTCGACAGCGATGCCGCAGCCGCGAGCCGCACGCGCGAGCTCGGATCGTTGCCGAGCTGACGCACGCTGGTGCCGACCGGATCGGCGGTCGCCGTTCCAGTCAGCAGTAGCCAAGCGGTGATGACCGCCAGCACGCGCATCGTGGACAAAATAACACGTAGGCCAGATCACCCGTCTCGTCGAAACCGCAGAGGCACAAGTCGTACGTGTAGGATGCAGCATGGCAATCTCCCCAAGCGGGATCATCGGTAGCCTGCGCGTCCTCGGTGCGATGGCGCGCGTCACCGGGCCCACCTTGATCGACATCGCGCGAGATCACCTCGAGCGGAACACGGTCGACGAGCGGGCCCGGTGGTTCGGCCGCCGCGTCATCGACGTCCTCGACATCGAGCTCACCGCGACGGGCATCGACCGCGTACCGCCGGGTCGCGCGTACGTCTACATGTCGAACCACCAGAGCCACCTCGACATCCCGATGCTCTACGCCACGCTCCCGTCACCGACGATCCGGATGCTCGGCAAGAAGGAGCTGTTCGACATCCCGCTGTGGGGGCGCGGCCTCCGGGCGGCCGAGTTCATCTCCGTCGATCGCAGCAACCACGATGCCGCGATGAAGTCGATCGACTACGCCGCGAGGCTGGTCCGCGACGGCGTGTCGATCTATCTCGCCCCCGAGGGCACGCGATCGCACGATGGCTCGATCGGAAAGCTCAAGAAAGGCGGCTTCCACCTCGCGCTCGGGACCGAGGCGCCGATCGTGCCGGTGGCGATCTCGGGGACCATCGACATCCTGCCGCGCGGGGGCAAGGTGATGCGGACGGGGGTTCCGGTGAAGGTCGCGATCGGCTCCCCGATCCCGGTCGAGGGGCGGGACCTCGAGGGATTGATGGCGGAAGTACGGGATTTCCTGGTGAAGAACGTCGAAACCCATAGGAGCGAACCCACGTAATTCAGGTATCCTAGTCGGGCCGTGACCTGGGTTGTCCCCTTGGCTCTCGGGGGCTTCGCCGTCCTCCTGATGGCCGTGTTCACCATGCTGGGTGCCCGCAAACGGCACAAGGCGGTGATGCAGCCCGCGACCACCGTGGGCCCCGCGATCCTGATCCACGACATCAACGACGACCGCTGCACCGGTTGCGATGCGTGCGTCGCTGTCTGTCCCACCAATGTCCTCGACCTGGTCGCGAACAAGAGCCGCGTGCTGCGGTTCCACGACTGCATCCAGTGCGAGGCGTGCATGTTCGCGTGCCCGACCGAAGCGCTCGTGATGTTCCCCGAGGGCAGCACGCCGCCGCCGCTCAAGGTCCCCGAGATCGACGAGAACTTTCAGACCGTCGTGCCCGGCCAGTACCTGATCGGCGAGGTCGCCGGCAAGCCGCTGGTCAAGAGCGCCGCCAACCTCGGCCGCGCGGTGGTCGAGCACATGATGTTGACCGGGCTGCGCCCCGGTGCGATCGGCCGCAGCGACACCATCGTCGATGTCGCGATCGTCGGCTCCGGTCCCGGCGGGTTGTCGGCCGCGCTGACCTGCATCCAGAAGGGGCTGTCGTACGTCATCCTCGAGAAGGAGCAGATGATCGCGTCGACGATCGCGCGCTACCCCAAGGGCAAGCTCGTGATGGCCGAGCCGTACGACACCGCGAACCTGTCGTTCCTGCCGGTGTTCGACTCCGCGAAGGAGCAGCTGATTCCGATCTGGAACGAGCTGATGGAGCGCGTCGGCATGAAGGTCAACAAGGGCGAGTCGGTGGAGACCGTCGCCCGCGCGCCCGACGGTGCGTTCGAGATCCGCACCACCGTCGCGATCTACCGCGCGCAGCGCGTGGTGCTCTCGATCGGTACGCGCGGCAAGCCGCGCACCCTGCAGGTCCCCGGCGAGAACATGCCGAAGGTCTACAACCTGCTGGAGGATCCCGACGAGTGGCGCGGCAAGAGCGTGCTCGTCGTCGGTGGTGGTGACTCGGCGGTCGAGGCGGCGGTCGCGCTCGCCGACGCCGGCGCGAAGGTGATGATCAGCTACCGCGGCAAGGGCTTCAATCGCGCCGCGCCGAAGAACAAGCAGGCGATCGAGCAGTACGCGAGCGAGGGTCGCCTCAAGGCGAAGCTCGGATCGCAGGTGCTCCAGTTCGATCCCGACAGCGTCACGCTCGCGCTCGCCGACGGTTCGCAGAAGCGGTATCCGAACGACGCCGCGTTCGTGCTGATCGGTGCCGATCCGCCGATCCAGTGGCTGCAGAAGATGGGCATCCACTTCGTCGAGCGGCCGCACAACTATCAGATGGGCAAGACCGACGACATCCTGCGCCGCTTCGTCCGCGCGCTCGATTGTCCGGAGGATGCGGCGCGCGCGGCGGCGGCGATCCTCGGCGGTAGCACCGGCTTCGAGCCGTCGATGCCGGCGGCGGCTGCGATCCCGTCGCTGCCGATGGCGATGCCGATGGGCGAGCCGGTGTCGGGCCCGCGCAAGTGGCTGCGCTCGGCCACCAGCATCTTCTCGTCGTCGCAGCACGGCCGGATGCCCACCAACGCCGGCACCAATCCGCCGTTGAAGGCGGCGCCCTCGGCACCCGGCAAGAAGAAGTTCGACGCGCCGGTCCCGCTCTCCGAGTTCGCGAAGCGCGGCAAGCCGCAGCCGCCGGGAGCCCAGCCTGCGGGCGGCACCGGCATCCATCACATGCACACCGGTCACGGTCGGCGCGATCAGCTGTCGGCCGGCGAACGCACGCGCATCCTGCGCATGCTGCGCGATGAAGGCGGCCGTCTCGCCGACGAGGATTCGTCGGTCTACATCGGCGCGGCGCCTGCCAAGGATTACGACTTCGACTTCGATGACGGACCGGCTCCGCCGCCGCCCAGTGGGGTGTCGCCCGCGATGCTGCGGCCCGACGTGCCGGCGAAGCCCGCCCTCGTCGTCGGCGTCGCGCAGGCGCGCGCGAAGAAGCCGAGCATGGCGGGTGGTGGTCCCAGGCGCGAGCTGCCGCCGCCGATGCCGAGCGGCAACGCGCCGATGCACCTCGAGGATTCGCCGCTGCCCGGTCCGCCGCGCAAGTCGACGATGCACAAGACCGCGACGCCGACTCGCCGCCCCGTGCCGCCGCCGTTTGGCGACGAGCCGACGCGCCAGGTCGACGACGACATGCTGAGCGCGCTGCGGGCGATTCCCGAGAGTGCGCCGCCGAGCAAGATCTCGCCCAAGCCAGTGCCGAGGCCGAGCGCGCGCCAGCCGGCGGCGAAGCCCGCTTTTGGCGAGGAGCCGACGCGGATGGCGGCGATCGACCCGCGGGCGTACGACGAGACCGGTGTCGAGGAGCGGACGGATCGCGGTGGTGCCACGCGCGAGGACATCGGCCGCCGGTTCCCGCAGCACGCGCCCGCCACCGATCCGCAATTCCCCGGAATCGAAGACAACGCCGACGAGGCCACGCGCCTGTCGAGCCTCGACAGCATCGCGGCGATGGAGCGCGTGCGCAACGCGCCTCACAACAACAGCGACGAACGTACGCGCGCCGTCAACATTCGGAATGACCCGAGCATCTCGGACATTGACTGGGACATCGATTAACGCGCCGTCCGGAAGCACTAGATGGCCGCCACGCCAACCTCACGCAGGACCGACCCCCCCGACGCGAAGCGGCGTGAAGATGCGATCGATGACACGGTTCCAGCACGGGAAGAAAAAGACGAAGCACCGGTACGGCCGACGATGCCGCTCGATCGCTACCGGATCGGCGACGAGCTCGGCCGCGGCGGCATGGGCCGGGTCGTCGAGGCGTTCGATACCCAGCTAGGCCGCACCGTCGCGCTCAAGGAGGTGCTGACCAAGGGCACCCACCGCCGGTTCGCGCGCGAGATCCACATCACCGCGCGCCTCGAGCACGCCTCGATCGTTCCGCTCTACGACTCGGGCATCAACATGGAGGGCAAGCCCTTCTACGTGATGCGCAAGGTGTCCGGGAAGCCGCTCGACGAGATGGTCGCGCGCTGCAAGGACCTCGACGAGCGGCTGACGCTGTTGCCGCGCCTGCTGTCGGCGATCGATGCCGTCGCGCACGCGCACTCGCGCGGCGTGATCCATCGCGACATCAAGCCGCAAAACATCCTGCTCGCCGAGCTCGGCGAGACCGTGGTGATCGACTGGGGCCTCGCGAAGGTCGTCGGCGAGAGCGAGGAGGAGGCGTTCGAGAACGACGTCCTCATCCCGTCGGCGGCCGATTCGCTGCGCACCCAGGTCGGCTCGGTGTTCGGCACCCCCGGCTTCATGGCGCCCGAGCAGGCGCGCGGCGAGGCGCTCGATACCCAGGGCGATGTCTACGCGCTCGGCGCGACGCTGTACCAGCTGCTGTCGGGCGAACCACCGGTGCGCGGCGTGTCGGCCACCGAGGTGATGGACAAGACGCGGACGCACGACATCCGCCCGCTCGCCGAGGTCGCGCACGGTGCGCCGCCGGATCTGGTGGCGATCGCGACCAAGGCGCTCGCGTTCGATCCGAACAATCGCTATCGCGATGCCGGGGAGCTCGGTGAGGACGTCCGGCGATTCCTCGACGGTCAGCTGGTCGCGGCGCACGACTACACGCGCTGGCAGCACGTCGCCAGGTTCGCGCGCCGGCATCGCGGCATCCTGTCGGTGATCGCGCTCGCCGCGGTCGCCGTCGCGGTGATGGCGTGGATCGGCGTTCACCGGATCATCACCGAGCGCGATGCCGCCGACGAGGCGCGCGTCGAGGCCGATCGCGATCGCAAGGACGCGATCGAGGCGCGCGATCGCCTGGTCGAACGCAACGACGCGCTGCTCGTGCTACAGGCGCGCGCGCAGCTCGAGTCGAACCCGACCGAGGCGATCGCGGTCTTGAAGCAGCTCCCCGCGTCGTCCCCGCGGATCGCCGAGGGCCGCGCGATCGCCGCCGCCGCCGCGGTGCGCGGTGCGGCGTTCGCGATGCAGACGACGACGGAGATCTCGCTACAAGCGGAGATCTCGCCGGATGGCCGCTATCTGCTCCAGGTCTCGCACGACGGCATGGTGCGCGTGTTCGACCTCGACATGCGCCGGCTGATCGTGACCCGCTCGTTCGGCAAGTTCTCGCGCGCCGAGTGGCTCGCCGGCAACAAGCTGCTGGTGACCAATCGCAAGACCCACTCGGCGGTGTTCGATCCGAAGGCCGGCACGGTCGATCAGCTCGCGCTCGACAAGTTGATCGACGTCGCGTGGCCGACGGCGACGGGCGATCGCGCGATCGTCAAGTTCGTCGACGCGACCGCGGGGCTGTTCGATCCGATGACGCGCGCGGTGACGCCGATCCCGTTCGCCGACAAGGTGGATGCGGTCAACATCGCGCCCGATGGCAGCTGGTACTCGGTGGCGTCGCGCAAGCTGATCGTGGTGTTCGATCGCGATGGCAAGGAGCTGACCCGGCGCAGCGGTCCGGTCGGCATCGTGATGGGTTCGCGGGCGCGAACGCTCGCGGTGCTCGGCTCCGACGGCAAGCTGACCGAGCTCGTCCTCGATCCGAAGCCGGTGTGGAGCGACGTTCCGGCGACCGAGACGGTGGTGTGGATGAGCTATCGCGGCCGCGAGCTGACGATGTTCCAGACCAACGGCGACATCATGGCCTGGCGAGGCGGCCCCAAGGTCTACCGCCGCAGCACCTTCGATCGAATGTCGCCGATGATGCGCGAGGGCGGCGACGACACGCTGGTGTGGTTGCGCGAGGACGGCAAGCTCGGCTGGATCGGCGAGCTCGGCCGCGGCACCGTCGGCATCCCGGGCGTGGCGGCGAAGTCGCGGCTGGCGGTGCGCCACGGTGCGCCGCGCATGGCGGTGGTCGGCGACGGGCTTGTCATCGTCTACGACCTCGGCCTGATCCTGCCGCAGCGGATCGCGGGCAAGGCGTTCATGAAGGCGACGTTCGTCGACGATCAGACGCTGCTGATCGTGCGCGAGATGCAGACCAACATGGAGTGGTACGACCTCGCCACCAACACCGGCACGCCGCTCGACTACAACGAGCTGCACCTGCCGCTGGTCGCCGACATCGACCCGATCGATGGCCGCGTGCTGATGCGCGAGGAGCATTCGCCGCGCGGTCCGCGCTTCGTCATGCTGCGCAAGGGTAGCTCGAAGCCACAGGTGGTCGTCGAGGGCGATCGCCCGTGGGCGCGGCTGGTCGCCGGCAACGCGCTGATCTACGGCCTCGGCGATTCCCAGGTGTTCGCGAAGATCGGCGACGAGCCCGCGCGTGCGGTGGCCAAGCTCGACGGCGTGTCCACCCACGGCGTCGGCATCGGTCCGATGCAGTTCGCGGCGCACTCGAGCACCGGCGAGGTGGTGCGCGGCGATCTGCGAACCGGCGCGCTCGAGCGCGTCCGCGTGCCGCTCGGCAACGAGGGCTTCCTCGCCTCGGATGGCAAGGGACGAGTGCTCGTGGTCGAGGACAATCGCCTCCTGATCTGGGATGGCCAGATCTCCGAGATCGCGAAGTTCGACAAGGCGATCGCTCGCGTCTACGGCATCGCGGGTGGGCTCGTGATCCAGGTCGGCCGCGAGCGCGAGATCCACTTTCTCGAGCTCGCAGCGGGGGCCACGCCGCATCGCGTGCTGGCCAGCTCGTCGTCGGGCCCGGCGTTCGCGACCGGCAACGGCAAGCTGATCGCCGGCGTCGGCCCGGGGCGCGAGGTCACGCTGATCGAGTTGCCATCGCGCGCGAAGTGGACGCTGCCCGTGCTCGCGAACGCGCGCGACGGCATCGGCCTGGCTCCGGATGGCCACCTGCTGCTCCAGCAGACCGATGCCGGCATCGTGGTCTGGCGGATCCCCCGGATCGGCCAGGACTTCGCGGCCTGGCTCGACGACCGCACGAACGCGGTGATCGACAAGGACGGCGTCCTGACCTGGCCCTGGCAATCCCCGTAGTGTGATCGACACTGTGATCGCGTGATCGAGCTCCTCCTCCGCGCACCGCTGTTCGCCGCGATGCCGCGCGCCACGGTCGCGGCGCTCGCGCGTCGCGCGGTCCGCAAGAAGATGAAGCGCGGGCAACGCGTGCTCGCTCGCTCCGAGGCCGCGCTCGTGATCGCGCTGGTCGGCCGCATCGAGGTCCTCGCGGAGGACGGCACGGTGATCCGATCGGTTGTGTCACCGGGTGTGTTCGGCGTCTCGCTCGCGGTCGGCGCTCCGGCGACCGCCGAGCTGCGGGCGGCGGAAGACGGTGAGCTGCTCGTGGTGCCTGCCGAGGCGATGGCCGCGGCACTGCGGCGCGATCCCGAGGCGGCGATCGCCGCGATCGGTCACCTCGCCGGTGTGATCGGCGAGCTGTCGGCGGAGATCGAGGCGCTGCGCCGTCACGGGCTGGTGTCGCGCGTACGGCACCGGCTCGCGCAGGTCGGGGCAGGACGGCGCGAGATCTCGATCACGCACGGTCAGCTCGCCGACGAGATCGGCGGGACGCGTGCGAACGTCTCGCGCGCGCTCGCGAAGCTCGAGCGCGACGGCGTGATCAGGCGCAAGCGGGGCCGGATCGAGCTGCTCGAGTGGCATACTGCGCGCGCGCGATGAGCGAGAAGCTCTACTTCACGTGGCCGGATCGGCGGTTTCGTTACGACTGCCGCGGGTGCGGTGCGTGCTGCAAGGGCCACGGCATCGGCATCGACGTCGCCGGCGGCGAGCTCGTGCAACTGCTCGCCAGGCGCCCACAGCTGTCGCCGTTTCTGCGCCGCCGCGGCGATGCGATCACGGCGTTCAACCCGCGCGATCGATGCTGGTTCCTACGAGACGACGGGATGTGTCGGGTGGAGGCCGAGGATGGCCGCGCCGCGAAGCCCGCGTCGTGCCGGCTGTTCCCGTTCAACCGCGTGTTCCGGATCGGCAGCTACACGGTGGTCGATTACAACAGCGTGATCTGCCCGCTCCACGTCGCCGACGATGGCATCCCGCACGCCGAGGTGATCGCGGAGATCGAGTCGATCCAGGATCCGACGATCGTCGGCACCCAGCTCCCCGCGCGCGATGCCGAGAAGGAAGGGCAGAGCTTCGTCGAGACCGAGCGCGCGATCGCGGCGGCGATGTTCGCCGCTGCACCGGCGGGCGACCTCGCCACGGCATGGGCCGCACAGGCCGATGCGGCCGCCTTCGACACCGAGTGCGAGACGCAGCGCGCCGCGTTCACGGCGATCCTCGAGCACAGCTGGCAACCGCCGGGCGCCGCGACCCTGTCGGCTGCGCTGTGGCTGACGCCATCGATGCGCTTCAACGAGCTGTATGGCCCGCGGCAATACGCGCAGCGGCCGGCGATGTCACCGGTGCTCGCCCGGATGTGGCTCGCGTGGCTCGGCTTCGCGACGATCGGCGAGCAGCTCGCAGGGCGTGCGCTCGGCCTCCAGGAGCTGACCACGCTGTGGTCCGAGCAGGCGCCGCTGATGCACGCGATCGCGCGCTGGACCGAGGCTCCTGCGCTCAAGCCCGGACCGGTCGAGTTGCCGGGCGTCGATCCCGGCAACGTCGTGCGCTCGCTCGGTCAGGCGTTCGTCGATAACCGCAAGGCGCGCAAGCCGCTGGGCGTGCTCGTCGGTTCCCTCACGTGCGATTCGACGACGCGCATCACCGCGCTGAAGTCTGCCGATGCACTGCTGCGCGCCGGCTTCGCTCGCTGAAAATTGGACGCCTGCGATCGAGCTTGTTAACGGTGAGGGGTGGACGGGTTCTCGGAGCTCGAAGAGGCATTCTTCCGCGAGGGAGATCGCATGTCGCTGGAGGCGGATGGAGTCGTCGAGGGCGAGCTGATCGAGCTGTCGTCACGCGCGCTCGCGCCCGTCGACGCCGACTACTACGCCAGCATCGCCGTCACGATCGAGACCGACTCGATCAGCGGTGGCTTCGAAGTCGCCGCGTGATCTCCAGATCCGCGCGGTGTGCGCCTGACTTCGCGAGCAGTCTCGCGTAGTCGCGCCCGCGCGTAAGAACGACACCGAGCGGAAGCGCCGGCTTCGCGCCGCGGCACGAGCGCACGGTAATCGCGTTCAACTCGGCGACTCGCGGAGTTGGGCGTCGGGCATCAGAGCTGCACTGCACCGGGTTGCCCGTTACAGAACACGCAGCGCGTCGTGCGCTGGTGCGCGGGCGTCCCATGGAAGCTCGTAAAGACATGATCGGAACGCACATCGGTCAGTACCGGCTGATCAGGAAGATCGGCTCGGGCGGGATGGGCACCGTCTATCTCGGCGAGCACATCCTGCTCGGCCGCCGCGCTGCCATCAAGGTGTTGCAGCCGGTGCTGTCGACGCAGCCGGAGATCGTCGAGCGGTTCTTCCGCGAGGCGAAGGCGACGTCGTCGATCAACGATGTCGGCGTCGTCCAGATCTTCGACTTCGGCTACCACGTCGACGGCACCGCCTACATCGTGATGGAGCTGCTGCGCGGCGAGGCGCTGTCCGAGCGGATCGCGCGGCTGGGGCGACTGCCGGCGGCCGAAGCGCTGCGCATCGTTCGCCAGCTCGCCGGCTCGCTGGCCGCGGCGCACGCGAACCACATCGTTCACCGCGACCTCAAGCCGGAGAACGTGTTCCTGGTCGCCGATCCCGAGCAGCCGAGCGGCGAGCGCGTCAAGCTGCTCGACTTCGGCATCTGCAAGTGGGACGGCGACACCACGTCGACCCAGACGGGTCACATGCTCGGGACGCCGGTCTACATGTCGCCCGAGCAATGCCAGGGCGCGCGCGAGGTCGATGGCCGCGCCGACATCTACAGCCTCGGCTGTCTGCTGTTCCACGCGCTGACCGGCCGCGTGCCGTTCGATCTCGACGGCACCGGCGATCTGATCGTCGCGCACATGCAGACCCCGCCGCCGAAGGTCAGCGAGGTCGCGCCGGAGCTGTCGGATCTGGTCGACGAGATCGTCGAGCACTGCCTGGCGAAGAATCCCGACGAACGGTTCCAGACCATGGCCGCGGTGCAGGCCGCGATCGACAACGTGCTGCCGAAGCTGACGCCGGCGCCGGTGCGCGATCTGCCCGCGAGCGTCGCGCTCGGCGAGGGCTTCAAGTCCAACGTCGAGAACGAGTCGTCCGAGCGAGAGACGCCGAAGTGGTTCGTCGAGGAGATCCCGACGCCGCAGCTGACCGGCGAGCTCGGGAGAACGCATCACGGATCGCGATCGCTGACCGCGATCCTGCTCTCCGGTGTGGTCGTCGCGCTGATCGTCGCGGTGGTCACGCAGTCGCACCGGCGGTTCGACGAAGACGAAGAGATGGCCGCGGTGATGTCCGCGCTGCCGATCGAGAAGGAGCCGATGCCGATGCCCGAACCTCAACCCGCGGTCACCCCCGACGCCATCGAGCCGGAGAAGCTGCCCGAGCCGGAGATCAAGACTCCCGAGCAGGAGCCCGAGCCCGAGGTCGAGAAGACCGAGCTGCCGCAGCCCGAGATCGAGAAGCAGGAGACGCCGAAGCCGGATGTCACCGAGCCCGAGGTCGACAAGCCGGAAGCTCCGAAGCCGACCACGAAGACCCGCCGCGCGGCACCGCGTCGCGAGACTCCACGTCGCCCGCCGCCGCAGCAACAACAGCCCAAGCCTCAGACCCAGACGCCGGCCGAGGACCTCTATGACACACGCTAGCTGGAAGATCGCGACCGCACTCGTGGTCGCCACGTCCGCCGCACCTGTTCACGCCGACTCCGCCGCCGCCGAATCACTGTTTCGCGACGGCCGCGCGCTGATCAAGCAAGGCAAGCTCGCCCAGGGCTGCGAGAAGATCCAGGCGAGCCAGAAGATCGAGGCGAGCGTCGGCACGCTGCTCAACCTCGGCGATTGCCGGGAGAAGCTCGGCCAGCTGGCGTCCGCGTGGGCCGCGTTCCGCGAGGCGGAAGCGCTCGCGAAGCGGAAGGGCAACGACGGCAAGCGGCAGGCGGAAGCGAGTCGTCGCGCGTCGGCGCTCGAGCCACGGCTGTCGAACCTGGTGATCGAGGTGCCGTCGCCGGTCGAGGGCCTGGTGATCAAGCGCGACAACGAGATCGTCGATCGCGGTGGCTGGAACACGCCGCTGCCGGTCGATCCCAGCGCGCACGTCGTCGTCGCCGAGGCACCGGGCTACAAGCCGTGGAAGCTCGAGGTCACCGTCGATCCACGCTCGCGTCGCCGCATCGTCCAGGTGCCGCGGCTCGAGCGCCTCGCGGTCACCGAGACGCCGACCGACTCGCCGATTCCGCCGCCGGTGATCGTCACGCAGCCGACCACCGCCGTGCTCGTCAAGCCGCGGCCCCGGTCGCGGACGTGGAGCACCACGCGCGGTGTCGCCGTCGCGGTCGGCGTGCTCGGTGCCGGTTCGCTGGTCACCGGTGCGTACTTCGGATCGCGCGCCGATGATCTGCAGAAGCAGTCGGATGCGATCTGCCCGACGCTGGCGTGCGATGACCCGGAGGGGCTGCGGCTCAACGACAAGGCGCAGAAGCAGGCGTCGCGCGCGAACATCGCATTCGGGCTCGGCGGTGCGGCTGCGGTCGCCGCCGGTGTGATGTGGTTCCTCGGTAAACCCGACGACGAGATGGTCGTCGCGCCAGTCATGAGCGACAGCCAGGCAGGCGTGTCGCTGCGTGGGAGGTTCTAGATGCGGTTCGCGATCGCACTGCTGTTGGTCGGCGCCTGTTCCGTGCCCGACAAGAATCCCACCACCGATGGTGGTCCGGGCGACGGTCCCGGTGATGGTCCGGATCCGACGGCGCCCGACACCATGATCACGTCCGCGCCCTCGGAGTTCTCCAACGCCGGCGCGGCGACGTTCGAGTTCGAATCCAACGTCGCCAACGCGTCGTTCATGTGCAGCATCGACGAGGAGACGCCGGTGCCGTGCACGTCGCCGTACACGCGCACGCTCAACGATGGCCCGCACGGCATCGTCATCAAGGCCGTCGATGCGATGGGCAACAGCGACGACACGCCGGCGGAGCACCGCTGGATGATCGACACCGTGGTACCCGACACCATGCTGACCCAGCAACCGCCGCTGTTCGATAACAGCGTCGAGGTGGTGTTCGACTTCGAGTCGAACGAGGAGAACGTGTCGTACGAGTGTCGCGTCGACAACGGCGAGTTCGTTGCCTGCGCGCC
>JAEYYY010000641.1 GCA_023430775.1 Pseudomonadota bacterium
GGGCCGCAGCTGGCGCTGACCACCGCGGCGATCGCGGCGCACGGCGGTGCCGAGAGCGTGCGCCGGGATGCGGCGGAGGCGGTGGCCGCGATCTGCGAGGTGCTGCCGGTGGCGCTGGCGGCGCAACAGGCGGTGATCCGCGGCTGCGGCTTGCGGCTCGCGCAGGAGCTCGGAGTGCCGGCGCGGGCGGCGATCGAGGCGGCGCTGCAAGGCGCGCGGGCGAATCAGCTACCGGCGGCGAAGTTTCTCGGCGAGGCGCTGGTCGCGCTGTCGGGAGGCGAGCCGGCACCGGTCAGTACCGAGGACGCCGAGCTGCTGGGCCGGTTGCTCGCGGAGTGGCGGGCGACGCACGATCCCGAGCTCGAGCGCGCGATCGCGCGGGTCGGCGCGGACCTCGCTCGCGTGCGGGGACCGATCACGGCGAAGTCGTTCGGCGAGCTCGAGAGCGCGTGGCACGCGGTGGCGTCGATGCGCGATCCGGTGGACGTGTCGCGGTTGCTCGAGCTCAAGTTTCCTCCGCACTGGAAGCGCGCGCTCGATCGCGTGCAGCGGTTGGCCGAGCTGCCGCCGGATCCGCGGATCGCGATCCGGCTCGCCGAGGTCGCACGCTCGTACAGCTCGCGATCCTCGAGGCCGCTGCACACGGCGATCGGCAACGTGATCGCCGATGCCCCCGCGGCAAGCGCACTGCCGGGCATCGACGCGGTGGTGTCGTCGCACGCCGAGGCGTACGCGCGGGCGCGGGCGGCGATCGCGACGATCGCCGTGCGACCGGCGGACCCGGCACTGGTCGCGCGCGTCCGCGTCGACGGCCCGGATGTCGACGCGCTATACGCGCAGCACGCCGAGCATCCCGGCGATCTCGAGGCGCGCGTCGTGCTCGCGGATGCGTTGCAGGCAGCCGGCGATCCGCGCGGCGAGCTGATCATGCTGCAGATGGCGATCGCGGATGGCACCGCGTCGGCGGGCGCGGAGCGCAGGGTGGCGGCGCTGTTGAGCGCGCATGCCGACAGCTGGACCGGCCCGCTGCCGGCGATCGAGCGCACCAGCCGGCGATTCGAGCGCGGCTTCCTCGTCGCCTGCGAGACCGCGGCGGAGAACGCGGCGATCGCGCGCACGCTCGATCGGCCGGAGTGGCGCACCATCGAGGAGCTGTCGCTGCGCGCGTCCGATGTCGAGCTCGCACCGCTGCTGGCGAGGTTGCCGCTGTTGCGCCGGCTGTGCGCCGACGATCGATCGCTCATCCAGCTGGCGACCGAGGCGCGCGCCCCGATCGAGCAGCTCGATGTGCTGTTCGCGCGAGGCGCGTTTCGGCCCTCGCACGCCGTGTTTCCCAGGCTGCGGATCATCGGCGGCTGCTGGTTCACCGATACCTGGAACGTCGCCACCTATCGCGCGCAGCTCGCCGAGGCCGCGAGCACCGGCGTGCACGCCCTCGTTCACACCGCGTTCCCGCGCAACCACCTCGCCTCGGCACTCGCCGACGCCCGGTCCGGCCCACCCGAGGTGCGGTTCACGCTGTCGCGCTATCGCTCGGGGTTCGACCCGCTCGGCTGGCGGCTGCGGGTCCGCCGCGACCAGCCCGTGATCGATGCCGCGTGGACGTATCATCGGTGGGCCGAGTCGACCGTGACCGAGCTGTTCGAGCCACTCGCCGCCGCCCGGGTGCCGGCGATCCGCGTCAACATGCCCGAGATGTTGCGGGTTCATCTCGATCGGCTGATCTACGAGCAGCCGTTCGGCATCGTGGTCTCGCCCGGCGAGCCGATCGATTTAACCGCCTGATCATCAAATCGATCGGCCGGGTAGGGCGTTAGAAGGCCGCATGTCCAAGATTCGCCTGCTTGGCATCCTCGGCGCGCTCACGCTCGGCAGCACGGCGATGGCCAAGGTGCCGCGCTTCCAGCGCCAGGAGCCAAAGCTCCAGGTCTCGCTCTCCGATCGAGTCAAGCCGTGGGTGGCGACGTCGCCGGCGGTGGCCAAGCCGACGGTCCAGGTCGATGCCGTGCTGTCGGTGCGCTTCGTCACGGCGCCGATCCGCGTCGAGCAACAGCAGATCCTCGAGCAGCTGATCGCGAACACGGCGGACACCCAGGTCGACGAGAAGGCCGACTATCTGTTCCGGCTCGCCGAGCTCTACGCGTCGCAGCACCGGTACTGGCGCATCAAGACGAGCGAGCTCCAGACGCATGCCGACGCCGCGCGCGACGCGAGCACCAAGACGAAGCTGCGCAACGAAGTGGCCGCCGCGGCGATCAAGGCGAAGGACTTCTTGCTGCGCGCGGTGAAGACGTACAAGGCGCTCACCGATCCGAAGACGTTCGCGAGCTATCCCAAGCTCGACCAGGCGCTGTTCGGCTACGGGTACACGCTGCAGTCGGGCAAGTACATGAAGGAGGCGCGCGACGTCTACTTCAAGCTGCTGAGGGACCACCCGAGCAGCAAGTACGTGCCCGAGGCGCACCTGGTGTTCGCCGAGTACTACTTCGATGCCGGCCAGCTCGCCGATGCCGAGGCGCGCTACAAGCAGGTCCTCAAGTTTCCGAAGTCGGCGGCCTACGCGTACGCCCTGTACAAGCTGGGCTGGGTCAACCTCTCGCTCCAGCGCTTCTCGCAGGCACTCGAGGGCTTCTTCCAGGTCGCGCAGATGACTCGCAGCGATCAGACGCAGACCACGATCCACCGGGCCGCGGTCCTCGACTTCGTGCGCGTCTACTCGGAGATCGGCAAGGCCGACAAGGCGTACGCCGCGTTCCAGCGCGTCGATCAGCCGATGGCGTTCGAGATGCTCGAGGCGCTCGCGCAGCACTACGTCGAGCAGGGCAAGCTCGATCGCGCCACGTACATCCAGCAGGAGCTGATGAAGGTGGCGCCGACCAGCGCCAGGGTCTGTGACTGGCAGTACCGAAACGCCCGCGCGATGCTGTCGATGCCCGGCGCCAGCAACACCGACAAGGTCCGCGAGATCGAGAACCTCGCGAAGCTCGCCCGCGTGCTCGAGGCCAAGGCGGCGATGCCGGCACCCGCCCTCCAGGACTGCCGTGCGAACGCGATGGCGATGTCGCTGGAGCTCGCGCGCGCCTATCACGACGAGGCGCAGAAGACGCGCAACACCGAGACGCTCGGCCACGCGGAGCGGCTCTACCAGGCGTTCGTCGATAACTTCCCCGACGATCCGCAGCGCAGCGAAGCTCAGTACCTGCGCGCCGAGGCGCTGTGGTCGCACGCCGCCGCCGAGGCGAGCGATCGCATCCAGCGCGATCGCTGGAACACCGCCTCCGTCGCGTTCGCCGAGCTCGCCACCTTCGATCGCACCCGCGCCCCGATCGCCGCGCGCGCCTCGGTGCTCGCGTACATGAACGGCAACGACGATGCGTCGCTCGCGACCGCGGTGATCCCGCCGCTCACGCAAGGCAAGCCTCCGCCGGCCACGCCGCTGTCGACCGAGCATCAGAAGCTCGTCGACGCGATCGACGTGGTCGCCTCGACCGCCCGCGATCCGGTGGATCCCGAGGTCGGTGCGCTGCGCTACCTGCAAGCGAACCTCTATCGCCGCGCCAACCAGCACGACAAGGCGGCGAAGCTGTTCGTCGATCTGGTCGGCTCGCACCCGAACGAGACGTTCTCCGAGGCCGCGGCGGTGCTCGCGATCGACTCGCTGATCATCCTCCAGCGCCTCGATCAGATGCTGCAGCTCGCCGACAGGCTCGCCGGCGACGGCGCGTACCTCGCCGACAAGCCGGAACTGACGAAGGTGATCAAGCTCGTGCGCTCGCGCTCGATGCGCCGCTGATCACTTCGTGAAGTCGGCCTGGATCGGGAACGTCTGGCCGGGTGCGACGTCGACGGTGAAGGTCTTCTTCTGCGGCGGATCGTCGCCGCTGAAGATCACGTCGACGACGTGCTTGCCGGCGGGGACGTCGATCGTCGCCGGCGTCCGGCGCTTCGCGGGCACGCCGTCGATCACGATGTCGCCCCACGGGTTGGCGCCGATCTTCAGCTTCGCCGTGCCGGTGGCGACGGCGGCGTCTGGAGCCGGCGTGGCGGCATCGGGCCTGGGCCTCGCGGCATCGCGCGGCGGTTCGACGACGCGCGCATCGGCGATCGTCGCCGGCGCGTCTGGCTCCGCGGCATCGACGATCGCCGCGTCGTCGGCGATCACCGGCCGGGTGTCGGGCGGCGCATCCGGCTCGAACATGTAGAACGGCGCGTCGAGCTTGGGCTGCGCGTCGGGCTTCATGATCGAGTTGCGGCCGCGCGAGAACACGTAGACCGCACCGATCCCGAGCGCGATGGTGCCGATCGCGGCGAGCACGAGGCCGGCGCGACTCGGCGGGTGGCGGCCGGGGACGGGCAATGGCGGTGGAGGAGGGCGCTCGATGATCGGCTCGCTGTCGGGGCGGACCGAGCGCATGCGCTTGCTGCGACCAGCCTCGGCATCGGCGGGTAGCAGGTCGACCTCCTGCGCGGTGGTCACCTTCTTCTGCGTGTCGTCGGACCGCTGGGCGCGGATCCGGCTGCTCGATTGATCCGCCGCGGCCAGCGGCAGCTTCGGCTCGTCGTCCTCGGGACCGGCGAGCGGCTCGGGCGGCGGGACCGGCGTGGGATCGCGGAACGGATCGTCGTCGACCTCGCCGGGCGGGATCGAGGGCGAGGCCTTGGTCGCCGGCAGCTTGGTGACGCCGATCAGCGGCGTCTCGCGCGCCAGCATGTTCTCGAGGTCGACGTGGGTCGCGAACGTCTCGGTGCGCGCGCGGCCCTTGCCCCTGGGCTGGGCGCCCGGCCGCTCGATCACGGCGGTGCGCGGTCCGCCGACCGGCGCGGAGTCGTCGCCCGTGGTCGCCGTCGATTCGGCGTGCGTCGGCAGCCGGCGCGTCTCGGGCGGACAGTATTTGGCGACCAGCGCCGAGACGTCGCGGGGGCCGGGCGTCGCTTCGAGGCTGTAGAGGTAGCGCTGGAGCGCGGCCAGCATCTCGGCGGCGGAGGCCCAGCGCGTGGTCATGTCGCGCTCGAGCGCGCGCATCACGACCTCGTCGAGCTTCGCGGGGATGTTCGCTTCGTGCTTGCTCGGCCGGTCGATCGGTCCCTCGGTGACCGCCGCGAGCGTGGCATCGGCATCGGGGCGCGCGAACAGCCGCGTGCCGACGAGCATCTCCCACAGGAGCACGCCGACCGAGAACAGATCGGTCTGCCCGGTCAGCGGCTCGCGGCGGACCTGCTCGGGAGACATGTACGGGAACGAACCGGTGGGCGCGGACTGCACGTCGCTGCCGGCGTCGACGGCGCCGAGCGTGACGGCGATGCCGAAGTCGACGAGCTTGACCTCGCCATCGCGCGACAGCATGACGTTGCGCGGCGACAGATCGCGATGGATGACGCCCTCGCCCTTGCGGTGCGCGTAGTCGAGACCCTCGAGGATCTTGGCCGCGATCCAGGCCGCGATCGCCGGCTCCATCCGCTGGTCCTTGCGAGCGAGCGCCTCGGTGAGCCGATACAGCGTCGGCCCGTCGATGTACTCCATCGCGATGAAGTAGGTGTCGTCGATGACGCCGAGCTCGTAGACCGGGACGATGTTGCCGTGCGCCAGCCCGACGAGGATCTTGGCCTCGGCGACGAACAGGTCGACGAAGTGACGCTGCCCCGAGAGCTTCGGGTGAATCTGCTTGATGACCAGCGGCTTCTCGAAGCCACCCGGACCGACGAGCTTCGCGAGGTAGATCTCGGCCATGCCGCCGGTCGCGAGCTTCTCGGTCAGGAAGTACTTGCCGAACGTCGTCGGCAATTCAGTCATCGCGGGCAATGTATCATGCGCGCAGTGACGGCTCTTTGGGTACGCGTCCTGGCCTGCGCCGCGATCGGCTGCGGCGAGGATCCGGCTCGCGTGCGGCTCGTCCCCGTCGATTTCGGCGGCGAATGCGGCCGGCCGATCAACGCGAACCAGCTCGCGATCACCGCGTTCGCCGAGACCGGCGAGGTCAAGCGCGCGGTCGCGCTCGATCGCGAGATCGACATCGCCGAGCTTCCCGCCGACACCGTCCAGCTCGGCGTCGAGATCCTGGTCGGCGGCGGTGCCACGGGCGCGGCCGGCAAGACGCTGCCGATCGCGTTCGAGGACCTCGACGACGGCGTCGCGATCCCGATCGCGATGGCGCCGCCCGGTGGCTTCTGCCCGGTCGGCAAGCTGATCGAGGCGCGCAAGAGCCCGCTGGTCGCGCGCGCCGGCACCGGTGTCCTGATCGCCGGTGGCCTCGGCGAGGCCGGTCCGCTGTCGACCGCGGAGCTCTACGATCCGGCGACCGGCACGTTCACCGCGATCGAGGTGCCCGAGGCGCTGCGCGACGACACCAACGGCCTCGCGGGCGCCGTGCTCACCACGCTCCGCGACGGTCGCGTCGTGCTCACCGGCGGGCCGCGCGGCTTGCTCGCCGTGTTCGATCCGGCGACCAGGACGTTCGGCTCGACGTTCGCGATCTCGCCCCAGCGCGCGTTTCACGGCGCGGTCGCCACCGCCAACGGCGTGCTCGTCGCGGGCGGCTGTCAGGGCGTCGAGGCCGGCACCTGCAACGCCACGCCGCTGCGCTCGTCGGTCGAGTACCGGCTCGACGGCACGTCGATCATCACGGGCCCGAACCTCGTCGACACCGCGATCGCGGAGGGCGCCGAGCTGTTCGACACCGGCGGCACCTACGTGCTCGCGGGCGGCTTCGGCACCGCCGGCGAGGCGCACCGCTTCACGCTCGCCGATCGCGATGCCACCGGGCTCGCCGGCGTCGGTGCGCAGCCGACGATGCTCGACGGTGGTGGCG
>JAEYYY010000648.1 GCA_023430775.1 Pseudomonadota bacterium
GTCCGGCGTGGCCCGAGGACATCGATCCGGTCACCGGCCAGCTGCCGCTCCTGTGATCAGTCGTGGGCCGGTTCGAAGATCTGGCGCAAGGTCTTCTCCTCGATGATCCGCGCCTTCAGCCGTTCGAGGTCCGCCCGCCCGGCCTGCAGATCCTCGACGGCGTCGAACGAGATTGCCCCTGCCGTGTAGCCACCATCGTCGATGCTGAACCGCCACGGCTCCGGCTGCGTGTCTTTCACCGTCTGCGTGTCAGTCACCGGCAGCGTGGCGGCCGTGTCATCGGGGAGCTCGACATCACCGATCGCGGCGACCTCGGGATCGGGTTCGTGCACCGCGACCGCGGCACTACCGGTCAGCGCCGCGGCGGCCACCACGCCCGCGGTGACCAGCCGCCGGCGCTTGCGACGCACCAGACAGTCGGCCATCACGATCGTGCCGTCGCCACGCTCGTAGTAGCGCGCACACAGCGAGCCGCCCTTGTCGGCGAGCAGCGCCTCCGCCTCGGCCCGCGTCAGCTTCGACAGATCGAACACCGTCTTGTCGCACTGGCCGCAGTGGCGCTGGCGATCGGTCCCGGTCATCGACGACCACGCCACGCTGCACGGCGTCGCGATGCGCATCAGGTCGAGAAGTGGCATCACGACTGGGACAGCGAACCGGCGCGGGTTGTTTCACCGATCTGCTGTCAGCCGGTGACCGCGCTCAAGGCTGCGACTTGTCGGGATTCTCGAACAGGCCGCCGTGATGTCCCGGCTCAAAAGCGGCCTCGATCGCCTCCGCCAGCGCCTCGCTGGCCAGCACGCCGCCGGTGAAGCTGCCCTCGATCTGGGTGAACCGCCAGCTCGGATCTTGCCGCGCCTTCTCGATCGCCTGCTGGTTGTCGGTCAGCTCGGTCGCGGTGTCGCTCACCGCAACATCGATGTCGACGATCTCCTCGATCTCGACGACGGGTGCCCGCTCCGCCTCGACGGTCTCGGGGAGCTGGTGCGCCACAGCCAGCGCCGCGGCGACACCGACGACGGCCGCGACGCGCTTGCGCCGCCGGATCACGCAGTCCGCCAGCACGATCGCGCCGTCGCCGCGCTCGAACAACCGCGCGCACTTCGGTGTTCTCTCCGCCAGCAGCGCCTCGACCTCGGCTCGCGTCCGCTGCGACAGATCGAGCACCTGCCTATCGCAACGCGCGCAGTGGCGGGTCCTGTCGTCGCCCGTCATCGTCTCCCACGCCTCGTGGCACGGCGTCGCGATCCGCAGCAGGTCGAGCAGGTCGCGTCGGACACCGCCGAGCGCTTCGCGTTCCCTCAGCGTTGCGAGGCGAGCCAGCGCTGGGCGGCGCGCAACACCTCGGCGGCCGGCGCGTTGACCTCGACGTCGACGGGCTGGCCGGTGATCTTCTCGATCGCGCGCTTCACGTAGTAGCGAACGAGCGGATAGTCGTGGGCGAGCAGCGGCGCCATGACCGGCAGCGCGCTGCGCTCGCGGATCTCGCCGAGCACCGCGACCGCCGCGGCTTGCTCGTGCGGCTTGCCGCGCACCAGCGTCGCGCGCATCACGTTGACGCCGAGGTCGTCGCCGTACAGCGCTCGCAGCGGCGCGCGATCGAACGACTTCTTCCACCACTGCTCCATCGTCTGGACCAGTGACTCGACGCTCTTGTCGGCGTGGCACAGCGCGCACTCGAGCGGACGATCGCCGGTGACGCGCGCCGGTGCCGTCGGGGAGCCGATGCGGTGATAGCGCACGGTCTCGTAATCGAGCCCCATGTTCTTCTTCGGCATGTGGCACGCGACGCACGACGTGCCGGCACTGCCAGCCTTGTGATGGCTGTGCGACTCGACCGCGGCCGCGATCTCGGTGTGGCACTTCGCGCAGACCGCGTTGCCGGCCGGCGTGGCCAGCTGCTGCAAGCGCTGGTGATCATCCTCGCCGTGCGGATCGTGACAGGTGGTGCACGTCATCGCCGACGCGCAGCCGCCGAGCTGATAGTCGCGGCCTTCGCCCGAGTTCGTCGTCGAGCCGCCGGGGTTCTTGCGCCGGCCGCCGCCTTCCCAGGTGTACGGATAGCGCGTGAACAGCACGGTGTGGCACTTCGCGCAGGTGTGGTTGATCCACTGCGCGCGCGTGCCGTCCTGCTTCGGTGGCGGCGACACGCCGATCGCGTTGCTCTGGACCGCGAACGACGGCAGCACGTGCGGATCGTCGACGTGCTGCTTCGATCCGTTGTGACAGGCCTCGCAGCCGATGCCGATTTCGACCAGCGTCTTGCCGTCGAGCTTGTCCTGGGTGATCGCCGCGGCTTCCTTGATCAGCGAGCGCGCGGTGTCCTGCGTCGGCTGGCCGCCGAGGAACTGGATCTCCGCGGTCAGCGCATCGACCAGGCGATCGCCGTCGCGGATCGACGCGCGCCACGTCAGGGACTTCGGCAGCGTGCGATCCGACAGCTTGGCCTGATAGCCCGGCAGGTCCGGACCGTAGATGTCGTCGTAGAGGTTGAACGCGAGCGGCATCGTGTTGTGGCAGGCGATGCACTCCTGCGACCACACCGCGTTGACCGACATCTGCGGCCGCTCCTTGACCATCACGGAGTAGCCCTTGTAGCGCCACGACCTGGTCGCGAACACGTAGGTCGCCGGCAGCACGCGCTCGCGGCCGTTCGCGACCCCGACGAAGTCCTCGCGATAGCGACCACCGACGACCTTGGTGATCCTGTACGTGTCCTTGCCCTGCGGCGTGACGACGTCCATCACCCGCTGGCCGCCGTCCATCCGCATGGTCGCGGTGCTCGAGCCGACCTGCAGCGTCGCGCCGTCGAACGGAGCGCGGACCGTCGCGGTCGCCGCATCGCGCGTCATGTTGCGCATCGGCGACGCCGCCCACGCCTTGTAGATATCGGCGTGGCAATCGGCGCACGCCTCCGAGCCGGCGTAATCGGCGCGCAGCACGTTGCTCGTCACCACGCGCGGGCCCGGCAGTGCCGGGACCGGCGCCGGCGTCGACGGTTTGCCGCCGCAGGCGACGAGGAACAACAACAGCCCGGCGAGACGCACGGGCGTAGCTTACGTGAATCAGGCGCTGCGGCGGAGCACGTGGCGGACCGGAATGCCCTCGGTGTCCATCGCGGCCACCACCGACGGGCGGATCAGGATCCGGTCCTCGTAGTCGGCGATGTTCGGCCACAGCTGGAGATCGATCCCGAACTGATCACCCCAGCGAAGCAGCGTGAACAGGTAGGCATCGGCGACCGAGAACGTCTCGCCCATCAGGTAGCCCGAGTCCGAGAGCTCGTTCTGGATGTACGTGAAGCGCTCGGCGAGCCGGCCGCGGATCTTCGCCGCGTAGGGCTCGGGGACGTCGCGCTTGAACAGCGGCGAGAACCCCTTGTGGACCTCGCTCGACAGAAACGACAGCCACTCCTGCAGGCGATAGCGCGCGAACGTGCCCTGCGGCGGCGCTAGCCCCGACCCGGGCTCGAGATCGGCGAGGTACTGCAGGATCACCTGCGCCTCGGTGAGTCGCTCGGAGCCGAGCTGGAGCACCGGCACCGATCCTTTGGGGTTGATCGCAAAGAAATCCTCGCCCGAGGCAGTCCGCTTCGTCTTGAGGTCGACGCGATCGAGATCGAACAGGCGGCGCGTCTCGAGGAGCACGATGTGCACTGCCATCGAGCAGGCGCCGGGTGAGTAGTAAAGCTTCATGGCAATGCCTCCATCGCGATGTGACGCATCGCTCGTGCCATCGGACTCGACTGTCAGCGCGCACTCGGTCATCATCGAGATCGTGACTCGAACGCTCGTTGCCTTCACCCTCGCGCTCCTCCTGGCGGCCTGTGGGCGCAAGGAGCCCGAGTTTCAGGTGGCGCAGATCGTCGATCTGACGACGTCCACGACGGAGCTGCTGCGCGATTTCGACGCGCACGCGAGCGAGCCTCGGTTCGTCACCATCGTCGCACCCAGTTGACGGCCCTGCGTCAAGGGGGCCCGGGCGGTCCAGAAGGTCATCGTAGAGTCTCTCAAGATCCGGACGTATGTCGTCTGGATCCCGATGCTCGACGCCGAGGAGATCAGTGAAGTCCCCGCGGTCAGTCGCAACGTCAATGTCTCGCCGCAGTACTTCGATGGCTCGATGAAGATCGGCGATGGCCTCGGCCGCGACGCCGGGCTGCGAGAGACCGTGTGGGACGTCTTCATGTTCTATCCGGCGGGCGTCAAGTCGAACGCCAATGGTCTGCCATTTCCCGAGACCATGCTCGCGCAGCAGGGTGGCGTCGTCGCCGGCACACCGGGCACGCTGCCCGCGCTCTCCGATCAATCGCGATTGCCGCGCGAGCTCCGCGGCAAGGTGGTGGTCGTCGGCGAGCAGAAGCACATCGAAGATCTCCTCCGGCAGGCCGGCGAAGCATTTCTCGCGCGCAAACCTCGCGGTTGAGACCACCGCGCACGCGGCACATCGTGGTGCGCGCGACGGCGCGAGCGAGCCGCTACCGGCGACGTCATCTTCGACGGTTGCCGTGGCACGCCGATCGCACAACCTCCTCTCGGCACGAGATGGAATCGAGATAGGGCCGGAACATCGACCGGACTATGTCGAACGCGGAAGACTAGGTTCCAACCGCGACGCTTCATTCACGATGGCGAGGTCACGGCGAACGAAGCAAACCTCTCGTTGCCATTATTTCCGGCGTCAGAACGGTAAAACGGGAAGACGTCAGAGCCCGGCGCCTCATCTTCACGGATGAAACGACGGGTCCTTAGATCCGGCGTTCTCGGTAAAACGAGAAACGTCAGAGCCCGACGCCTCATCTTCACAGATGAAACGTCGGGTGTTTTATTTTCGGGTGTGCCGTCGCGCTCACCCGTGCAGAGATGCTCGTGAGGGTGTGGTGATTTCTCGTCGCACAACCTATGGTTGCGCGTGCCCTGGCATCAGCTCGTCACTGCGCCACACGTGCTGGCGGTGATCGATCTCGATGGCACCCTGATCCCGTTCGCCCCCACGCCGCAGGAAGCGCGCGTCGATGGCGATACCGCCGCGTTGCTCGCCGAGCTCGCCAGCACCCCCGGCGTCACCGTGGGAATCTCGACCGGCCGCCAGCGCGAGCTGGTCGCCGAGCTCGTGCAGGGCTTCCCGCAGCTGGCGATCGCGGCGGAGCACGGCGTGTGGCGACGCAGCGGCGACCGCTGGGAAGCAGCGCTGCCTCCGATCCCGCAGCTCGACGAGATCGAGGGTTCGCTGCGCGCACTCGCGGCGCGCTATCCGGGCGCCCTGGTCGAGCGCAAGTCGTGCTCGGTGTGCTTTCACTGGCGGCGCGTCGATGCCGCGCACCACGAGCAGGTGACCGCGGCCGCCGAGGTGATCGTCGACGAGTGGCTCGAGACGCACACCCAGCTCGAACGCCTGCCGGTGATCGAGGCGCTCGAGGTCCGGCATCGCGCCGCGCACAA
>JAEYYY010000688.1 GCA_023430775.1 Pseudomonadota bacterium
ATCCGGCGGTTCGGCTACAGAACGATCGGCGAAGCCGTTGCCGCCGTCGCCGGCGCGTACCTCGTCGACAACCGGCTCAACTACGCGCTCGGCATTCGCGGCCTGCAGATCCCCGGCGACTTCAACACGCGGATCCTCGTGCTCGTCGACGGCCTGTCGATCAACGAGGTGTGGGGCGCGTTCGCCGGCGTCGGCTTCGACGCGATCTGCGGCATCGACGAGGTCGCGCGCATCGAGGTGATCCGCGGTCCGGTGTCGTCGGTGTACGGCACCAACGCGTTCTTCGGGATCATCAACATCGTGACGCGTGGAGCGGGCGAATCCGCGCGCGCGTGGGGCCGCACCGGCGTGCACACGATCCAGGGCTCGGTGTCGGCGGCGGGCTTCGCGACCGGCCGGATCGACAAGCAGCTTCGCGGCGCGGTGTCGTTCATGGATCGGTTCGGCGAGAACATCCCGGCGCTCCCCGACGGTGGCGACACCCAGGTCGATGCCGACGGCTCGCGCTCGTTCACCGCCGGCATCGTCGGCTCGTACGACGGCACCTTCGGTCAGGTCCGCGCGAGCCAGTACAGCCGCGAGACCCCGTTCGGCCCGTACGACGTGTTCACCGGGCTCGGCGGCCGGCCCTACGAGCAGGTCGACAAGCACCTGCTGCTCGAAGGCGGCCACACGCGGTCGATCAGCAAGCGCCTCGCCGTGGTCGGCCGCGCCTACGCGAACCTCTACGAGTTCACCGATGCTTCGCCTCCCGCCGATCCGGTGCTCGAGAACGAGCTCGACACCACCGGCACCGCGCGCACGATCGGCGTCGAGCTGCGCGGCCGCTACGACATCGTGCCCGATCGGTTCGGGATCACCGCCGGCACCGAGATCTCGGACAACCGCACGCGCTCGACCGCGTTCGAGGCCATCACCCCCGACGAGCTGATCGCGAACACGCCGAAGAAGTTCTTGCTCGCCGGCATCTACACCGAGCTCGACGGTCAGCCGCTGCCGTGGCTAGGCTTCACCGGCGGGCTGCGCGCAGACATCCACAGCCAGCTCCAGGACAAGCTGTCGCCGCGCGCCGCGTTGTTCTTCAGCAGGAGCCCCGACCAGGTCGGGGCGGGAGGCTACGGCGCGAAGCTGCTGTACGCCGAGGGCTTTCGCAACCCGAGCGCGTTCGAGGCGTTCTTCGAGGACGGCTCCGACTTCATCGCCGATCCGGCGAACCTGAAGGCCGAGACGATCCGCAGCTTCGAGGCCGTGACGTGGGCGAAGCAGGGCGGTCTGTCGACGCGGCTCTCGGCGTTTTACTGGGACGCGCGCGACCTCATCGAGGCTCGGGCATCGCCCGTCGATCCGGATCTCCAGCAGCACCAGAACTCGACGCGCCTGGTGTCGCGCGGGATCGAGCTCGAAGGCGCCTATCGCAACAGCCAGGGCTGGTACGGCTTCGCGGGTGGCGCGATCGCGCAGGTCGGGACCGAGGACGAGATGGGACGGCTGGCGTTCGGCGAGGTCACCAACGCGCCGCTGATCAGCGCCGGAGCCGGCATCTCGACGCCCAGGCTCGGCAAGCTCGCGCACGTGTCGCTCGAGGGCATCTTCCTCGGGGCTCGCCCGACACGCGACGATATCGACGGCGACCGGTCGCCCGATTCGCCTGCCTGGCTCGGCCTCAACCTGACGGTGTTCGCACCGAACCTCCGCGGCTTCGATGTCACCGCGGGAGCGCGCAACCTGATCGGGACCCGCGATCTGATGCCGGCCCCGCCGGACTACGATCGCTCCGATCCGGCGGCGGTAATCCCGCGCGTGCCGGGAGAAGGGAGGGAGTACTATGTCAAAGTTGGCTATTCGTACTGATCTCCTCGGGGCCCTGGTCGCGGCGATCGCCCTCTCGATCGCGACGCCGGCGTCCGCGCAACGGCCGAACCAGGGCGACGACGAGAGCGCTGCCCTGATCGATGAAGGGCGCGACGCGCTCAAGAAGAACAAGCTCGACGATGCCGCCAAGGCGCTCGATCAGGCGATCGCGCTCAACCCGCGGCGCGTCGATGCCTACATCCTGCGGTCGGCCGTTCACGCGGCACGCAAGGAGTACAAGCAGGGCATCGAGCTGATGCGCCGCGCGCAGGCGCTGGCTCCCACCGACGAAGAAGTGCTGACCGCGCTCGGCTCCCAGCTGACGATGTCGGGCGATACCGCCGCCGGCGTGCCGCTGCTGGTCCAGGTCACCAGCAAGAACGTCGCGCGCTATGACGCCCAGCTCCTCCTCGGCCACCACTATCACCGCACCGGCAAGTGGCCCGATTCGATCACCGCGTTCGAGGCGTACTTCAAGCACCGCCCGAAGGCGCTGGCGAACGAGGACGCGCGGCACCGCATCGATCTCGCGGACGCGTACCTGCGCTTCCACCAGCCGCGGAAGGCGCTGCCGCTGTTCCAGCAGTCGCTCGAGGAGCAGCGCGCGAAGAAGCGGGATGATCTGCGCGCGTCGATCGGCGTCGCGTGGGCGACCGCCGCGATCGATTGCAAGAAGGCGCGGCCGCTGCTCGAGAAGCTCGAACCGATCGCCAAGGATCATCCCGAGGTCTGGCTGGTCGACGGCCAGTGCGCGCTCGCGCTCGGCAACGTCGGGGCCGCGCTCGAGCTCGGCCGCCGCTATCTCGATCGCTCGCCGAAGTCGACCGCCGCCGGCCACGCGCTGGTCGGCGAGGCGTACGCCGCTCGCGGCAACCTCGGCGAGGCGAGAAAGGAGCTCGAGACCGCGCGCAAGCTCGAACCGAATCGCCGGCGCTGGCCGGTCCGGCTCGCGTTCGTGTTGCGCCGCGCCGGCGATCTCGAGGGCTCGCTCGCAGCGCTCGACAAGGTCGGCGCGCCGAGCCAGCCGGCGATCGATCCCGACTGGTACAGCGAGCTCGGCGAGACGCTGCTGGCCAAGGGCGAAGCACGCGAGGTCGTCGCGAAGCTGACACCGGTGGTGCCCGAGCTGCCCAACGATGCCGCGGTGCGCGTGGTGCTCGGCGCCGCGCAGATCTCGACGGGGCAGGCCGAGATCGCGATCAAGACGCTGTCGGAGGCCGAAGGGATCAACAGCTCGTCGCGCAGCAAGAAGCTGCTCGTCGAGGCGCTGTCCCGCGTCGGTGCCGAGAAGCTCGGGGCAAACGACCTCGCGGGCGCCGAGCAGCTGCTGTCGAAGGCCGACGCGCTCGAAGGCACGCCGCTGGTGTGGCGCAACCTCGGTATCGCGCGGCTCGCGCTCGACAAGCCGGCCGAGGCGATCGCGGTGCTCGATCGCGCGGCCAAGGCAGAGCCGCTGTCGATCACGCTGATGCTCGCGGCGCGGGCCCGCGCCCTGACCAAGGACTTCGCGGGTGCGCGCGCGACCTACGACAAGGCGCTGACCGGAGAGAAGGGCGAGAACGCCGTCGAGGTCGCGCTCGACTGGGCGGCGTCGGAGCTCGAGGGTGGCGATCCGGCGATCGCGGTCTCCGCGCTCGACAAGACGGCCGCGTTCGCCGCGAAGACCGACAAGGCGCTCGCCGCGCGCCACAAGCAAGCGCTCGCGAAGGCGAGACACGCCGCCGGCATCGCCGCGCTGCGTGCGGGCAACGGTGGCAAGGCGGTCGAGCTGATGAAGCTCGCGGCGAAGGAAGACAACTCGCTCCAGACGCGCTGCGATCTCGCGATCGCCTCGGTGGCCGCCGGCGATGGCAACGCGGTGGCGGCGCTGCGCAACATCAGCGGCCAGAGCTGTCCGTTCCCGCCGCCCGCCGATACCCAGGCGGCGCCGATCCTGATCGCGTTCACCGAAGGGCTCCGCGATCAGCGGCGTGCCGCCAAGGCGCTCGACAAGCTGACCGCGCTCGGCGGCAAGTCGACCGGACCGGCCGCGGTGCTGCTCAACACGTCGATCCGCGTCGTCGCGCTCGAGGCTGCGCGCGACGCGTTCAACGCCGGCCAGTACTCCGCGGCGCGGCGCTATCTCAACCAGGCGCGCAGCGCGAACGCGCGCGTCGGCAACGACGAGGTCGCCCATAACCTCGCCGCGGTCGATCTCGCCGAGGGCAAGGTCGACGCCGCGATCGCGCAGCTGGAGCGGCTCGCCGGCAAGCTGCCCGAGGCCCTCGTCAACCTCGGCATCGCGTACGACAAGAAGGGCGATCCGCAGAAGGCGCTCGATGCCTGGCGCCGCGCCAAGCGTGCGGGCTCGCGCTACGCACCGCTGAACGACTGGATCGAAGCGAAGGAGCGAATCCATGGTTCGTGAGCTCGTGCTCGTTCTGGTCCTCGTTCTCGCGGTTCCCGCCCACGCGAACAACGTCACCGTCGGCGTGTTCACGCCGAGCGCGATCTTTCCGTCCACCACCGCCCGCGTCGAGCTCGCCTCTCGCCTCGGCGAGCACATCGGCAAGGCGATGGGCGGCACCGGCACCGGTCGCGTCTACGCGCGCGCCGGCGACTTCTCGTCGGCGGTCAAGCGCGGCGAGATCCAGGTCGCGCTCGTCGACGCCACCTATCTGTCGACCGCCGGCGGCGGCTACACGGTGATCGGCGCCGCCACCCGTGGCGGTGACATCCAGCATCCGTGGCAGATCGTGTCGAAGAGCGGGAAGACGATCCGCGATCTCAAGGGCAAGCGCGTCATCGTGCCCACCAACGGCGGCCGCGAGACCGACTTCGTGATCAACGTGATGCTCGGCGGCGAGGTCGCGCGCGACTTCTTCGCGAAGATCGAGGCGGCGCCGGATACCGCGGCGGCACTCGCGGCGCTCGGCCTCGGTCGTGCGGACGTCGCGGTCGTGCCCGCCGGTGTCGATCTGCCGGCGGGCACCAGCACGGTGCTGACGCTGGCGCCGATCGCGGGGCCCGTCCTGGTCGCCTACGGCACGGTGTCGCAGACGCAGAAGCAGAACCTGATCGCGGCGGCGACGTCGTTCCGCGGCGATTCGACGATCGGTGGATTTCGGGGCAGCGATGGCGATGGCGTGCGCGCGATCGCGCGGCGCTACGGTGTGGCCCAGAAGCGCGGTCAGTTCGCGATCCCCGCGGTGCGGCTCGTCGTCGGTGATCTCGTCGAGGGACGCTCGTTCACGATCGAGCGTGCTCCCGCCACCAGGTTCGTCCTCGATCCATCGAAGCGGTAAACGGGTATGTTCTGCGCGTGCCCCTCGACGTCTCCGCTTATCCGACCCACGTGAAGACCCTGCAGGCCGGCTTCGAGGCCGCGCTCGCCGCTCACGGTTTCGACGCCGTGGTGCTGTGCAGCGGCGCTGCCGCCGCGAAGAACCGGTTCGACGATCAGTACTGGCCGCTGTCGCCGACGCCGACGTTCTTGCACTGGGCGCCGCTGTTCGAGGCCGACGCGTACCTCATCGTGCGCCCCGGCAAGAAGCCAACGCTGGTCCGCACGGTGACCGACGATTTCTGGGACGCGGTGTCGCCTCCCGAGAGCGATCACTTCTGGAGCGAGCTCGAGGTCGTCGAGATCCAACCGGGGAAGGTCGGCGACGTGTTGCCCTCGGGAAAGGTCGCCGTGATCACGCGCGATCAGGGCACGTCACCGCCGGGCGAGGTCAATCCGCCCGAGTTGATCGCGGCGCTCGATCTGCTGCGCACGCGAAAGACCGCGTACGAGATCGAGTGTCTGGCCGAGGCGAGCCGGCGTGCGGTTCGCGGCCACGCGCGCACGCGCACCGATTTCCTCGGCGGCACGCCATCGGAGCTCGAGCTCCATCTCGGCTACTTGATGGCCTCGAACCAGGACGAGACCTGGGCACCGTACAAGGGCATCGTCGCGCTCGGCGCGCACGCCGCGGTGCTGCACTACATGGCGTACACCACCGAGCGGATCGCCGGCGACACGTCGCTGCTCGTCGACGCCGGTGCCAAGTGTCTCGGCTACGGCTCGGACATCACGCGCACGCACGTCCGCGGTGGCGGTGCCGGCGCGAGGCGGTTCGGCGAGCTGATCGCGAAGGTCGACGCCGTCCAGCAAGAGGTGATCCGCCGGATCGAGCCGGGCCTGTCGTACGAGGAGCTTCACGACGACAGTCACCGCCTGCTCGCGGTCGCGCTGCACGAGCTCGGCATCGGCAAGGCGAGCCCGGAGGAGCTGGTCGACAAGGGCGTGACGCGCGCGCTGTTTCCGCACGGCCTCGGTCACTCGCTCGGCGTCACCGTGCACGACGTCGGCATGAAGCCGCGACCGCCGCGGCCGGATAACAAGTTCCTCCGCAACACCAGCGTGATCGAGGTCGGGCAGGTGTTCACGATCGAGCCCGGCATCTATGTCATCGACGCGCTGCTCGGGCCGCTCCAGGCCGACGCCGCCACGCGCGGTCTCGTCGACTGGGCGGTGATCGACGAGCTGCGTCCGTTCGGTGGCGTGCGGATCGAGGACAACGTCGTGGTGCAGGCCACCGGAACCCGCAACCTGACCCGCGAGGCGTTCGCCGTCTGACGTGGCGACAGGAGCCCGGTTGCCGTATGTTCCCGGCGACATGCGCCGCTTGCTGTTTTCCCTGTTGATCGTCGCCGCTTGCCAGAAGGGCGCCGACGACAAGAACAATCCTCGCCCGTTCCGTACCGACACCGCGGAAGCTCCTCCCGGCCATGGCTCGGCGGCCCCGCGCCCGAAGACGCAGCAGATCCAGCCGCCGATGGATCTCAAGACACCGCCGGCCGATGCGGTGAAGACGTCGAGCGGGCTGGTCTACAAGAAGCTCGTCACCAACGAGGCCGGCCCGGCCGCGAAGAAGAACGACACCGTCCTGATCAACTACACCGGCTGGCGGCAGTCGACCGGCGAGACGTTCTTCACCAACAAGGGTCGCGGCCAGCCGATGCCGCTCAACCTGGCCACCACCGCGCCCGGCTTCACCGAGGCGATGCAGCTGATCAAGAAGGGCGAGAAGGGCATGCTGTGGGTGCCGCCCGCGATCGGCTACAAGGGTCAGCCGCAGGCAAATGCCGAGACGCTGGTCTACGAGGTCGAGGTCGTCGATATCCAGCCGGCGCCCGAGATTCCGCCCGACGTCGGTTCGCCGCCCGCGGATGCGAAGAAGACCAAGAGCGGGATGACGTTCGTGACGCTGCGCCCCGGCACCGGCAAGGAGCCAGCGAAGTACTACGACACCGTGACGTTCAACTACACGGCGTGGGACTCGACGGGAAAGATGTTCGACTCGACGGAGATGCGCAAGCGCCCGGCGTCGGTGCCGCCGTTCCGTCAGGCGCGCGCGATGGAGGAGATGCTGACGTCGATGGTCGCCGGCGAGCGCACGCGCTTCTGGGTCCCCGCCGAGCAGATGACCAACAACGGCAAGCCGCTGCCGGGCATGCCGACCGGGCTCCTCTGCTACGAGGTCGAGGTCATCCAGATCGAGAAGGGCATCGCGCCGCCGCCCGCGCCGAGCAACGTCGCCGCACCGCCGGCGGATGCGAAGAAGACGCCGAAGGGCGTGTCGTACGTCGTGCTCAAGGCCGGCAAGGGCGGGGCGAAGCCGCAGGCCACCGACAAGGTCAAGGTCATCTACACCGGCTGGAACACCGACGGTCACATGTTCGATTCGTCGGTCGTCAAAGGCCAGCCCGCCGAGTTCGCGCTCAACGGCGTGATCACCGGCTGGACCGAGGGCATGCAGCTGATGAGCCCCGGTGACAAGTACCGGTTCTGGATCCCCGAGGAGCTGGCCTACAAGGGTTCGCCCGGCCGGCCGCAGGGCATGCTGGTGTTCGATGTCGAGCTCGTCGAGATCAAGGCCAACGCACCGGTGGAAGCACCGCACGGAGCCAAGCAGCCGAAGCCGAACGCCATCCCGGCACCGTCCGATGTCGCGGCGCCGCCGGCCGACGCGCTGAAGACGCCGAAGGGTGTCTCGTACAAGGTGCTCACCAAGGGTCCCGGCGGACCGAAGCCGACGATGTCCGACAGGGTCAAGGTCAACTACACCGGCTGGCAGACCGACGGCTACATGTTCGACTCGTCGGTGGCGAGAGGCACGCCGAGCACGTTCAGGATCGGTCAAGTGATCGAGGGCTGGCAGGACGCACTCGCGCAGATGAGCCCGGGCGACAAGATGCGGTTCTGGATCCCGCAGGAGCTCGCCTACAAGGGTGGCGAACCGAAGGGCGTGCTCGTGTTCGACGTCGAGCTGCTCGAGATCGAGGGCAACTGACCGCGCCTTCGCCAGCGGTCCTCGCGGCGTGGGGCTGGGAGCAGCTCCCGGTCACCACGATCGCCGGTGGCCTGATCAACCAGACGTTCGTCGTCGGCGATCGCCTCGCGGTGCTGCAGCGGCTGCACTCGATCTTCGCGCCCGAGGTCAACCTCGACATCGAAGCGGTGACCGCGCATCTGGTGGCGCGCGGCGTGCCGGTGCCGCGGTTGATCCGCACGACCGATGATCGCGCGTGGGTGATCGACGACGGCCACACGTGGCGCGCGCTGACGTTCGTCGACGGCGAGACGGTGCATCGCGTGCCGGGGCCGGAATGGGCGGAGCAGGGAGGCGAGCTGGTCGGTCGGATGCACCGTGCGCTCGCGGACCTCGAGCACAGCTACGCGTTCGCACGGCAAGGTGTCCACGATACGGCGGCGCACCTCGCGAAGCTGACCGACTGCACGCGGATGAACACCACGATGCGCGAGCATGCCGAGGCGCGCGATCTCGGCGAGGACATCCTGGCGGTCGCGCGCGAGCTGCCCGCGATGCCGGCGACGCCGCGTCGCCACTGTCACGGCGATCTCAAGATCTCGAACATCCTGTTCTCCCGCTCGCCCGTGCGCGCGACGGCGATCGTCGACCTCGACACGGTCGGGCTCTCGACCATCGCGTACGAGCTCGGCGACGCGATGCGGTCGTGGTGCAACCCCAAGGGCGAGGATGCCGGGTCGGTCACGTTCGACCTCGCGATCTTCGAGGCGGCGATCCGGAGCTTCCGGTCGGTCGTAGGGGATCGGGTCAGCACCGACGAGCTGCGCTCGATCGCGATCGGCCTCGAGACCGTCACCGTCGAGCTGGCGGCCCGGTTCTGCGTCGACGTGTTCCTCGACAACTACTTCGGGTGGGACAGCACGCGCTTTCCTTCCCGCCGGGCGCACAATTTCGTCCGCGCTCGGGGCCAGCTGGCGTTGGCACGGGCGATCCGGGACTCGCGCGACGCGGCCCTGCAGATCGTCCTCGGATAACCCCCGAGCCAGCGCCTCAGGCGGGAGAGTGATGGACAGCCGGATCCCCCTTTGTTGGGGGGCGAGGTTGCGCTCTAATCACCAGATGCGCCTTGCCAGGGTCGGCGGCATTGCCGGTCTGCTGTTTCTGACCGCTACCGCCGGCGCCGTCGCGCCGCGCTCCAACCTGCGCTCCGGTGCCCCGCAACGGGTCGCCGCCGATACGCTGACCGCGATGCCGGCGGCGGGCCTCGGCACCAAGGCGCTGCGCACGCAACCCACCGTGCGCTTCGACCAGCGGTCGACGTTCGCGTGGAACCGCTTCGCGGTCGCGGCCCCGAGCTGGCGCGCGGCCTGGGATCCGGCGACCGGAGTGCCGAGCCGGATGTGGGGACCGGGCGTGTTCGCGTTCGGCGCGTGCGCCTCCGAGGCGATCGCCGAGCACACGGCGCGCCAGTGGTTGGCCGCGCACCTCGACCTGTTCGCACCCGGTGCGGCGGTCTCCGACTTCGAGCTGGTGTCGAACCACTGGGATGGCGATCAGCGCTCGGTCGGCTTCATCCAGCGGTTCGCCGGCAAGCGCGTGATCGGCGGGCAGATCAGCTTCCGGTTCAAGAACGACCGGCTGTTCGTGATCGGCAGCGAGGCGTTGCCGAACGTCACCGTGCCGGCGAGCCAGGGAAAGCCGATGAAGCCGGCGCAGCTGCTCGCCGCGGCCACCACCAAGCTGCGCGCCGAGCTCGCGCTGTCCGGCGCGCCGGTCAAGCGACTCGGCGACGAGGTCATCCTGCCGCTCGTCGGCGAGGACGCCGTGCTCGGCTATCGCGTCGCGGTGCCGCACGAGATCGACGGCAAGGGCGAAGGCCGTTACCTCGCGTACATCGATCCGGCGAATGGCGACGTGCTCGCGGTTCACCAGCAGAACCAGTTCGCGAACGGCACGGTGTTCTATCGCACCGTCGATCGCTATCCCGGTCGCGGTCGCACCGATCGTCCGGCGCACCACACGAACCTGACCGTCGGCGGGTCGCCGCAGACCTCGAACGCGAACGGCGGCATCTCGTGGAGCCCCGACGTCCAGCAGACCGTGACCACCTCGGTGACCGGCACCTTCGCGGCCGTCACCAACAAGGAAGAGAGTGGGGCGCTCGCCACCGCGCAGCTCACGATCTCGCCGTCGGGTACCACCACGTGGGATGTCAGCGGCAGCGAGCTCGAGGACGCGCAGCTCGTCGCGTTCGTGTCGACGAACACCGTCAAGGACTACGTCCGGACGTTTCTCGACGCCGAGATGCCGACGCTCGACGACACGATGACGATCAACGTCAACATCGCGAACAACTGCAACGCGTTCTACGACGGCAAGGCGATCAACTTCTTCATCGCCAACGAGGAGTGCGAGAACACCGCTCGCCTCGAGGACGTGGTGTTTCACGAGTTCGGCCACCACCTCCACGCGGTGCAGATCATCGAGGGCGTCGGCGCGTTCGACGGCGCGATGAGCGAGGGCGCGGCCGACTTCCTGTCGTCGCTGATCACCAACGACTCGGGCATGGGCCGCGGGTTCTTCCTGTCCGACGCACCGCTGCGCGAGCTCGATCCGCTGGGCTCGGAGGCGGTGTTCCCGACCGACGTCGGCGAGATCCACCAGACCGGCATCATCTACGGCGGCGCGTTCTTCGATCTCCGCAAGGCGTTGTTCGCCGAGCTCGGCGAGCCGGTTGGTCGTCCGATCCTCCACAAGCTGTTTCTCGCCACGCTGCGGCGCTCGGTGTCGATCCAGACGTCGCTGATCGAGGCGCTCGCGGCCGACGACAACGATGGCGATCTGACCAACGGGACGCCGCACGAGTGCGCGATCCGCGACGCCTTCGGTCGCCACGGCTTGCGCACCGCGACCGGCAAGATCCTCGCGCCCGGCGTGCTCGAGGGGAAGACGCTCGCCACCGTGGTGCGCCTCGATCTCGAAGGGCTATCGGAGCGCTGCACCGGCGACGACATCGAGCGCGTGATGTTCGACTGGCGGCCGGCCTTCACGGCGCTGCCGGATCCGGGCTCGGTGCAGATGGAGCAGGTCTCCGGGACCCGCTACTTCGCGCAGCTGCCGCTCGCGGTCGACGGCACGACGCTGTTCAAGTCGCTGATCGTGTTCAAGGACGGCTCGCACCTGGTGCTCGCCGACAACCTCGCGGACCCGTTCTATCAGGTCTATCAGGGCTCGACGATCCCGCTCTACTGCATCGACTTCGACCAGACCAACCCGTTCCAGGACGGCTGGACCACGTCGACCACCGACGGCTCGCCGTCGCCATGGGAGTACGGCGAACCGCCGGGCACCGGCGCCTCGGATCCACCCGCCGCGTTCACCGGCACCAAGATCATCGGCCAGAAGCTCGGCGGCGATTACGCTCCGCAGCAGTACTCGGTGATGAACCTGCCGCCGATCAACACGCGGCAGTACAGCGACGTTCGCCTGCAGTTCCGGCGCTGGCTCGCCGTCGAGGACAGCGAGTTCGACAAGGCGCGCGTCACCGTCAACGGGCAGAAGGCGTGGATCAACTTCACGGCCGACAAGGGCCAGCGGTCGTCGCTCCATCACATCGATCGCGAGTGGCGGTTCATCGACATCGGCGTGTCGGGATACGCGTTCGGTCACACCCTCGACATCGCGTTCGACCTCCAGTCCGACCAGGGCCTCAACCTCGGTGGCTGGGCGATCGACGATCTGTGCGTGGTCGCCAATCGCAACTCGATCTGCGGCGATGGCATCAAGAACCAGTTCGAGCAGTGCGACGACGGACCGGACAACGCCGATGTCCCCGGCGCGTGCCGGACCTACTGCAAGCTGCCCACCTGCGGTGACAGCATCCTCGACGAGGGCGAGAGCTGCGACGAGGGGCTGGGCGGATCACCCACCTGCTCGGCGAGCTGCGACTTCATCGACAGCGACGACGGTGGCTGCTGCTCGTCGAGTAGCGATGGCCAGGGTGCGCTGGTGTTCGGCGGCTTCGTCGGCGTGATGCTGTTGCGCCGGCGCAAGCGACGTCCTTAACCTCGTCGGGGCCGGCGAGTCTGACTGGCCATGAAGCTCGCAATCGTTCTCGGCCTGCTGATCGGCGTGGCCGCACCCTCGATCGCCAACGCCGACATCCTCGAGCCGCCGAGCGGCCCGGTCGACACGGCGCGCAGCGGTGGACCGCGAACGCGCCAGCGCGATCCGCAGCAGATGGCCAAGCGGCAGCGCCTCCGCCAGGCACTGCTCGACCAGTTCGACGCCAACGGCGATGGCAAGCTCGGGCCGCGCGAGCGCGTGCGGGCGGCTCGCGTGCTGCGCCGGATCGAGCAGCGGCTGACCACGCCGGAGCGGCAAGGCGCGCGGGCCGGGCAGTACCGTCGATTCATGCGGCGCCACGACGTCAACGGTGATGGTCAGGTCGGGCCGCGCGAGGTCCCGCAGGGTGCCGCCGACCGGCTGCGTCGGTTCGATCGAAACCGCGACGGCTGGGTCGAGCCCGGCGAGCTGTAGTGCCAGACGGTGTGTAGGCCGTCACCCCGCGCCGCGGTTTTGCGTTTCGCGCGACGCGCCGGGATATGATGCGCTCCATGCGTAAGCATCTGGGTGCTCTGTTAATCGTGGTCGCTGCGAGCGGCTGCTATGTCCGCGGGGGCGGTCATCTTCACGTTCGCGCGAATCCGATCGCGACGATCGCCGCGGTCGCGGTGACGGCGGCGGTGGTGGCCGCGACGATCGCGCCGCCGGTGATCACGACGGTCGAGTACTACGACTACGGTCACCGTCCCGGCTACGTCTGGGTCAACGGCAACCACACGTACGTCAACGGCGCGTACAC
>JAEYYY010000450.1 GCA_023430775.1 Pseudomonadota bacterium
CGGAGCGGGCGTCGGCGTCGTCGGAGCGGGCGTCGGCGCGGCAGCGGGCGTCGCGGAGCCTGGCGTCGGCGCTGGCGGCGTCTGCGGTGCCGGACCAGCGGAGCCTGCACCAGGGGCAGGCACTTCGGCCGGCACTGCCAGCGCGTACGACTTGATGTCGTCGTCGGTGTCGACCTTGCCATCGAAGCCCCACGACTCGATCGCGATCGGCTGCCCCTTCGCGGCGGCCGGCAGGTTCGCGCCGCACTTGAGCACGAGCTTGTTGCCCCATTCGTCGTCGAGGGCGGCGTCGTCGGAGACCGCCTTGCCGAGCTCCTCCATCGACGCCGGGCACTGCTTGGTCGGGTTCTTCTCCTTCCACATCGCGAAGGCGTGCGTCGCGTAACCCTGGACGCGCATCTTCGTGATCTGACCCGGTTCGATCTTGGGCTCCTCGGCCACCTGCGGCTGCTCGTTACCGCGCAGGTACGAGAGCAGCGCGGGGACGATCGCGGAGACGCCGGTGGAGAGGAGCTGCGCCGGGATCAGGATGCCGTGCTGACCGGCGGCGTAGTCGGTGGCGAAGTGCGAGCGCGGGTTCGCGTCGACGATCGGCTTGGCCTTGGTCTCGGCCTTGTTCGACGCGATGTCGAGCGCCGTGATCGCCGCGAGCGCATCGACCACCTGCTTCGGGTCCGCGAACGTGGTGCGCATGGTGAGGAGGAAGCGAAGCGCTTCGCCGTCCTTCTTGACGCCGAAACCGATCTCGTCGAGCGCGGAGAGCAGGCGGAGCTGGATCGCGAGCAGCGGGTGGATCTGCGGCACCTCGGTGGGTGGCTTGCCGGTGGGCGCGAACATCGTGCCGCGGCCCCAGAACGCCATGCCCCACGTGCCCGTCGCGATCTCGCGCGCGGCCTTGGTCATCGGGAGCTTCGTGGTGGTGGTGGCGCCGGCCTTCTTGCCGAGGTGGAGGACGTTGCCGTCGACCCACATGTCGAGCACGGTGTTGAGCTGCTGGAGATCGAGCGTGCAGACGCCGTTCGCGAACTTCGCGATGCCTGCGAGCGCTTCGATCTCGCCGCACTTCGAGACCACCGTGGTGAGCGGCGCGGGGTTGGACAGCGGGATCTGGATGTCGAAGATCGGGGTGCCGGCGGGGACGTCGAGCGTGAGCGGACCCGACACGGAGTTGACGATGTCGGCCTGCGTGATGCCCTCGACGACCTTGTCGTCGGTGGGCTCGATGACCGTGCGGATGTCGATCATCACGAAGCCCGACGACGCACCCGAGGCGGTGCGCGGCTTCGACGACTTCTCGAGCTTCGAGGCCATCGTGGCCGGCGGCTTGGCGAGCATGCCGCGAACGACCCACGCGCCGGCCTCGACCTCGATCGCGGCGGCGAGCGAGCTGCGCGGCATCGACGGACCCTCGAGCGGGAGCTCGGTGGCGACCAGCTCGATGTCACCGCGTGCGCGCACGCTGGCGAACCGATCCTTGATGCTCGACTTGCCCAGCTTGCCGAGCAGCGCGTCGGTGCTGGCGCAGGTGTAGAGCTGGCCGATCATCTTGCAGCGGACCTTGTCGATCTGATCGACGCCATCGGGGGTCGCGGCCTGGGTGCCCTTGACCTTGTCGAGGAACGTCTTGCGATCGGCGATCGGCAACACCGCGACCATGCCCTCGTGGGTGACGAACATCGCCGCGCCCTTGGTGGGCGTCAGCCCGAGCTCCGCGAGCTTGAACTGCTTGCCGCCGACCTGCGCGAGCAGCTCGTTCAGCTGGCCCTCGATCGGCGCGAGCTCGGGGCCGGCCTTGCCGAGGTAATCGAGCAGGGACGTGAAGCCCTTCTCCAGCATCGCCAGCCCGTACGGCGACAGCACGATCGCGCGGTGCGTGCCCTCGGGCGCGAGCTTCCACATCGCGTCGGAAGCGGCGGTCGGCCGGCCGGCGGGTGCATCGTCACAACTGACGCACGCGATGGCGAGGCACGCGAGCAGGGCGGGGGTCCGTACGAGCATCCGGGGCTTGTATCGCGCCCCGAGATTCAGAGCCAGCGTTGCGGACGCCTGTGGCGAGCTGCGTTCAGTCGGCGAGCACCAGCGCGTTGCCGACGAGCTGCAGCGGCGGCGCCTGAGGTTTCTCCGACGGTGGAGCCACCGTGCCGTCGGTGATCAGGCCGACCAGACCGAGACACATCTCGTCGAGCGTCTGCTCGCCGATCAACACGTCGACCGGTCCGGACAGCCCTTGCTCGTGCAGCGCGAGCTCGACGTACGGGTTCGCGAGCGTGTTGTTGTACGTGCACCGGACCTCGACCTCGTCACCGGGACCGACGGTCGGCAGCTCCGCGATCGGCACGTCGTACTGATAGGTGCGCTGCCAGCTGAAGTCCCAGTCCGAGTTGATCAGGCACTCGTCCGCAGGCTCACCCGGTGGAGGAGACGTGCGATGGATGCGGAGCTCGAGGCGCGTGCCGACGTAGTGCTGGTGCGGCTGCATGATGAACATCGGCACGCGCGGCCCCGTGCCCGCGATCGGGAACCGCATGGTCTCGACGTGCTCGGATGCGCCGGCGGGAATGCGGAACTGGATCACGCCGTCGACATCCGTCGGATCGGGCTGGAGATGCGGCGGCGTGCGCGCGTTGCCCCAGCCACCGAACGCGTAGAACTTCGACGGCGGCGTCTCGCTCATCCGCAGGTGGACGGCGGTCGCATCGGGGGCGTTGACCTGACTCGCGGGGTGATAGTGGATCTGCATCAGCAGCCCGGTGTTGGCGGGAATCCGCGCGGCCACACCGTCGGGAGTCTCGGTCGGTCCCTGCCCGGGAGCCCAGGCACCGATCGCCTCGCTCATCGGGATCACCGGGCAGTCGAGCGGCTTGCCGATGACATCCGCGTTGCGCGCGGCCTGCAGGAGGTCCGGCGGCAGCGTCTGCAACACCACGTGATGAACGAC
>JAEYYY010000697.1 GCA_023430775.1 Pseudomonadota bacterium
GTCCGATCCCTGTCCTCGATCCCTGTCCTCGATCCGCTTCCTGGATCCCTGTCCTCGATCCCTGTCCTCGCTCTGCTTCCTGGATCCAAGTCCTGGATTCAACTCCTGGATCCAACTCCTGCTCCCTCGGCCTACGCGACCGCTCCTTCGAGCATCGTCAGCGTTCCCGTCGTCAAGTCGAGCTCGCACGCAGCGCCGAACGCCACCGCCGCATTCCGCTCGCCGTGCCCCACCGGCGCACCGAACGCGCACGGCTTCGCGAACTGCTTCATGCGCTCGACGATCGTCCTCACCGCCGCATCCGCAGGATCCGGCTCTCCGGTCGGCGGGTTCGGATCCGTGCAGCGCACGAGATCGCCGAACACCACGGCCTGTACGCCGTGCATCACCGTCGTGTTCGCGAGCTGCGTCAGATAGCGATCGAGCTCGTACGGCTTCTCGCCGACCTCCTCGAACAGCGCGATCGCGTTCGCGAGTGGCAGCGGCCACTTCGTGCCGACCAGCATCGACGCCATCGTCAGGTTCCCCGGCACCAGCGGCCCGCGATGCGTGCCATCGCCGTGCGCCTCGAGCCGCCACGCCTCGGGGCCGAGCGGCGCGGGATCGGTGAGCAGCCTGACCAGCCGCTCGGCATCGCTCGCCGGCACGTTGACGAGCTGCACGACGACCGGGCCGTGAATGCCGCGCACCCCGGCGGCGTACGCCCACGACAGCAGCGCCGTCGCATCGGAGAAGCCGACGATCGGTTTCGGATCGCGCCGCAGATCGGAAGCATCGAGACGATCGAGGATCCGCGTCAGGCCGTAGCCGCCGCGCGCGACGACGATCGCGCGCACGTCGGGATCGCGCAGCATCGCGATCAGCTCCCCGGCGCGCACGTCATCGGGTGCCGACAGGTAGCTCGGGAGATCGGGCGTGCGGGGCGCGGTCAGCGTCGGCCCGAGGCGGAGCTGGAACGTCGACAACCGATCGAGCCCGCGCTGCAACGCATCGCGCGAGGCCGGCTTGATCGGACCGGCGGGGAGACAGATGCCGATCGTGTCGCCGGGACGAACCCGCGGCGGCGCGCTCGCGCTCACCGCTTCTTCTTTCGCTTCTTGGCCGGCTTCTTCTTGTCGCCCTGCGCGTCGATCTCGCGGTTTGGTCCGGACTCGGCGGGCGACGGCTCGTCGTCGTCGACGGCCTCCATCGGCCCCGATTCGGAGGACAGCATCGAGACGTCGAGGCCGAGCGCCGCGGGATCGACCGCGTCCATCACGGTGGTGCGCATACCGTCGTCGACGACCTCGTGCTCGCCGGTGCGGCGGGTGAGCTGCTCGACGCTGTCGTCCTTGGTGAGCTGCGCGAGCGTGTCTTGATCGACGGCGTTCATCACCGTCGTGGCCTTGCCGGTCTTCGGCGTGCCGGTCGGCGGCGTCATGCCGGGCGGCACCTGCATGGTGCCGGGGATGGTGTGCACCGGAAACTGCACCGCCGGTGTCGGAGCGTGCGGTGTATCGGCGAGCTCGGTGGCAGGCGTGATCGACGGCTGCGCCGACGACGCCGCGGCGGGCATCGGCTCCGGAACGGTCTGCGTGCGTGGGCGCACGGTGACCGGCTTCGCGCGTTCCGGTGCGGCAGCCACGGGCGCGGGCTCCGGTTCGGGCTCCGCGCGCGACGTCCACCAGGTCTTCAGCTGATCGGTCGCGAACACCGGCTTGACGCGCATGCCGGGCGCTTGCGCGGAGCCGCCGACCTGCTCGTGGATCGCCTCGACGACGGCGTCGAACGTCATGCCGTCGTCGGTCGAGAACGAGATCGCGGTGCCGACGGGCATCGGCGTCGGATGCTCGAGGTAGCCGTTGGTCGGACGCACGCGCGTCAGCTTGATGCGGCGACCGAGCGGCAGGCCGCGGTAGGTCAGATCGACGAACGTTTCCGTCATGCGCGCGAGAGCATAACGCAGGTGCCGGAGGTACAACCTGGGCGCCGTGGGACTCCTCGATCGATTGCGACAGTTGCGCGGGCCAGTCCCGGACGACGACATCGACAGTCGCACGCAGGCGCTGGTCGTCCGCGGCAACGAGTTCGGCTACGACGAGTTCGGGCTGTCGCGCGATTCGTTTCGCAAGGCGGCGCCGATCGCGCGCTGGCTGTATCGCAACTACTTTCGCGCCGAGGCGCACGGCATCGAGCACATCCCGCCGAGCGGCCGGGTGATCTTCGTCAGCAACCACTCGGGGCAGCTGCCATTCGATGGGCTGGTGATCGCGAGCGCGGCGTTCCTCGAGCCGGCGCAGCCGCGGCTCGTGCGCTCGATGCTCGAGTACTTCGTGCCGACGGTGCCGTTCGCGAGCTATCTGTTCGCGCGCTGGGGTCAGATCACGGGCACGCCGGAGAACTGCCGGCGGCTGCTCGCCTGCGACGAGGCGGTGCTGGTGTTTCCGGAAGGGGCGCGCGGCATCAGCAAGCCATTCTCGAAGCGCTATCAGCTCGCCGAGTTCGGCAAGGGCTTCATGCGCCTCGCGCTCGAGTGTCAGGCGCCGGTGGTGCCGGTCGCGGTGATCGGTGCCGAGGAGCAAGCGCCCGCGGTCAACGTCAAGCCGCTGGCGCGGCTGCTGAAGACGCCGGCGTTTCCGCTGGTGCCCTACCCTCCGTTCGTGCCGCTGGTGCCGCTGCCGGTGAAGTACCGCGTCTACTTCGGCGAGCCGATGACCTTCGCCGGCGATGCCGACGATGACGACGACGTGCTCGACGAGCAGGTCGCCAGCGTCAAGAACCGCATCCAGTCGATGATCCACCTCGGCCTTCGCGAGCGCGAGCATGTCTTCTGGTAAGCCCAAGAAGATCGTGATCACCGGGATCAGCGGCCGGCTCGGCCGGATCGTCGCGCGCCGGCTGCATCACGATCTCGACTGGCAGATCGTCGGTCTCGACCGCAGGCCGATGATGGGACGGCCGAAGGACATCGAACATCACCAGGTCGATCTGCGATCGAAGAAGGCGCGCGACGTGTTCCGCGCCGGTGATGTCGATGCGCTCGTGCACCTCGGCGTCATGCACGACCCGCGCGCGCGGCCGGCGGAGCTGTACTCGTGGAACATCACCGGCACGACGAAGCTGCTCGAGTACTGCCAGACGTACAAGGTGCCGAAGGTGGTGCTGGTGTCGAGCGCGAACGTCTACGGCCCGCGCCCCGACAACCCGCAGTTCTTGACCGAGGACGCCCCGCTACTGGCGGCGCAGCGCTTCCCGCAGATGCGCGATCTGGTCGAGATCGATCATCTGGTGTCGACCTTTCTGTGGCGCGCGCAGCAGGTCGAGACCGTGATCCTGCGGCCGGTCCACATCGTCGGGCCGGTCCACAACGCGCCGTCGAACTACCTCCGGATCGAGCGGCCGCCGGTGCTGCTCGGCTTCGATCCGATGGTGCAGCTGATCCACGTGCTCGATGTCGCCGAGGCGATCGCGCTCGCGCTCCAGCCCAAGCGCCGCGGCATCTACAACCTGGTCGGTCCCGGCGAGGTGCCGCTCTCGGCGGTGCTGAAGGAGCTCGGCCGCGAGCCGCTCGCGATCCCGCACCCGTTCGCCAGGCCGCTCCTCGGGCTCGCGTTCCGGCTGGGGATGTCGAGCTTCCCGGTCGCCGAGCTCGACTTCATTCGCTACGTCTGCATGGTCGATGGCCGCCGCGCCGCCGCGGAGCTCGGCTTCCGCCCGCAGTTCGGCTTGCGCGAGACCATCCACGCGGTCGACGAGCTCGCCTGAGCTGCCCGCGACGCTCGATCGTGGCCTCCCGTTCGCGTGTCGCGACTGTGCAGGCGTGGCCGCCAGAGCAAAGTCGGGGGCTTGCAGTGCAAACTCGCAGGCGACACTACGGGGCAAACCCCTCGCCGGCTACTGCACTGGTCAGCGAGGTTCTGCGCGTCTACGCCATCCCGTGGCGCGATTCCGCTGGCCTTCGATTTGTAGATATCGGGAGGCATGAGGCAACTCGAATTGCTCGCTCCCCTCGCCCTCGGCGCGATGCTCGCCGCCTGTGTGACCGTGCCGGAGAACGTCGATGACGACGACTATGGCGAAACGGTCTATGTCGACGAAGACGACGCCTTCGACGAAGGCAAGGCAGACGGCCTCACGCGCACGCTACCGTGCGAGCCGGGCGGCGCGCTGAGCATCAACGCCTGCGCGTTCCTCGGCACGATCGCGTTCGCCGAGGGCACGCACTCGCACTACGACTACACGTTCGCGTATCGCAAGTTCCACTCGTTCGCGGATCACCCGCGCATCCGCGTCTGCGCCGGCAGCTACTGCTCGACGGCGGCAGGTCGCTACCAGATCCTGTCGAAGACGTGGAACGGGATCCGCGGCAACCTCCCCGACTTCACGCCCGCGAGCCAGGACCAGGCGGCGCTCAAGCTGCTGCGTGGCCGCGGCGTGTCCAACGTCGATTCGATCGACACCCGCGCCGAGTTCGAGACCGCGATCCGCAAGATCAACCGCGAGTGGGCATCGCTGCCGGGCAGCCCGTACGGTCAGCCGCGGCACTCGATGTCGACGCTCTGGACCGAGTTCAAGCGACTCGCGAGCATGCCGTGAAGTAAACCTCGCCTCGATGGCGAACCCGAAGCTGGCACCAGGACTCGCACTCGGCCCCGACGAACGCCCGCGCTGTGCGTGGGGCGTATCGACCGCCGACTACGTCGCCTATCACGACGCCGAGTGGGGCTTCCCGGTGCGCGACGATCGCCGGCTGTTCGAGAAGATCTGTCTCGAAGGATTCCAGTCCGGACTGTCGTGGCTGACGATCCTCCGCAAGCGCGAGGCGTTTCGCGCCGGGTTCGCGAACTTCGAGATCTCGAAGGTCTCGCGGTTCACCGCGCGCGACGTCAAACGCTTGCTCGCCGACGCGGGCATCGTGCGCCACCGCGGCAAGATCGAGTCGACGATCAACAACGCAAGGCGCGCGCTCGAGCTGGTCGACGAATTCGGCTCGCTCGCCGACTACGCGTGGACGTTCGTGCCGCCCGCCAGCGAGCGTCCGAAGGTGATGAACCGCGCCGCACTGAAGAAGTTGTCGAGCACCGAGACCTCGGCGCGGCTGTCGAAGGATCTCAAGAAGCGCGGCTGGACGTTCGTCGGCCCGACGACGGTCTACGCGTTCATGAAGGCGATGGGGCTCGTCAACGATCACCTCGAAGGCTGCGTGATCCGGCCGCTCGCCGAGGCCGCGCGGACCTCGCGGTAGGATCCACCGAACCATCTCGCTGACTTACGCGCGTGCCGGTGGTTGCCGCTCCCATCTTCGGCGGGTCAGGTGTCTTCCCACGAGACCATGGCGAACTGGCCGAAACACGTCGGAGGTCTGACAATTGCGTCGGACTCCGAGCACGCGCGGTCACACATCGCGCGTGCTACGTCATGGAACCTCGCGACATTGGACGTGCCCCGGCAGGCACGCAACTTGAGAGGCAAAGACTCATGATCCGTCACACCTGGTTCGTTCTCGTACTCGCGGGTTGTTTTCCCGGCGGCGGCGATGGCAACGGCTACGACGTCGACAACTACTGGAACGAGCTCGGCGTGACGCACTGCCAGGCGATGCGCGAGTGCTGCACGCCGGCCGAGTTCAACGACTGGTGGACCACGTCGAACGGCGACACGATCGATTGCGTGTCGTCGCACCAGGCGCCGTTCAACGCGCAGGTGATCCGCGATGCGATCGATCGCCAGACCATCGTGTTCGACGAGGACCTCGCGCACGCGTGCATCGACGCGCTGAAGTTCCAGGAGTGCGGCGACTTCCAGCAGGCGTATCGCTATCGCGAGACCTACTGCGTGTCGCCGCTCGTCGGTCAGCTGCGCGATGGTGAGGCCTGCCAGGCGCACGAGGAGTGCGAGGGCGAGCTGTGCGACGAGACCGGCGTCTGCGCGACGCGGCTCCCCGAGGGCGCGCCGTGCTTCGTCGGTTCCGACGAGTGCCAGGCACCGTTCCGCTGCACCGATCCGGCGGGTGGCGACGACTTCACGTGCAACCTCGGCCTCGAGGCCGGCGCGAGCTGCGCCAACGACGATCAGTGCATCGACGGCTGGTGCAAGGACGACGAGATCACCGGCGCGGCGAGCTGCCTCGACGCTTGCAACGGCGGCTAGTCGCGCTCGTGTCAGCTCGGGCTCGTGGTGCTCGTGGTGCTCGTGGTGCTCGTGCTCGTGCTCGTGTCACGTGCACGTGCTCGTGATCGAGAATCTCGCGCCCTGATCCTCGGAAGGCCCGATGCCCTAGCGCACCGACCATCAGCGCGATGCTCGCGGCGCAGCGAGCAAGGACGACGGCGCGGCCCCTCGCTAGTCGTGCCCGTGCACGTGCTCGTGTCACGTGCACGTGCTCGTGCTCGAGAATCTCGCGCCATGTGCGTGAAGGCCGATGCCCTAGCGCACCGACCATCAGCG
>JAEYYY010000701.1 GCA_023430775.1 Pseudomonadota bacterium
GCCATATCCACCGCCGCAGCCGCAGACGTATCCGCAGCCACAACCGCAACCGGCACCGCAGCCACCGAGGGCGTCATGACCTGGAAGAACTTCGCGATCGTGTTGATGGTCGTCACCGCGTGGCTCGGCTGGCGCGACTGCCGGCGACCGGCCGTGAAGCGCGCGACACCTGCCGAGTGCGAGAAGCTGGCGAGCTCGTCATCGACCTCGTCGTCGTCGTCGCGCCACCCGGCCAGCGACGAGGTCGACGAGGAGCAAGCGCCCGCAGCCAGGCCGCCCAGCGACGGCATGACCGTGCGCGGCTTCCACGTGCCCGGCTGGGCGATGCGCCTGCTCCCGCAGCCCGGCGAGAACCTGCTGGCCTATCGCGATCGCATCGTGCCGCTCGCGCAGATGGCGATCGCGCCGCATCGCTCCCGCGTCGCGAAGGGGCGCGATGACTTCGCCGCGGTCGCCCACCTCGATGCCCGCCAGAAGGCCGAGCTCGACGCCGCCGTGCAGGACGCCGCGACGCAGATCCAGGATCGCCTGCTCGGGGCCGCGCTCGGCGGCGAGTTTTCGCCGCAGTCGTTCAAGCCGATGACCGGCGTCGCGATCGCGCGCGAGGTGCTCGAGATCGTCGAGCGCGCCGATCAGCGCTTCACCGGCACGCTGCGCGAAGATCAGCGCGCGGCGCTCGCTCGCCATCCGTTCGACTTCGGGGATTACCTCGTGTTCGCGACCCGCTGGGAGGACGCGCTCGGCTACACCGACAAGTAATTTCGCAGTGCCGCGCGGCGCGAGGCCGACGCTGATCGCGGTACTCTCATCGTTCGGAACGATGACTCGGATCGGAGAGCTGCTGCTCGAACACGGGTGGGTCGACGAGGCCAACCTGCGCCGAGCGCTCTCCGAGCAGGCCCTCGCCGGTGGCAAGCGGCTGTGCTCGCTGCTGATCGCGCGCGGTCTGCTCGATCCCGATCACGCGGCGCGTGCCCTCGGCGAGCAGCACGAGGTGCCCGCCGTCCTCCAGCGCCACCTCGAGCATCGCGATCGCGCGCTCGCCGAGCTGCTCCCGGCGGCGCTCGCCCGCAGCCTGATCGCGCTGCCGATCGGAAGCACGCGCACCGGCGAGCTGATCGTCTGCGTGCGCGATCCGAGCCCCGAGGTCGATGCCGCGATCAAGCGCGCCCTCGATCGCCCGCTCGTGATCGCGGTGGCTCCGGCCAGCCAGCTCGAGCAGCTCGTCGACGAGGCGTACGGCCCCGGCGATGGCGAGAACGAGTTCGATGTCGATCTGTCCACCGGCACGCAGATCGAACCGCCGGCGAACCAGCCCGACGGCGAGACGTCGATGCCGGAGTACGGCACGTTCAGCCTGGTCGAGCTCGACGACGTGCGCGTCACCAAGGATCACTCGCAGACGTTCACCAACCAGCGCGACACGCCGCCGCCGTTCGCCTCGGTCACGCCACCGTTCGCCAACCCGCTCGATCCACCGACGTCACCACCGCGGCCGTCGCCGTTCGATCCGCCGACGTCACCACCGCGGCCCTCGCCGTTCGATCCACCGACGTCACCACCGCGGTCGTCGCCGTTCTCGTCGTTGACGCCGGCGTTCCCGATGACGACGCCGCCGAAGCCGACGCCGATCCCCGCCCTCGATCTCGACCCCGAGGAGGACGCGATCGAGGACATTCCGCCGCCTCCGCCTCCGCCGCGGCCACCCACCACACCGCCGCCGCCATCGCCGGCACTCGGTACCCAGCCACCGCGCGCGACGACCTCCCCGACGTCGCCGCCGAAAGTGTTGATCCCGCCGATCGGTGCGCCGCTGCCGCGTGGTCCGATCCGCACGCCCACCGCCGGTGTGCCCATCGTGCGGCTGTCTCTCGACGAGGTGACCGCGGCGATCGCCGATGCGATCTCGCGCGACACCGCGACCGAGCTCGCGATGCGCTACACGACGCAGCGCTGGGCGGCGTCGCTGCTCCTCGCGATCAAGGAAGGCGCCGCCCTCGGTCATCGCGGTCACGGCAAGCACCTGCCCGCCGATGCGGTGCGCGCGGTCGCGATCCCGCTGTCCTCGCCCTCGCTGATCAAGAGCGCGCACGACAACCGCGCCGTCGCCACCGAGCCGCCGCCTGGAGCCGGCGCGATCCACGAGCGCCTGCTCCGCCTGCTCGGTTCGCCGCGCGCACCGGTCGCGGCGCCGATCATCGTCGCCGGGAGGATCGCCTGCTTGATCGTGGTCGGCGACCTGCTCGAGCGTGGCGATAGCGCCCGCGATCTCGAGCGGCTCGCGGCTGCATTAGGAGAGGCGTACACGCGCATCTTGCGCGATATGAAATAGAGGCATGATCGGGGGGATGATCGGCAGCTACCAGATCGAGCGCGTGCTCGGTCGCGGTGGCTTCGGCGTGGTGTACGTCGGCGTCGATACCAGGCTCGGACGACGCGCCGCGATCAAGCAACTGCTCCCCGAGATGTCGACCAATCGCGAGGTCGTCGAGCGGTTCTTCAACGAGGCGAAGGCCGCCGCCTCGATCAACCACCCGGGCATCGTCGAGATCTACGACGTCGGCTACCACGAGGGCTCGGTCTACTTCGCGATGAAGCTGCTCGACGGCCAGACGCTGCACGCGCGGCTGCAAGCGGGCCGGCTCGCGATCCCTCTCGCCGCCACCATCGCGCGCCAGGTCTCCGGCGCGCTGGTCGCCGCTCACGCGCGCGGCATCATCCACCGCGATCTCAAGCCCGACAACGTCATGCTGGTGCGCGACGACGAGGTCTCGATCGGCGAGCGCGCCGTGCTCCTCGACTTCGGCATCGCGAAGCTGACCAGCGCGCAGAACAAGCTGCACACCCAGAGCGGCATGATGATGGGCACGCCGAAGTACATGTCGCCGGAGCAGTGCCGCGGCGCCGGCGAGGTCGATCACCGCACCGACATCTACGCGCTCGGCTGCATCCTGTTCGAGATGCTCGCCGGCCGCGTGCCGTTCCTCGCCGAGGGCGCCGGCGAGATCATGGGCATGCACCAGTTCGTCGAGCCACCACCGCTGCGCGCGTTCCGCCCCGATGCTCCACCCGAGCTCGAGGCACTGGTCGGTCGGCTGCTCGCGAAGCGCCTCGATCAACGCATGCAGCTGATGGGCGAGCTGCAGACCGCGCTGCAGCCGTTCACCGCCGGCGCCTCGCCGGCGATCGCGCCGCCCGCGCATCCGGTGTTTCCCGCGCCGTCGCCCACCAACCTGGTCGCCGGCCTCGCACCGACGGTGCCGCCGACCGCGATCGCTCGCCCGCGCTCGCCGACGCCCGGGCCACTGCCGCCGGATGCGCCGACGCACGCCGTGCCCGATCCGCGCGCGAGCACGCCGGATGCGATGACGCGCGCGGTTCCGGAACCGACGCCACAGGCGATGCCGGTCGAGGATCGCTCGCGCGTGCTGTCATCGCCGGTCCGGATCCCCGAGCCGCTGCTGCGGCCGGTCGCGAAGCGCTCGAAGCTGCCGCTCGTCATCGCGCTGCTCGTCGTCGTCGCCGGCGGCGTCGCCGCGGTGATGTTCGTGATGAGGAAGTCCAAGCCGGCGGTCGATCCGGATCCGGTCGCCGACGCGGCCGTGGTGGTCAAGCCGACCAGGGTCAACGATCCGCGGCGCGACGAGCTGATCGGCCAGTGCGAGCAAGCCGCTGCCGACCGCAAGTGGCCCGAGCTCGGCAACTGCGCCTCGCAGCTCGACGCGATCGATCCTGCCGCCGCACGGCAATACGTCCGGCTCGCCAGCCAGCACGGAGCCACCGTCACGCTGACTCCCCGACCGAGCAATGATCCACCGCCCGACGCACCCGAGGCCGATTGCGCCGACGCCGATGCGCTGGTCACCAAGGGCGAGACCGCACTGTCGCGCAGCGAGTTCCGCGCGGCGTTCGACGCACTCGATGCCGCGTACAAATGCAAGCCGGCCGTGCTCGAGAGCTACTTCATCGCCTCGTGCCGGTCCCGCAACTTCGATCGCGCGAAGGAGCTGTTCCCGAAGCTCCCGGCGGCAAGGCGTGACGAGCTCGCCCTGCTGTGCAAGAAGGACGGCCTCGACCCGCGCAAGTCCGAGTAGGCGCGGCGAACGCGCGGCCGAAACGGATTACGCTCTCGGCGTGGAGGGGATGCAGATCGGCCAGTACCAGATCGAGCGCCAGCTCGGGCGCGGCGGATTTGGTGTGGTCTACATCGGCGTCGACGTCCGGCTCGGACGCCGGGCCGCGATCAAGCAGCTCCTCCCCGAGCTGTCGAACAACCGCGAGATCGTCGAGCGGTTCTTCAACGAAGCGAAGGCCGCGGCGAACATCAACCATCCCGGCATCGTCGAGATCTACGACGTCGGCTGGCACACCGACGGCTCCGCCTACTTCGCGATGAAGCTGCTCGACGGCGACAGCCTGTCGAGGCGGCTGCGCTCCGGGCCGGTCTCGATCGTCTATGCCGCCACCGTCGGTCGCCAGGTCGCGTCCGCACTCGTCGCCGCTCACAATAGCGGCATCGTCCATCGCGATCTCAAGCCCGACAACATCATCCTCGTGCCCGACGACGAGGTCGCGATCGGCGAGCGCGCCGTCATCCTCGATTTCGGCATCGCCAAGCTGAGCGATCCGCAGAGCATGTCGAACACGCGCAGCGGCATGATGATGGGCACGCCCGGCTACATGTCACCGGAGCAGTGCCGCGGCGCCGGCGAGGTCGATCACCGCACCGATCTCTACGCGCTCGGTTGCATCCTGTTCGAGATGCTGACCGGCCGGCCGCCGTTCGTCGGCGAGGGCCCCGGCGAGGTGATGGGCATGCACCAGTTCGTCGAGCCGCCGGCGCTGCGCTCGCTGCGACCGGACGTGCCGCCCGACCTCGACGCGCTGATCGCGAAGCTGCTCGCGAAGAAGATCGATCAACGGATGCAGCGGATGTCGGAGGTCCAGAGCGCGCTGCAAGCGTTCGCGACGGGCGGTCGCTCGATGGAGCGCCCCGCCGCCGCACCATCGACGGTCAACGCGCTCGCGCCGACCCAGGTCTCCGAGCGCGAACAGCCGGCACCGCAGCCCGATCCGGTCTCGGCGGCGGCGCAGCAGGCGAACCAGCCGCTGCAACCAACCACGTACACGTCGGCGAGCGGCGAGGTGGCGAAGCCGGCGCAGGCTGCGAAGAAGCGGCTCGCGATCGGCATCGGTGCGGTCGCGCTGATCGGCATCGGGATCGCGATCGCCGTCGGGGCCGGAGGGGATAGGCCTGCGACGACGGCCGTTGCCGACGCGGTCGCCACGCCCGCCGATGCCGCCGTGGTCGCCGTCGCCGATGCTGCCGTCGCGGACGCGCAGACGAAGTCCGAGGCAGCGGCCGAGCTCGCGGCAAGTGACATGACAGCCGCGGCGCTGAACAACAACGCCGACGGCGTCTACGACGCGTTCGCCAGGATCCCGTCGGACTCGAGCTATCGGGCGAAGGCGCGCGCGCTGTTCGATCAGTTCGGCCGCCAGCTCGTCGAGGCCACGGTCAAGGAGCTCCAGGCGCTCGCCACCGCCGGCAACTGCAAGCAGTTCGACGCCCGGATCGCAAAGCTCCGCGAGCAGTCGAAGAAGCGCGCTCGCACCGCCCATCACTACGACGAGATGCTCGAGCGGACGAAGTCGATCACCTGCCGTGCGCCATCGGTGGGCTCGACGACGACGAGGGTGCGTTGCAC
>JAEYYY010000255.1 GCA_023430775.1 Pseudomonadota bacterium
AGGTCGAGGCCGTCGACTCGGCCGCCGGCGCGCTCGCCGCGGTCGCGCGCAGGCGGTTCGACCTCATCCTCTGCGATATCAACCTGCCGGATCAGGACGGCGTGTCGATCCTGCCGCGGCTGCTCGCCGGCGAGACGCCGCCCGCGGTGCTGCTGATCACCGCGTTCCCGTCGATCGACACCGCGGTGCGCGGGATGAAGCTCGGCGCGCGCGATTACATCGGCAAGCCGTTCTCGCCCGACGAGCTGCGCATGGTGGTCCGCCGCGCGCTCGACGAGGACGAGCTGCGCCGCACCCACACCGAGCTGACCAAGCGGCTCGCGTACGGCTCGATGCTCGGCGAATCGCCGCCGATGCAGGCCATGCGATCGACGATCGACAAGGTCGCCCAGTCCGACGCCACCGTGCTGATCACCGGCGAGTCGGGCACCGGCAAGGAGCTGGTGGCCCGCGCGCTGCACTTCGCCGGTCGCCGCGCCGGCCGCGCGTTCATGCCGGTCAACTGCGGCGCGCTGGTCGGCACGCTGCTCGATTCCGAGCTGTTCGGTCACACCCGCGGTGCGTTCACCGGCGCCGATACCGCGAAGCGCGGGCTGTTCCTCGCCGCCGATGGCGGCACGCTGTTCCTCGACGAGATCGGCGAGCTGCCGCTCGAGCTCCAGCCCAAGCTGTTGCGCGCGCTCCAGGATGGCGAGGTCAAGCCGGTCGGTGGCACGTCGGCGATCCGCGTCGACGCCCGCGTGATCGCGGCGACCAACCGCGCGCTCGACCAGCAGGTCAAGGCCGGCAGCTTCCGCGAGGATCTCTACTACCGGCTCGCGGTGATCACGATCGAGGTACCCGCGCTGCGCCATCGCGCCGGCGACATCCCGCTGCTCGCGCGCCACTTCGCCGAGCAAGCCGCGCTGCGCGCCGAGCGTGGTCGCCCGCACCTCACCGACGCCGCGGTCAACTACCTGGCGTCGCAGCCGTGGCCGGGCAACGTGCGCGAGCTCGAGAACACGATCGAGCGCGCGGTGATCCTGTCGAGCGGGGATAGCCTCGACGTCGGCGATGTCGCGTCGTTCCGGCCGGCCACGCTACCGAGCGGGCTCACCACGTTCACCGGCGATCACGTCCCCACGCTCGACGAGCTCGAACGCACGCACATCCTGAAGGTGCTCGAGCTGTGCGAGGGCCAGAAGACGAAGGCCGCCTCGATGCTCGGCATCAACCGCACCACGCTGTGGAAGAAGCTGCGGCAGTACGGCATCGAAGGCGACTGATCAGGGCGGGCGATCCGATGAGCGAAGAACCCGACCCCCTCGTCGATGACGATGATGACGACGCCGGCACCGCCGCCGAGTCCGCGGCGCCGACCCACATCGTCATGAAGGTGACGGTCGACGAGTCGCATGCCGGCGATCGCGTCGACATGGCGATCGCCGAGCTGACCGCGCTGTCGCGGGCGACCGCCCAGCGGTTGATCGACGATGGCCGGGTCTGGCTCAACACCGCGCTGGTCACCAAGGCCGGGCAGCGCGTCCGCGCCGGCGCGGCGATCGAAGTCCACATCCCGGCGCCGACGACGATCGAGCTGGTGCCCGAGGACATCCCGCTGAGCGTGATGTTCGAGGATAGCCACCTGATCGTCGTCGACAAGCCCGCCGGTCTCGTCGTCCATCCGGCGCCCGGTCATCCACGCGGCACGCTGGTCAACGCGATCCTGTTCCACTGCAAGGACCTCGGCGGCATCGGCGGCGAGGTCCGCCCCGGCATCGTCCACCGCCTCGACAAGGACACCAGCGGCGTGATGGTGGTCGCGAAGACCGAGGCCGCGCACGCCGGCCTCACCGCGCAGTTCGCGGCGAAGAGCCGCGGGGAAGTGACGGAGGGTGGAATCGTCCGCAAGTACCTCGGCATCGCCTCCCCCGCGCCGCTCCAGCAGCGCGGCACGCTGCGCACGTTCCACGGCCGCCACCCGAGCGACCGCAAGAAGTTCTCGACCAAGGTGATGTGGGGCAAGAGCTGTGTCACGCACTTCGAACGCGTCGAGCAGCTTGCGTCGGGCGAAGCGGCGCTGATCGAGTTTCGCCTCGAGACCGGCCGCACCCACCAGATCCGCGTCCACGCGGCGGATCACGGCTGGCCGTTGATCGGCGATCAGCTGTACGGCAAGCCGTCGCGGAGCGCGCTACCGCTCAACGCGATCGCGTCCAAGCTCGGACGCCAGGCGCTCCACGCTGCGGTGCTCGACTTCGATCACCCGGTGACGGGCGAGCGCCTGCAATGCTCGTCTCCCCTGCCCGCCGATTTTCAAGCAGCGCTCTCGGCTCTCCGGGCGCTGCACGACTAGGTCACCAGATCTTCGACTTGACGTGACCCTTGGACTTCACGAGCACGTCGACGATCGCGCGCTCGTAGATGTGCTGGCCGAAGATGTCCTCGGTGACGCGGCTCTTGAACAGCTCGCGACCCTCGTTGATCTCGTCGGCCATCACCTCGAACAGGTTGTCGTTGGAGATGCCCTCGAGGATCTTCGGCTCGTGATAGAGGGTCAGGTCCGAAGCGATCGCGCGAGCCAGCTGCCGCGCACGCTTGGGGTTGTCGATCAGAGTCGCCATGTCGCCATCTTAAACCGATGGCCGCCGCGATGTCGATCCGGTCACTGGTGTTCGGCTTCGTCGTCCAGCGACGGCCGGGCCGCGCGGAACCGGGCGAGATAGGTCTGCTTGACCCGCTCGGCGTCGAGCCCGAGCGCGCGCGCGTACTCGGCGAGAAAGCCGCGGACGTACACCGCGGCCGGCAGCTTGCCGAACACCTCGCCCTCGAGCGCCTGCAGGTACGCCATGCCGATCTTCGAGCGCTCGGCGATCTCCCGCAGCTCGACCCCGATCGCCTCGCGGATCTGGCGGAGCAGCGGGCCCGTGAACTCGGTGAGCGGTGATAGCTCCGGCATCGGCGGGCGCACGGCGATCGTCGCCGGCTCGTCGACCTTCGCGGCAGGGCGCGCCTGGACGTCGTGCGGAGAGGAGGTGGGCGTCGCGACCGGCATCGGCACGCCATCGGGGAACAGCTCGATGTCGTAGTCCTTGCGCTTCGCCGCATCCATCAACGTCGTGTACGCGAGGTCCAGACGGCGATGCACGGCCTCGAGGCTCGCCGGATCGAACAGCCCGCTGATCGCGATCGACTCGGCGCCGTAGACATCGCGGATCCGGCGATTGGCGCGCCGGATGTCCTCGAACGACGCCGTCGGCGCGACCTCGAGGAGCTCGTAGTGCGAGTCCGACGGCAGCACGTCGCCGTCGAGCGACGGTGGCCGCACCGCGAGGAGGCCGCGCGCGACGCGCTCGAAGCACTTCGCGATCCGGGTCTCCGGG
>JAEYYY010000822.1 GCA_023430775.1 Pseudomonadota bacterium
GGTGGTGCAACGACGCTGCCAGCACGGCCTCGCAGATCTTCTGCGCTTAGCCCACGTCTACGCGCGATCGCGCTGCCAGCTTGGCACGCGCGAGCCGCCGGTCGTGTCAGGCCTTGATCTGCTGCGACAGGTAGTTCTGCTCGCCGACCTGACGGATCAGCTCGAGCTGGGTCTCGATCCAGTCGGTGTGCTGCTCCTCGGAGACCAGGATCTTGGTCAGCAGATCCTCGGTGGCGTTGTCGTTGATGTCGCGCGCCTGCTTGACGCCCTGGTTCAAGAACGCGATCGCGGCGTACTCGAGCTCGCGATCGCTCTCGAGCTGCTCCTTGACGGTCTGGCCGACGTGCAGCTTGTGATAGCGCTGCAGGTTCGGGATGCCGTCGAGGAACAGGATCCGGGAGATCACCATGTCGGCGTGGCGCATCTCGTCGATCGACTCGGCGCGAATCTTCGCGGCCAGCCTGTCGTAGCCCCAGTTCTCACACATCTTCGCGTGGATGAAGTACTGGTTGATCGCCGTCAGCTCGTTGGTCAGGAGCTGGTTGAGGAGCGAAAGCACCTCTTCATTGCCCTTCATCTTCGATAGGTCCTCTCGCTGGATGAGGCCGCCCTGTGGAAGCAGGGGTCCGACCGGATCGCGTTAGCGAGACGACTTTATTGAGATGAGATCCGAGGCACAATCGCGGCTGCAGGCATTCGCGCCCTTGGCCGCCAAACGATCCCGCAGCTCCTCGACGCACGCACCGCAGCCGGTGCCGGCGCCGCACTTGCGGCCGATCTCTTCGACGGTCTGCGCGCCTTCGTCGATGATCGCGTCGATGTCGCGATCCGAGCGGGGGTAGCACAAACAGACCAGCACTGAAATTGATAATGCTTTTCAAACCCACTTCCGTCAAGCCCCTACGCAAGTGCCCGAAACCGCTGTAAGATGCCGGTTATCCACATGAAGCTCGTGATCGCGATCGCACTTTTCATCGCCGCGAGCTGCGAGAAGTCGAGCTCGCACGAGCCGCTTCCCGCGCCACCCAGCAACGACGGCGTGCAGCTGCTGACGCTCGGAGACGAGCCCAAGCGGGTGCTCCGTTATCACCTGCTGAAAGGTGCGCACGCGCCGCTCGAGATCGCGATGGATCTCGATCTCGAAGTTCAGCCGCGGCCGATGAAGATGCCGACGATCGCGATGACGCTCGATATCGGCGTCGACGACATCCTCGCGGATGGCTCGGCGAAGCTGCGCACCGTCATCAAGGACGTCGCGCTGCGCGATCGCGCGGGGGCGACCCTCGATGCCGCGACGTTGACGCCGATGAAGGACATGCTGCTCGGCCTGACCTACGAGTCGACGCTGTCACCCGACGGCACGATGACGAAGGGCCAGGTCAGCGGCGGCCAGAGCCGGATGCGGAACCAGGTCGAGGACATGACGCGCGCGATCGAGCAGGTCGCGATGCGGCTGCCGGTGGTTCCCGTCGGCGTGGGAGCGAAGTGGTCGAGCAAGAAGACGGTGCAGCAGAACGGCATCACGATGACCACGGTGACCACGACGCAGCTGACCGCGATCGACGGTGACAGGTTCGAGTTCACCACCCTGACCACGCTGTCGGCGCCCGATCAGAAGACGACCCAGCAGGGCATGGAGCTCGAGATCAAGGACGTCGGCGGCAGCGGCAGCGGCAAGGGGAGCGTCGATACCGCGACGATGGTGATGCACGGCGAGATCGGGTCGGAGTTTCGCGGCACCGTGACCTCGGGCGGCCAGACCGCGCCGATGCGCGTGGTGATGAAGCTGACGATGAAGTGAGTCAGCGGATGCGGCCGTTGACCAGCACGCGCAGGTGCTGCGCATCGAACGGCTTCTCGATCCGCTGATTCGGCACGCGGTCGAGGAACTGCCGCGCGGTCGGCGTGAAGGCACCGCCGGTGAGGAACACGATCCGCGATGCTTGATCGCCGTCGATCGCCGCGATCTTGTCGTGCAGCTCCATGCCGGTCATCTGCGGCATCATCAGGTCACACAGGATCAGATCGAAGCGCTCGCCGCTCTGGATCCGGTGCAGGCCCTCGATCGCGCGGGTCGCCGTGACCACGTCGTGCTCGCGCGACAGCAGCCGGCGCACCGTGGAGGTGATGATCGCCTCGTCGTCGACCACCATGACGCGCGCCCGTCGGGTGGCATTGATCGGTGACGCGCTCGAGCTGGTGGTCTCGGTCTCGGCGACCGCCGCGATCGGCAAGATGACGTGCACGGTGGTGCCGCGCCCGAGCTCGCTGTCGATCTTGAGCTCGCCACCGATGCTGGTGACGATGCGATGCGAGATCGAGAGCCCGAGGCCGGTGCCGACGCCCTGCGGCTTGGTGGTGAAGAACGGCGTGAACAGGTGCCGCACGGTCTCCACCGACATGCCGGTGCCCGAATCGGCGACATCGACGATCACGTTGGGGCCGTCGACGCGCGTCGAGATCCGGATCTGGTTCTTCGACGCGTTGCCCTCGGGGATCGCCTGCGCCGCGTTGACGATCAGGTTGAGGAACACCTGACCGAGCCGCGACTCCGAACCGCGCACCGCGGGGATCCCGTCGCCGTACTCCTTGATCAGCCGGGCGCGATGCTTGATCTCGTTCCACGCCATCCGCAGCGTCGAGTCCAGCATCTGGTGGACATCGACCGCGCTGTCCTTGGTCTCCTCGTGGCGCGAGAAGATCTTGAGGTCGCGGACGATGTGCTTGACGCGATCGGCAGCCGCGCGCGCGTCCTCGAGCATCTCGTTGACCTCGTTGTTCGCCAGCGGCGGATGGTCGGCGAGCTCGGCGATCGCGAGATCGAGGTTGGCGATCACCGCGGCGAGTGGGTTGTTGATCTCGTGCGCGACACCGGCGGCGAGCATGCCGATCGACGCCATGCGATCGGAGATCATCAGCTGCTCCTGCGCGGCACGCTCTTGCGACATATCGCGGAACACCGCCACCGCACCGTCGACACCGGCGCCGTCGTGGAGCGGCCGCGCGCTGATGCTCATCCACGCCCCCGGATCGTCGGCGCCGCGGCGCACGAACTGCTCCTGCCGCTCGACGTTGTTGCCGCGCAGCGCCTGGGCGAGCGGGCGATCCTCGGGCGCGACGGGCGTCACCCGGTCGGGCTGATAGAACACCGCCTCGTTCCACCCCTTGGTCGCCGGATCGATCTCGAGCAGCGCGGGCGCCGCCGTGTTCCAGGTCAGCAGCTGGCCCTGCTCGTTCGCCACGATCACCGCATCGGGAACGCTATCGAGCACGCTGCGCAGCAGCCGCTCGGAGCGCTCGATCTCGCGCGCCTGACGGAGCACCTCGACATCGGCCTCGCGCTGGCGCTGGCGCACCGCGACCTCGCGCAGCTCGCGCTCGATCGTGGGTACCAGGCGCGCGAGCTTGCCCTTCGACATGAAGTCGTGGACGCCGGCCTTGAGGGCATCGACGGCGATGTCCTCGCCGATCGTGCCCGACACGATCACGAACGGCAGATCGAGCCCGGCGTCGCGCACCATCGACCACGCCTCGAGCCCGGAGAACTCGGGCATCGACCAGTCGGAGATCACGACATCCCACGGCTCGCGGAGTGCCTCTCGCATCGCCTCGCGGGTGCACAGCTGGCGATGCTCGATGTCGTAGGTCCGCTTGAGCTCGCGCAACAGCAGGAACGCGTCCTCGTCGGAGTCCTCGACCACCAGCAACCGCAACTTCCGCTTCATGAGGTTTGGAGAGCCCCAGAATTGATCAGTCGAAGCATGCAGAAGATGTTTCTCACGCAGGTCTCGCCGTCGACGAGGAGCACTGGGGTATCCGCCAACGCCACCGCGCCCACCGTAGGGAAATCGACCGCGGGGCGCAAGTCGACCGCGGGTCTTAACAGTCGTTCACGGCGCACATAGCGCACCGAACTTCTTGCAGGTCCCGCCCGAGATGTCGTCGCAGTGGCGGTGCAGGTTGTCGGTCGGGTCGAACATGCACTTCGAGGCCGGGGCGCAGGCCGCGCCCCAGCTCTGACAGGTGCCCTCGGCACCCTTGGAGCAGACCTTGTAGGACCGCGAGCTCGAGTCGTACATGCAGCTCGCATCCGGCATGCACGCACCCCCGAAGTGGAAGCAGGTGCCGGCGCCGCCGGTGAGGCAGGTGAAGTACTGGTTGACGCCCGCGTGATAGACGCAGGTGAACGCCGGGCAGCCGACATCCTTGAGCGCGACCGGACCGCCGCCGCCCGTCGATCCCGTGGAGCTCCCCGAGCCCGAGCTCGAGCCCGAGCCGCCGGTGGGCTTCTTCACGTCGGGCGGATTGCCACAAGCTGCCGCCAGAATCAGAGCGATCGTCGCGAAGCGCACCGGGGCGTTATAGCGCGGTGCGCGTTCGAATGCCCGAGGAGCGTCAACTGGGTGTAGCGTGACCACATGTTCCGCGGGCTCCTCGCCACGCTGGCCCTCGCTGCCTGTGGGAGCTCGACCAGCTTGCCGGTCGAGGCGCGCTGCAATCCGCTCGGCGCCGGTGCGTGTCTCGCGCCGTGGCCGAGCTCGGCGTTCGAGATCGACGATCCGACGACGGTGACGGGACGCCGCCTCGCGATCCCCGAGGACGCGATCCCGCGCGGCGCCAGCGACGAGGCGATCGATCCCGCGCGCTGGAACGCGCTCGATGGCTTCGTGCCGACGACGCCGATCATCGTCGAGCTGCCCGGTGGTGTCGCGAGCGCCGACCTGCCGGCGGCCGACAACATGGATCTGTCGCTGGCCGCGGATAGCCCGACGGTGATCCTCGATCTGACCACCGGCCAGCGGGTCGCGCATCACGCCGAGATCGATGACGACAGTCAGGCGCTGATCCTCCACCCCGCCGCGCGCCTCGCGTTCGGTCATCGCTACGCGGTCGCGTTGACGTCGCGCCTGGTCGCGGCCGATGGCAGCGAGCTGCCGCTGACGCCCGGGTTCCGCGCGCTGGTCAACGATCGCCGCACCGATCACCCGCTGCTCGAGGCCATGCGATCGCGGATCGACGAGGTGCTCGACGCGCTCGACGAGGCCGGCGTCGTCGACGATCTGGTGCTCGCGTGGGACTTCACGGTCGCGTCGGAGAGCTCGCTGCGCAGCGACGTGGTGGCGGCCCGCGATCGCGCGCGCGCCACGCTCGCGACCTATCCGAGCCTGCACACGATCACCCAGGACACCACGGTGCGCGGCACGCGCAAGATCAGCGGCACGCTCGACGGTCCGCTGTTCCTCAGCAACGGCGGCGAGCCCCGCGCGAACACGCGCCTGGTCCGTGACGATGCCGGATTGCCCGCGGTCCAGGGGCTGTACCGGATCCCGTTCGCGGCGGTGGTGCCGCCGTGCGCGCGGCCAATGCCGGTGGCGATCTGGGGACACGCATCGTGGCGCGAGGCGTCCGCTGCGCTCGACGAACCGGCGGTCGCGCTCGCCAAGGAGCTGTGCGCGGTCGTGATCGCGACCGATCTGCGCGGTCGCTCGGAGGCCGACGTGCCGGCGGTGAAGCGCGCGATCGCCGACCTCGCGAGCGCCGACGAGCTCGACGCGATCGTGCAGGGCATCGTCGATCACGCGACGCTGATCGTCGCGCTCGACAGCATCTTCGGACGCACCATCGATCCCGCGCGCCTGTTCTACGTCGGCGATCACCTCGCGATCGCGGCGCTGCCGGAGCTGCGACGCGCCGGGATCATCGATGGTCGATCGTCCCGGCACGCGCCGTTCTCCGCCGACTACCTGCGCTACGACGCGATCGATGCGCTGCTCGTGCGCACGCTGATCGAGGCGCGCTGGGATCGCGTGCTACCGGCGCGGTTCGGTCATCCGGTGCTGGTGCAGGCCGGACACGACGAGCCGGCGAGCTGGCTCGCGCGCACGTTCGGGCTGCCGATCGTCGACCCGCCGCGCACGCCATGGGGCGTGAGGACAGCGCGAGGTCCGCTGCCCGGCTCCGGCGTCGTGTTCGACGAGCGGCCGACACTTCGAGAGTTCTTCACCACCGGGCAGATTCGCCCGGCTCCGATGTAGGACACGGCGCCCGACCGCCGCAAACTCCGACATCGACAGCGGAGCTCGTGGTTTGCGATCGTGGGGAATCCCCACAGCGAACCGTGCTCGCGACGAAAACCACCACGCGATCGCGGCGCTGCGCGTGGAATGCCCATTGCTCGGAGTCAACGCCATGCGACTCACCCGAACGTTCATCGCCCTGCTCGGTCTGGCCGCCTGCGGCACGGACGACACGGATCCGGGGCCGACCGGCGAGGTCACCTGGTATCAGGACGTCGCGCCGATCCTGTCCGAGCACTGCATGAGCTGCCACCAGGATGGCGGCATCGCGCCGTTCCGGCTGACCGAGTACGAGGATGCCGTCGAGATGTCGGGCATCGCCCTCGATGCGATCGAGCGCGGGATCATGCCGCCGTTCGACGCGCGCGAGGAAGCCGACTGCACGCCGCGCTTTGGCTGGGTCGATGATCCGCGGCTGTCGCTGACCGAGAAGGACACGCTGCAGAAGTGGGTCGATCAAGGTCATCCGCTCGGCGAGGTCGCCGAGATTCCGGGCATCCCGGCCACCGAGCTCGCGAACCCGTCGATGCGCCTGACGCCGACCGAGGGCTTCGCGACCAGCGGCGATCGCGATCAGTTCATCTGCTACGTGCTCGATCCGGGCGTCACCGAGCTGTCGTGGCTGACCGGCCTGCAGGTGCTGCCGGATCTCGACGAGGTGGTTCACCACGCGGTGATCACCGAGGTCGCGCCCGGTCCCGATCAGGACGCCTTGCTCCAGCGCGCGGGCGGCATCGGCAAGCCGTTCGATTGCGGTACGGCGTCGACGCCGTCGGACTTCGTCGTCCACATCTGGACGCCCGGCAATCAGCCGATGCAGACGTCGGATGACATCGCGGTGCCGGTCGTCGCCGGCGCCAAGCTGGTGATGCAGATCCACTACCACCCCGCGGGGCTGGTCCACGCCCCCGACAAGACGGCGATCGATCTCCGGTTCTCGCAGACCTGGCCGAGCCGGATGTACTTCGTGACCGCGTTCGGCAACTTCTTCCAGGCGCCGAATCTGCTGCCCGGCCCGGGCGACCTCGACAACATGCCGACCTTCCTGATCCCGAAGAACGTCAAGGATCACCCGGAGCACATGCGAGTGACGATTCCCGACCTCGGCGATCTGACCGACGTCCGGTTGTTCTCGGCGAACCCGCACATGCACCTGATCGGCACGCACATCTCGAGCACGATCGAACGCCCGAGCGCGCGCGGCAGCGATCCGCAGAACGAGTGCCTCGCGAACGGCGGCTGGAACTTCGACTGGCAGCGCACGTATCAGTACGACGCGCCGCTCGACAAGCTGCCGAGCGTCGCGGCCGGTGACGTGATCGATATCAAGTGCACCTGGGACAACACGCTCGAGAACCCGTTCGTCCAGCGCATGCTCGCGGACTCCGGCCTCTCGCAGCCGATCGACGTGCTGCTCGGCGAGCAGACGAAGAACGAGATGTGCCTCGAGATCTTCGGCCTCTCGATCCCCGCGCCCGCCGAGCCGGCGCAGGGCAAGCCGCGGCCGACGACGATGGAGTTCCCGCCGGCGCTCGCGCAGATGCGCGTCAACCCGAACATGCTGCAGTGATCAGCGCAACGCGAGGAGCACGCGCACCATCGTCGCGAGCTCCTTGGTCAGCATCGCCACGCTCGGCCGGGTGACACCGGTGTGGCCGTAGAGGCCGGTGACGTGCACGCGCGCCGAGGGCAACTGCTCGCCGAGCGCGTGCGCGTGCTCGTACGGCACGACATCGTCATCCATGCCGTGCACGAGATCGACGCGGCAGCGGACGCGCGGGAGATACGGCCGCGGATCGAGATCGGAATCGTCGAACCGCTCGAGCGCCTCGAGCGCGAGCGGTGCGGCACCGGGGCGAGCGCCGACGCCGACCAGGAACAGCTCGTGGATCGCCTCGGGAAGCGTGCTCGCGATCGACTCGGCGATCGGCGTGAACGCGGTCTCGACCTTGAGCTCGGGCCGGCCCCAGGTGGCCTCGACGAACCGGCGCCAGCCCTCGATCACCGCCGCACGATCGGGGCAGTCGATGAGGTGCATGAGGTTGATCAGCACCACCGACTGGTTGAGCGGATCGCGAGTGCCCTGCCGGCCATTGGACAGCGCGCCGGTCAGGCAGAACTTCATCATCTCCCGGAAGTCGGCGTAGCCGCCCCACACGACGACGCGCTCGATCTTGTCGGGATGCTCGGCGGCGGCGTGGAACGCGAGCAGCGAGCCGAACGAGATCGAGAACACGATCGGTTTCTGGTCGGTCCACCTCGACACCGCGGCAAGCGCGGCGGTGAACTCGCGCTTGGCCTGCGCGTTCGGCGTCAGCGCGAGGTACTGCGGGATGAACGGCGCGATCACCAGGTGACCGGCGCGCGCGAGAATCCGGCAGAACCGATCGAGCCGCGGGTCATCGGCGCCGGCGTAGTGCAAACCTTGCGCGATCAGGAACACCCTGCGCGTCTGGCCAGGTGGGCGGTACACGCGAACGCGCATCCCCTCGACGTCCTCGTCGCTGCACCTCACATCCGGTGCGCGCGTCGGGTCAGCCCACGGACCTAGCCAGCGCGCGAGGGTGAGCGTCGTTTTCACCGTGCGAGCATACTGACGCGATGCGGCGAGTGACGCGAAGCGGGCTCGTTTTGCATCGAAACCGCCGCGCAATGCTAACGTGCGCGCCGATATGCAACAGGTCGTAACCCAGGTGCTTTCACTCGCCAACCAGGCGGTGAAAGAGTCGCATCGCGACCGCCTAGAGTCCTATATCCGCACCTACTGCCGCGCGATTCCGCCGGAGGTGCTGTCCGAGATCGAGCCGCAGAAGCTGCTCGCGTTCGTCATGGATCGGTTCGCCTTCCTCGAGGAGGACTTCTCGCGGACGGTGAAGGTCGAGATCCGCGACGCCGAGAACACGCTGATGTCCGACGAGACCGGCTCGACGGTGATCGAGACCCGGCTGCCGGACTGCGGCTTCATCATCCGCACGATCAAGTCGTTCCTGCGGCAGACGAACCTGCACCTCAACTTCGTGCTGCACCCGATCCACGGCGTGATCCACGACCACGGTCAGATCACCGGCATCGATCAGAACCGCGGCACCAAGTACTCGCAGGTCTATCTCCAGGTCAGCCAGATTCCCGTCGAGAAGCGCGAGGCGCTGCGCAAGGATCTCGAGCACCGGCTCGAGCTCACGCTGCTCGTCAACCGCGATCGCTGGGACATGATGGCGAAGTTCAACGAGGCGCGGACGTACGTCAGCCTCGTCGCCGGCCGCGATCCGGCGTCGCCGAGCCCGCGCGAGTCGCAATCGATCCCGCGCGATGTCATCGAGCGCGCGAAGTCCGATGCGCCGAAGACGCCAGCCGAGGTCGAGTCCGACGAGGCGGTGCAGCTGATCGACTGGCTCAAGGACGACAACTTCATCCTGCTCGGCTACGCGTGGTTCCCCGCGGGCAAGCCGGGCAACGGTCACGCGAAGCCGGACAAGGGCCTCGGCCTGTTCGCGGCACCGGATCGCAAGCACCTCGAGGAGGTGATCGGCGAGATCGTGGCGTCGCGCCGCACGCGTGACGAGGTCTACTCGTTCTATCGCACCGACTTCATCACCACCGTGCGCTCGGTCGCGCAGGTCCGGTACTTCGGCATCGCGGAGCGCGGTCCCGATGGCGAGAAGCTCGGCGAGCACGTGTTCGTCGGTCAGCTCGCCACCAAGGCGCTCAAGCTCGCGAACCGTCGCGTGCCGGTGATCGGCAAGAAGCTGAAGGACGTGATGGCGAAGGCCGAGGATCAGCCCGGCAGCTACGCGTACACCAAGAGCGTCGCGATCCTCGACTCGATGCCGCTCGAGGATCTGTTCTACTGGTCGATCGACGAGATCCGCGAGGTCGCGAACGAGTTCCGCCTCGCCGAATCGCGCGATCACGCGAAGGTGATCGTGTGGCGGCGGCCGAACGGGCGGCGGTTGACCGCGGTCTGCATCGTGCCGCGCATGCACTACTCCGAATCGCTCAGAGAAGAGCTGTCGCAGGAGATCCGCAAGTTCCTCGGCGTGCCGGCGCTGCGCGAGTACCGCCAGGAGACCGACGACGAATCGCCGATCCGCCTGCACTTCACGGTCGGCAAGTACCGGCCGAAGGTCACCGACGCCGATCTCGAGACGCTCTCGGATCAGCTCGAGGTGCTGCTCGAGAGCTGGGACGATCAGCTGCGCCGCCTGGTGTTCAAGAACTATCGCGGCGCCTCGAAGACGTCCGACAAGTCATCGCGCTACCTGCAGACCACGGCGAGCGCGCAGGAGATCTGGGCGCGCTCGGGCGCGCGGTTCCCCGAATCGTACAAGAACCAGCTGTCGCCGCAGATCGCGCTGCTCGACATCCGCGCGATCGAGAAGCTCGAGGAGACCGACCACCTGTCGGCCGCGCTGGTGGTGATCGGCGAGGGCGAGCAGCGCCACACGTCACTGCGCGTGGTCTCCAAGAAGGAGCTGCTGCTCAACGATGTCGTGCCGGTGCTGCACCGGATGGCGCTGCGCACGACGTCGCGGCTCGCCGAGCGGCTCGAGCCGCCGGGCCCCGACGTCTACATCACCACGTTCGAGGTCACCGGCGCCGATGGTCGCAAGATCGAGGACGATGCCTCGCTCGCGCGCCTCGGCGCGATCGTCCAGCGCGTGCTCGCCGGTCATCTCGCCGACGACAAGCTGCTCGGGCTCGGCTACCTCGCGGGGCTCGACTGGAAGCAGATCGACCTGCTGATCACCTATCGCAACTACTTCGTGCAGGTGTTCCAGGGCTTCGGTGTGGCGTCGGTCGACGACACGCTGCTCAAGCACCCGTCGTTCGCGTCGATCCTCGTCGAGTACTTCGAGACCAAGTTCTCGACGGAGAGGAAAGACTCGACGGCCGAGCGCACCGAGAAGCTGTTGCCGCCGCTGGCCCGCCGCTACGACGAGATGCTCGAGAAGGTCACGGTGATCCAGGAGGACCTGATCCTTCGCTACTTCATCGACCTGCTCGAGGCGACGCGGCGCACCAACTACTACCGGCCGGGGCGCGGCGACACGATCTCGATCAAGATCGAGAGCGCGCTCGTCGAGCACATGCCGCGGCCGTGCCCGGTGTTCGAGATCTACGTCCACGCGCCGGGCGTCGAGGGCATCCACCTGCGCGGCGGCATGGTCGCGCGCGGTGGGCTGCGCCACTCCGATCGTCCCGACGACTTCCGCACCGAGGTGCTCGGCCTGCAGCGCACGCAGGCGCTCAAGAACGTCATCATCGTGCCTCAGGGTGCGAAGGGTGGCTTCGTGACGAGGAAGCACAGCCCGACGCGCGAGGAAGCGCGGGCGCAGTATCAGGTGTTCATCGCCGCACTGCTCGACATCACCGACAACTACGTCGGCAGCAAGGTGGTGCCGCCGCCTGGCGTGCTGCGCTACGACGACGACGATCCGTATCTGGTCGTCGCCGCCGACAAGGGCACCGCGCACCTGTCGGACACCGCGAACGCGATCAGCCAGCAGTACAAGTTCTGGCTCGACGATGCGTTCGCATCGGGCGGCTCGGCCGGCTACGACCACAAGGCGATGGGCATCACGTCGCGCGGTGGCTGGGTCAACGTCGAGCGCCACTTCCGCGAGATGGGGATCGATATCCGCAAGACGTCGATCCGCGTCGCGGGTGTCGGCGACATGAGCGGCGACGTGTTCGGCAACGGCATGTTGCTCAACGACAAGCTCAAGCTGGTCGCGGCGTTCAACCACAAGCACGTGTTCATCGATCCCGATCCGGATCCGGCCACCTCGTATGCCGAGCGCCGCCGGATGTTCGAGACCCCGGGCACGCAGTGGAGCGATTACCGCAAGGAGGCGATCAGCAAGGGCGGTGGCGTCTACGAGCGCGCCGCGAAGGAGATCTCGCTGTCGCCCGAGGCGAAGAAGCTGCTCGGGATCACCGCGAAGACCGTCAGCGGTCCCGATCTGCTCAAGGCGATCCTCGCCCTCGATGTCGACCTGATGTGGTTCGGCGGCATCGGCACGTACGTCAAGGCCTCGACCGAGACGCACGGCGAGGTCGGCGACAAGGTCAACGACTCGGTGCGCATCAACGCGAACGAGGTGCGCGCGAAGGTGATCGGCGAAGGTGCGAACCTCGCGATCACGCAGCGTGCCCGCACCGAGTTCCTGATGAGCGGCGGCCGCGGCAACACCGACGCGATCGACAACTCCGCCGGCGTCGACTGCAGCGATCACGAGGTCAACCTCAAGATCCTGCTGTCGCCGCTGATGACCACCGGGGCGATGACGCGCGACGCGCGCGATGCCTTCCTGCGCGAGCTCGAGGGCGATGTCGGCACGGCGTGCCAGATGGACAACTACCTGCAGAGCGCGCTGCTCTCGATGGAGGCGATCCGCAGCAAGAAGCACGGCTCGCAGTTCGTCGATCTGCTCGCCTACCTCGACAAGCACGGCCTCGATCGCACCGCCGAGAAGATCCCGGCGGAGGAAGAGCTGCAGGCGTGGCTGTCGGCCGGCAAGGGCCTGCCGCGCAACCTGCTCGCGGTGCTGGTCGCGCACACCAAGATGGATCTCTACAACCGGGTGCTGCACTCGCGGATCCCGGATCTGCCGCTGTTCCAGCCGTTCTTGTTCTCGTACTTCCCCGCGAAGGCGGCCGAGAAGCACGCCGATCTGGTGGTCAAGCATCACCTCCGCCGCGAGATCATCGCGACGGTGGTGACCAACGCGATCATCAACCAGGCGGGCTGCACGCTGCTGGTCCAGCTCGCGAAGGAGACCACCGCGCCGCTCGAGGAGCTGGTGGTTCGCTACTTCATCTGCGACGAGCTGCTGGAGGGCCGCAAGTTCCGCGCGGCGGTCCACGGCCTCGACTACAAGGTGCCGGCGGCCGATCAGTACGGCGCGCTGATGGCGTTCGAGGACGTCCATCGCAGCTTGCTGCGATGGTGGATCTGGAACGAGAGCGCCGATGGCAAGCAGGGCTGGAAGCTGTCCGCCGACGACGTTGCC
>JAEYYY010000005.1 GCA_023430775.1 Pseudomonadota bacterium
GGTGGTGACTTCGGCGGTCACGCTCGTCGCGCTCGGTGGCTTCATCTACTACGGCCCGATCAAGACCCGGCAGTACAACAACGACTGCAAGACCGATCCGCGGCTCGGCGACAACCCGCCTCTGGACGACCCGGGCTCGTATCTCGCCAACGGCATGTTCTGCGCGGGCGACAAGCCGCGTCAGGCCTCGTTTCGCAACAAGGTGGCCGGGATCGCGGCCGCGGCGGTCGGCGGCATCGCGTTGTTCGCCGTCTACAAGGGCTTCATCGCGACGAAGAAGGAGTCCTCGACGCAGACCAGTGGTCGCCGCGTGCGCAAGAAGAAGCAGTTCGCGGTGACGCCGATCGTGTCGCCCGAGGGCGGCGGCGCGACGTTCCGGCTCGACTGGTGAGCTGATCAGCGCGCGCGCAGCCGGATCACGATCGACTTCGACGTCGGCGTGTTCGAGCGATCGGCGACGCTGTCGAGCGGCACCAGCGCGTTGGCCTCGGGGAAGTACGCCGCGGCATTTCCCGGCGGCAGATCGAAGGCGATGATCGTGAATGCCTCGGCGACGCGCTCGCCGTCGTGCCACTCGGAGATCAGATCGACGATCTGGCGATCGTGGAGGCCGCGCGCTTCGAGATCCGCGGGTGCCACGAACACCACGCGGCGGGCACCGCGAAGGCCGCGGTAGCGATCGTCGAGGCCGTAGATCGTGGTGTTGTACTGATCGTGGCTGCGGATCGTCATCAGGCGCAGCCTGCCCGGTGGCAGCGAGAGATCCGGCGGCGTGGCGATCGAGAACCTCGCCCGGTTGCCGATCGTGGCGAACGAGCGATCGCGGGCGACGTTGGGGAGCTGGAAGCCAGCGGGCTCGCGGACGCGGGTGTTGAAGTCGGTGAAGCCGGGCACGACGAGCGAGATCAGATCGCGGATCCGATCGTAATCGGCGGTCAGCTCGGTCCACGGCACGCGATCACCGATCAGCGCGGCGCCGACGGCGTTGACGATCGCGACCTCGCTGCGCAGCTGATCGCTCGCCGGCTCGAGGACGCCGCGCGACGCATGCACCATGCTCATCGAATCCTCGACGGAGACCACCTGCGCACCACCGGCCTGGATATCGATCTCGCTGCGGCCGAGGCAGGGCAGGATCAGCGCATGCGCGCCGGGATGGAGGTGCGTGCGGTTGAGCTTGGTCGAGACGCTGGCGGTGATCGTGCAGCGCTCGAGGGCGCGGGCGGTGCGCTCGGTGTCGGGGGTGGCCGACACGAAGTTGCCACCGAGCGCGACGAACGCGCGGACCTCGCCGCGCTCGATCGCGTGGATCGTGTCGACGGTGTCGAGCCCCGGCTCGCGCGGCGGCGTGAAGTCGAAGGCGGCGCCGAGCCGATCGAGGAACGCCGCGGAGGGCAGGTGATCGATGCCCATCGTGCGATCGCCCTGGACGTTGCTGTGGCCGCGCACGGGGCACAGGCCGGCACCGGGACGCCCGACGTTGCCGCGGAGCAGCATGACGTTGACGATCTCCTGGATCGTCGGCACGGCGTGCTTGTGCTGGGTGAGGCCCATCGCCCAGCAGGTGATGACGGCGTCGGAGGCGGCGTAGCGATCGGCGAGCGCGCGGATCTCCGGTTCGGCGATGCCGCTGCGCTCGGCGATCAGCGACCACGGCGTGGCCTCGACGTGCGCGCGGTACGCGGCGAAGCCGGTGGTGTACTGATCGATGAAGTCCTGATCGATCGCACCGGCCTCGAGCGTCGCCTTCGCGAGGCCGAGGAACAGCGCCTGATCGCCGCCGATCGGGACCTGGAGGAAGTGCGACGCGAGCGGCACGCCACCGGCGAGCAGATCGAGCGGCTTCTGCGGGTGCGAGAACCGCGATAACCCGACCTCGCGCAGTGGATTGATCGCGACGATCGTGGCGCCGCGCTTCGCTGCCTCGCGCAGCGTGGTCAGCATGCGCGGGTGGTTGGTGCCGGGGTTCTGACCGACGACGAGGATCAGATCGGCGTCGTCGAAGTCGGCGAGCGACACCGTGCCCTTGCCGACACCGATCGTCTCGGCGAGCGCGACACCGCTCGACTCGTGGCACATGTTCGAGCAATCGGGAAAGTTGTTGGTGCCGAACATCCGGCCGACGAGCTGGTAGAGAAACGCGGCCTCGTTGCTGGTGCGGCCGGACGTGTAGAACGCGGTGGCCGCGGGGCCGGCGGCGCGCAGCTCGCGGGCGAGCAGGGCGATCGCGTCGTCCCAGCCGATCGCCTTGTAGTGGCGACCGTCGAGGACCAGGGGATGAGTCAACCGGCCGAGCTGGCCGAGCTCGAAATCGGAGAGCTCGCGCAGGCTGTCGATCGAGAACCGCTCGAACAGCTCCGGCTCCGCGCGGCGCGTGGTGGTCTCCTCCGCCATCGCCTTCGCGCCGTTCTCGCAGAACTCGAAGCGGCTGCGATCGGTCGGCTCGGGCCACGCGCAACCGGGGCAGTCGAAGCCGCCCGCCTGGTTCATCGCGAGCAGCGCCTTCGAGCCACGCGCGACGGCACCATCGCGCTGGAGGTGGCGCAGCGACGCGGCGAGCGCGCCGAGACCACCTGCGGCGGCGGGCGGTGGACGCACGTCGATGTCGGTGTCGTCCTCGGCCACGACCGATCGGTACCACGGGCGGAAACGTGAGGCGGATCGCAAAACGGCGATCGCGGGGACAACAAACCTGATCGGGGACTCGCGACCATAGGCCGTGCAACCGAGTGTGCGCACTGGCGTTTTGGGAGGGTCCAGGGTCTGGATTCCTGAGGGAAAGTCCCCATCCCACATCGAGGAAAAAGATGTGAGCCAGCCACGTACAACTAACAATGAACCGGCCGCTCCTCGTCATTTTCGGGTCGCTCCTGGTTGGCTGCGTCACTGGCGAAGAGCTGCCTCCAGCTCCGACGCCCGACGCGGCACCCGTGATCGATGACGATGCGGACGACGACGGTGTTGTCGCGGCCGACGACTGCAACGACAACGACCCGAACGTGTTCCCGGGCGCGCTGGAGCTGTGCGACGGCGTCGACAACAACTGCAACGGCACGATGGACGAGAACAGCGCGTCGTTCGAGGACGCCGCCGGCAAGCGCGACGTGTCGGACCTGTTCGCGGTCGGCACCGCGGCACTGCCGGCGAAGATCTCGTTCTCGACGCCGGGCAAGCTCACGCTGTGCGGCGCGAGCACCTACTTCGCGACGATCACGGTGGCCAAGACCCTCGAGATCGTCGGCACCGGTGCCGAGACGTCGATCCTCGATGGCGGCGGCAAGGCTCGCCGGATCACCACCGAGCCGCAGGGCACGACGACGACGGTCCGCGACCTTCGCCTCGTCAACGGCATGGCGACCACCGGTGGCGCGCTGTATTGCGCGGACACCACGGTCGATGTTCGCGACGTCGTGATCGAGAACAACCGGTCGAGCGGTCGCGGCGCGGGCGTCGCTCTCGATCGCTGCACCTCGAACTTCAACCGCGTCACGATCAAGGACAACCAGGGTGCGAACGGCGCCGGCCTCAGCGCGCTGAGCGGCACCGCGACGCTGACCAACGTCACGCTGACCAAGAATGCGGCGACCACGGTCGGTGGCGGCCTGTCGAGCACCACGGGTGCGGTGGTCAACCTGATCGACTCGATCGTCCTCGAGAACTCGTCGGGCAACAACCAGGGTGGCGGCGCCTTCCTCGACGGCACCATCCGCTGCAACAACACCAGCTTCAACCGCAACACCGGCAACGGCGTGTTCCTCACCGGCGTCGGCGCGTCGTTCCAGTCGACGCTCTGCAGCTTCGGTACGGCCGCGAACGCGAACAACACGCCCGCGGATCTCGTGCCGGGCAGCGGCACCGGCGCGCTGAACGCGGGTGACTCCGTCAGCTTCAACTGCACCAGCACGGTGTGCCAGTGATGTCGAACCTGCGTCCCGCGCTTCTTCTCTCGCTGGCTGCCGTGATCCTGATGGGCTGCGCCGGCGAAGTTCCCGGCGAGACGCCGGTGTTCCAGCGCTGCGGCAACGGCAAGGTCGAGGGGACCGAGGCGTGCGATGACGGCAACACCGACGGCGACGATGATTGCAGCGCGGACTGCAGCAC
>JAEYYY010000082.1 GCA_023430775.1 Pseudomonadota bacterium
AAGTAGAACTGTCGCGGACCCATGTTGCCGATGTCGGCGAGCAGGTTCACGCACAGGCCGCACGTCGCGGACGACAGCTCGGCTCCCGCGATCGTGAACGTGCCGGTCGTCAAACCACCCGCGAACACCCCCATGCCGGCCGTCAGCTTGAGGAAGAACGAGTCGCGCGGTGGTCCGGGATCGAGCACGATCGTCGACGTCGTCGGACCGAGGCTGGTGGTGCCGGTCTTCGCGCCGGCATCGCCGTAGTCCTCGAGCACGAAGCAATTCGCGTTCGACGTGCCGTCCGGCGGCATCACATCGACCGGTGATGGAACATCGGCACCGCCGCACGCGACGAGGATCGAAAGCACCGAGATGCGCACGGCTCATGATCGCACGTGTTCCACCCTCGGCGCGATGACGAAGATCGCGCGCCCTGCCCTCGCCATCACGACGCTTGCCTTGCGCGCGGAGATGCACTCACTGGGCGACGGCGCGAGGTATCGCTACGTCGTCGGACAGGAATAGCGCCCCGGCGATTGCGGCGATCCCGGCGCGGGGAGACAGTCCGCGCATGGATCAGGTGCTTCAGTATCTGAAGTCCGCGAGTGCCGGGGATTGGCTCGCGGGGATCGGCGTCGGCTTCCTCGCGTGGTTCATCGTTCGCTACGGCCTGCTCGGCTTCTACACGGTCGATCAGAACGAGCGCGCGGTGATCACCAGCTTCGGTCGCGCGCAGCGGTTGACCGGCGCGACCACGGTGTTCACGCCCGAAGGCGCGGACATGCGCGACGACGAGAAGGAGCGCTACGTGTGGCCGCAGGTCCGCGTCGTCCCGCCCGGCGGTCCGTACTTCCGGTGGCCGTGGCAGCGCGTGCACAAGGTGTCGATCGCCACGCGCACCGTGAACATGGCGTGGGATCCCGACGAGCCGGCGGCGAATCGAGGGGGGACGCAGATCGAGGCCGTCACCAAGGATCACCTCAACGTCGGCCTCCGCGGCCAGGTCCGGTTCCGGGTCTCGGAGCAGAACCTCTACGCGTACCTGTTCGGCGTCAAGAACCCGCCGTCGCACGTGATGGGCTTCTTCGTCTCGATCCTGCGCGAGCGGATCGCGAACTTCGAGGCACCGCCAGCGAAGCCCGCCGAGGATGCGCCGCCGCCCGCGATCGATAACCAGTCGATCGGCGTGTCGATCAACGACCTTCGCAAGAACCTGCGCAACCTCAACGACGTGATGGACAAGGAGTGCGCGTCGTCGGTGGCGCGCTACGGCGTCCACTTCGATGCCTCGCTGATCACCGAGATCGATCCACCCTCCGAGGTCGATAGCGCGCTCGCCGCGATCAACACCGCGCACAACGTGGTGTCGTCGGATATCTCGCTCGCGCAGGCCGGTGCCGATCAGCGGATCGTGCAGAGCAAGCGCGCCGTCGAGATCGAGACGCTGCGCGCCCAGGCCGAGGTCGAGCCGCTGCGCGCGCTCGCGAAGCAGCTCAAGGATCTCCACGCGCAGGGCGGCTCGGCCGCGGTGCAATCGTACGTTCGCAACGTCAAGCTCGGTCTCTACGGCAAGGCAGACCGCGTGTTCCTGGAGGATCGGTCGTGAAGCTCCTCGCCATCGCAGGTGTCGCATTCCTCGGCTGGTGGATCGCGATGCCGATCCTGTTCGCCATCCTTCGCATGTTCGGCGTCTACATCGTCGTCCACGAGCGCCGCGCGCACGTCTACACGCTGTTCGGCAAGGTGGTCGGCGTGTTCGACCAGCCGGGCATGTACTCGATGTGGCCCAAGATCGGCGTCCGCTCGCTCCTCGTGCCGCTGCTCGGCAAGCGCTACGTCCTCGATCTGCGGATCGATCAGACGTACCTGCGCAGCCAGCCGGTCAACTCCGAGGAGGGCGCGCCGATGGGCATCGGCGTCTGGTACGAGATGTACATCTCCAACCAGATCGACTACCTGTTCAAGAACCAGGATCCCGAGGGCTCGCTGCGCGCCAACGTCTCGAACGCCACGATCCGCGAGCTGTCGAACCGCAAGCTGGCCAAGCTCCTCGAGGACCGCCACGACCTGTCGGCGAAGGTCCGCGAGGAGGTCAGCGAGAGCTCGCACGAGTGGGGCTTCAAGGTCGGCTCCGTCTACATCCGCAAGGTCCACTTCCGCGACGCGAACATGATCCACCAGATCGAGGAGAAGGTGACCAACCGGCTCCGGCAGGTGACCTCGGCGATCAAGCAGGACGGCGCGAACCAGGTGAATCAGATCACGAGCGGCGCCGAGCGCACCGCCGCCGTCGAGTTCGCCCGCGCCGCCGCGATCCGTCCGGAGATCGTCGGCAGCGCGCTGCGCGAGATCGGCGAGGACAAGGAGATCGCCAACACGATGTTCGAGCTGCTCGAGCTCAACCGCGTGCTCGAGAGCAGCGCGCGCCTGACGCTGTTGCCGAAGGGCGCGGGTCAGAGCTTCCTCGGCGCCCAGCTCGCGGCACAGCCACTACCCCAGCGCCCCGTTCAGAGCTAGCTCACGGCACGCCGTAGATGGCGATGAACGGGATCGAGAGCCGGTTGCCGCGCACGCCGACGCCGGCGCCGGTCTGCGTCGCGGTGACGTTGCCCGACGAGAAGTTCGTCGAGCCGCCTCCGCCCGGCCGGAACGAGCACTTGACGTTCGTCGGCTCGACGGTCGTGATCACGCGCACCGGGTTCGTCGGGTTGGTCGATCCGGTGCCCGAGCCCGGAATCGGCGTGCAGACATCGTTCTCGCACCCGACGGCGAGCAGGTTGCTCGACGACAGCGTCGTGATCATCGAGCACGACAGCGCGTGATCGAACAGCACATCACCATCGACCAGGCCGCCGACGGACGGGACGCTGCCGCCCGGCATCGAGTGGTTGACGACGAAGTGGACCGTCACGTGCGGCATGCCGGCCTCGAAGCGGATGCTGCGCGAATCGAGGTGCGGCTGGAGCTCGGCCGCGTCGTCGGTCACCGTCCAGTCGGACTGCGAGCCGCGGACCTCCGTCCAGCCGGCCGGCAGGCCACCATCGACGCCGAAGCCCTCGAAGGTGATCAGCACGTCGCCCGGCGTGTCGGGGTGCGGATCGCAGCGGTCGCCGATGCCGTCGCCGTCGTCGTCCTGATCGTCATCGGTGGCGAACATCGGACACGGATCACAGACGTCACCGGTGTCGTCATCATCCTCGTCGTGCTGATCCGGG
>JAEYYY010000127.1 GCA_023430775.1 Pseudomonadota bacterium
CCTGGTAGCTCTGGAAGCCGTCGCCGAACACGCTCGCGCTCTGCGGCGGCAACACCAGCTTGTCGGGCGCGGTGAGCACGCGCGCCGGCTCGGCGGGCTTCTGGGTGGCAGCGATCTTCGTCGCCACGACCACCGGGCCCGGCTTCGGCTCGGCGACATCGAGATCGCGCGGCACCGCCGGCTTCTCCGGCGCGCCGCCACAGGCGCAAGCGAGCACGACGGCCCACAGGCCGACCCTCGACGCTCCAGCAGCCACCCGACTACGCACGCGCGACAACCATCGTACGCAAACCGCGGGCGAACGAGAAGGCACTCTTGATCGCGTGGACAGCCGATTTGCCGGCTCGCGCCAGAACGCCTGGAGTTCTCGTGGCCTACGGGGCGGATCCTGTCGCCGAGCCGCGAGCCCTACGAGGTCTTGGCCGCGCGAACCAGCGCTTCCATCTGCGAGCCGAGCTGCTTGGCGCGGTCGGGATCGATGACGAGCGCCGCCGGCAGCGCATCGATCAGCTGCTTCTCCTCGTCGGTCAGCGTCAGGTCCTGGATCACGATCAGGTACGCGCACGCGTAGGCGAGCTCGCGCGCGCCCATCGGCTCGAGGCACTCGCCGATCGTCATCAGCCGCGACGCATCGATCTGGGCGTTGAAGTCCGGCATCGCGGTGCCCGACATCTCGCAGAGCAGATGGGTGAGCCCGATCAGCAGCGACGTCTCGGCGACGTCACTGCGCTTGTCGGCCGCCGCAGCGAGCCTCGCGACATCGATGACGGCACGCGCCTCGTCGGGCGTCGGCTTGGCGTGAATCGAGGACAGCGCGGATTGGAGGCGAGCGTCGAACGTGGCCACGACGCGACGCTACCATCGACACCGGGCAACCCGGGCGGTCTCGGGTACACTCCGGACATGTGCCTCATCTGCATCGAGATCGCGAAGTCGAAGATGACGGTGAAGGAAGCCCGCGCGCAGTTCCGCGAGATGCGCGTCGGCATGGACAAGGCGCACGCCGCCGAGGTCGAGGCCAAGCTCAGCGAGCTCGAGAAGACCGAGACCAAGTGACGGTCAGCGGCGCTTGCGAAGCTGCGCGCGCGGCAGCGTCGGCGCGCGCGTGCGGCCGCCGCGCAGCGTGAAGAACATCGCGCCGATGCAGGCGACGACCAGCAGCGCGGACAGCAGCGGCCGGCCGATCACGTAGGGCGTGGCCGCCGCACCGGCGAGCACGATCACCAGGATGGTGCCGTGGCGGCGCCGGCGCGCCGAGCGCTCGACATCGTGAGCGGCGAGCTCGTGGTCATCGTCGGCGCCCTCGTCGGGCACGTCGTGCGCGTGCTCGCGCAGATCGGCGAGCAGCGCGCTCGCCTCCTCGGCGTGCTCGCTATCGACGAAGATCAGCAGCGGAGTCAACGCACCGCCGAGCCCGGCGAGCATGCTCGCGTGCTGCTCGGCGTTGATCAGCACCGGGATCTCGTGAGCCTCGAACGCGGCCTTGACCAGCGCGGCATCCGCCGGTCCCGAGCAGGTTCCGATCTGCACCCGACCCATCGATCCTGTGTAGCACTCAGCGGCGTTTCGCGGCCAGCGCGATCGCGATGCCACCGAGGATCAGCGCGGTCGCCCCGGCGAGCCGGATGGTGGTGGATTCACCGAGGACGACGACTCCGCCGGCCGCGGCGATCACCGGCACGGAGAGCTGCACGATCGCCGCGCGCGACGGCGCGAGCTGCGGCAACGCCGCGTACCACAGCGAGTAGCCGAGCCCCGACGCGACCGCGCCCGAGCCGATCGCGAGCGCGATGCCTGGTCCGGTCACACCACCACCTGCGAGTGGAATCGCGAGCAGCAGGAGCGCGGCGAACGGCACCGCGCGCACGAAGTTGTCCGCGGTGGTCGCGAGCGGCCGCTGCGCGCCGCGACCGCGCAGCGTGTAGATGCCCCACGCGACACCGGCACTCGCCATCAGCACCGCGCCGATCGGATCCGGCGCGGCGAGGCCCGGCAGCACGAGGGCGATCAGGCCGCCGATCGCGATCGCGATGCCGAGCCACTCGATCGCCCCGGGGCGCTCGCCGCGCCACAGCGAGATGCCGAGCATCGTGATCTGGACCGTCGCGAACAGGATCAACGCACCGGTCGCGGTGGTCAGCCGCAGATACGCGAACGAGAACGCCGCCGCGTACGCGAACAGCGCACCCGCCGACGCCCAGCTACCGGAGCCACGCGACGAGCTGCCGCGCAGGGTGACGATCGCGACCAGCACCGCGGCGCCCGCGCCGATCCGGATCGCCGTGAAGCTCGCGGCATCGATCCAGCCGTCGCCCAGCGCCGCGCGGCAGAGCAGGGAATTCGCGGCAAACCCGATCAGCGCGGCGATCGTCAGCGCGACCACGGCGGCTCGGCGACGCACGGGCAGAGCGTACGTCAGACCGCCTCACGTGCGCCGTCCCTCGCCCGCACGCCGACCGAGGGCCATGACGCACGCGCTTCCGCGTAACGCCGGTTGCGGGCGCGGCGTCAGCGACGCGCTGTCAGGCTGTGCGAACACCGTCGGAAGATTGGCGGTCGGACCAGAGTCCGGATGCGGGGTTAGGTCCGGCATGTCGGTCGCAACTCGTCCGGCTCGTGACGCAAAGCCCCGACACGCTGGTGGGACAGGTGGTCGAAGATCGCTATCGCATCGAGGACCAGCTCGGCGCCGGTGGGATGGGCGTCGTGTATCGCGCCCGCCACATCAAGGTCGGCCGCGAGGTCGCGATCAAGGTCCTCCACGATCACCTGCTCGCCGACGCGACCATGGTCGAGCGGTTCGAGCGCGAGGCCGAGATCGCCGCGCGGCTGTCGCACCGCAATCTGATCAGCGTGATCGATGTCGGCGAGACCGCCGGCAAGCAGAAGCTGATGGTGCTCGAGCTGGTGCGCGGCGAGAACCTGGCGACGATCGTCGGCCGCGGGCCGTTACCGCGCGAGCGCGTGATCGCCCTGGTCTCGCAGCTGTTGTCGGGGCTCGAGCACGCGCACACCGCCGGCCTCGTGCATCGCGATCTCAAGCCGGAGAACGTGATCGTCGAGGTCGACGAGCAGGGCGTCGAGGTCCCGAAGATCGTCGACTTCGGCGTCGCGCTGCTGCGTGGGGAAGACAAGCGCCTCACCACCGCGGGGATCGTCCTCGGCACGCCGCAGTACATGGCGCCCGAGCACGCGCAGGGCCACGCCGTGGATCCGCGCTGCGATCTGTTCGCGCTCGGAGTCATGGTCTACGAGATGCTCGGCGGCAAGCTGCCGTTCGACGGCACCGGCGTCGATGTCGCGCTCGCCAATGTCACCCAGGATCCGCCGTCGATCCTCGCGCGCACCGGTGTCACCGTCGATCCGCTGCTCGAGGCGTTCGCCCTCAGGCTGATGGCGCGCCGCGTGCGCGATCGGTTCCAGAGTGCGCGCGCCGCGCTCGACGTGCTCGAGCTGGTCGATACGCACCGCGATGCCGCGGAGGAGCTGCTGTTGCCGGCGCGCGCGCGCAGCGAGACGCCGCGGTTGCGGATCACCGCGCTCGGCACCGGGGCGCCGGTGAACGTGCCGAGC
>JAEYYY010000283.1 GCA_023430775.1 Pseudomonadota bacterium
ACGCAGCGCAGCCCATTGCCGCACATCTCGGCGATGCTGCCGTCGCTGTTGATCACCTCCATGCGCGCATCACCGGTCGCGCCGGGCAGGATCGCGAGCACGCCATCGCCACCGACCCCGAACTGGCGATCGCAGATCGCGACGCCACGCTCCCTCCAGATCGCGAGATCGTCGGGACGCGACCTCAGATCGACGACCAGAAAGTCGTTGCCGATCCCGTGGTACTTCGCGAACCGCACGCCTACACCGTACCACCGGCCGCGCCGAGCAACTTCAGGCAGTTCGCGAGCCGAAAAGGCCCGCTCGACGACTGCGTCTGGATCTGCATGACAGGTCTCCGCTCGCTGCTCGCTCTGATCGCACTCACCACTCCGGCCATCGCCAGTCCCACCATCGAGCCCGTGCTTCAGCCCGGGGGCATCTCGTTGCCCGGCGAGGCTCGCGCCGGCACGTTCTGCGACCGCGCGCGGCTGGCCGTGGTGTGGGTCGATTCCGGAGACGCGATCGCGATCGATGGCAAAGGTGCGATGACGAAGCTCGGCAACCTCGGCCGACCGACCGGCTTTGGCAATCGGATCGTGTGCGACCGCCAGGATCGCCTGGTCGCCATCGTTCGCGATCAGCTCGTGGTCCTCGAGAACGGCAAGACGCACGGCGTGCAGACACCCGGGCAGCTCACGCATATCGGGTTGCTCGGCGACGGTCGCGTCGCCGTGCTCGGACGCGACGGCACGGCCAGCACCTGGAACGGCAGCACCCTGACGACCAGCTGGAAGACGACCGCACCACTGCCGATGTACGGCGCCGTGCAGTTCTCGCCCGATGGCTCGACGATCGCGTTCGCCCAGCGCGGCGCGATCAACCTCGTCGACGCGAGCGGCATGCGGATCGGTCCGGCCGGGTACGCCGCGGTGTGGGATGGAGATCAGCTCGTGGTCGCGACTGCAAATCGCGGCCTCGCGCGCTGGCGCACGACGGACAAGGTCGACGTCCTCGACGAGATCGACGCGGCGGCCCGCGGCTCGGTGCTGTACTGGGCCGGTAACCAGCTCGTGCAGCAGCTCGGTCCATCGGCGACCGTGCGCGTGCTCGCGGCGCCACCGATCATCACCAAGCTCACGCGCTGGCCATCGGGTGCGAACACGGTCGCAGCCGGCAACGCCTCGTTCATGGTGATCGCGGGCGGCAGGACGGCGTACGCCGTGGACATCACCCGCGACGGTCCGATCGTGCCGCCGCTCCATGCGAGCGCGCCGATCAACGACATGGTGTTCTCGCCCGACGGCAAGCAGCTCGCGATGGCGGGTGGCGACGCGGTGCTGATCGCGAAGCTCGGGACGCGCGCGCCGATCACGCGACGCGATTATCCGTCGACGATCTTTGCACCGCGGTTGTTCTGGAACGCGAAGGGGCTGTCGGCGGTATTCCTGCACCAGCGCGTGAGCTGGACCGGCAAGACGCCCGATGTCCTGCCACTCCAGGATCGCGGCGCGTGGATCGACGAGCAGGGCAACCCGATCGACCTGTCGGCGCTGTGCAAGCAGGCCTACGGCACGCGAGTCTGGCGCGGTCATGTCGCCGCGCGCTGCGGTCGGAACGTGTCGTTTGGCAGCGTCGGCAAGGCGCCGATCTACTCGACGTCCTCGGCGACGTCGGCCTACGCGATCGCCGGTACCACCCCGCACCTGGTCTACGCCGATCGCCAGAGCGTGATGATCGTCGGCAAGGAAGGCGTTCCGCGCGAGGTCACGAAGGCGGTCGGCTTCATCACGTCGATCGTGCCGAGCGCGGATGGCAAGCGCATCGCGATCGTGCACAACGAGACGATCACGCTGTGGGATCTGGAGCGCGGCCAGCAGTTGATGAGCGCGGTGAATCCAGCCGGCCGCAGTGCGCGCGTCGTGTGGTCGCCGGATGGATCGCGGCTCGCGGTGGCGACCGGCACGTCGGTCGCGATCTGGCGACTCTAGAAAATATTCATCGCTCCCGAAAAGGAGCGCAGGAGGTCTGCGTAGGTGAGCTCGATGGCAAAACAAACCCTGTTGCTCGCGCTGCTGGCAGCGTGCGGCTCGGCGGAAGCTCAGCCGAAGCGCACGCCCGCGGCTCCTCCTCCTCCCAACGAGCCGCTGTTCGATGTCGATACCCAGGCGGTCGCTCCACCGGCCGCCGGATCGCAGCTCGACAGCATGCTCAAGTCCCTGCACGTTCGCGTCTGCGTGCGCGCGGACGTCGCGCCGTTCGCGTCGTTCGGTGATCGAGGGTTGCGCGGCTTCGATATCGCGCTCGCCACCGAGATCATCGACCAGCTCAGCATCGACCACAAACAGGCGCTGACGCCGACCTGGGTCGTGGTGAGTGCCGCCGAGCGCATGAAGCGGTTGCAGGACGGCGCGTGCGACTTCATGGTCGCCGCGTTCTCGCTGACGCCGGACCGCGCACAGCAGCTGGCGACCAGCAAGGTCTACCTGCGCGCCGACAAGGTCCTGCTGAGCGCGTCGAAGATCACCCGCAAGCAGCCGGTGGTGGCGCAGCTCGAGGGCGCGACGGCGCCGGCGGGCATCACCGGTACGCCGCGCACGTTCCGCACCTACCAGGACATCATCCACGCGATGGACATGGGCGAGATCGACCACGTCGCCACCGATCGCCCGATCGCCGAGCACCTGATGCGCTCGTCGGTGACCAGCTTCGCGATCTCCAAGACGCTGGCCGCCAACGCCGAGTCGTACGTCGTCGCGGCTGCCAAGCCGAATCGCGCGCTCGCCGCGGAGATCGATCGCGCGCTGACCACGCTCGCGTATAGCGGTCGCCTCGCGCTGCTCGAACGGAGGTGGTTGTGAAGGCCGCCGTCGTGATCTTGCTGGCTTTTGCGATCTCGATCGGAGCAGCGGTGGTCCTCACCCCCGATGCCGAGGCGGGGTGCACCACCACGACGGTGACCACGAGCTCGCGGAACGGTCGGTCTTCGCGGTCGATGACGTCCTGTAGCGTGCCGAGAGTTCGGCGCTGCAGCTTCGTCACGCGGTGTACCCCGACCCGGACGTGCTCGACGGTATCGTCCCGAGGGCGCGTCTCGACCTTCTGCAGCACCCGCGATCAGTGCCGCCGCGTCCAGGTCTGTTCGTGAGGTAACATCGCCGCCAGGGCGTTGTCGGACAAGACCGAACGCGAAGCGCCGGCGACGGCGACACCGTTGCGTGACCGCGACGTTGCCCGGCTGCGTGCGGCGCTCGCCGATTCCGGCCCCGACATGTTCGGCGGCGTCTTCGAGATCGTCGACGAGGCCGGTGCCGGTGGCATGGGCAAGGTGTACGAGGCGATCGAGCGCGCGACCTCGCGGCGCGTCGCGATCAAGGTGATCACCGGGCTCGCCGATCCGTCGGCGCTCGCGCGGTTCGCCGCCGAGATCGAGGTGATCGAGCGGCTCGATCACCCGGCGATCGTCGACTACGTCGCCCACGGCGAGACCGGCAATGGCGAGCCGTACCTCGCGATGGAGTGGTTGGTCGGCGAGAGCTTGTCGCAGCGTCTCGACCGCGAGCGGCTCTCGATCACCGAAGCGGTGATCCTCGGCGAGCGCATCGCCGACGCACTCGAGCACGCGCACGCCGCGGGCGTGGTGCATCGCGATCTCAAGCCCTCGAACATCTTTCTCGTCGAGGGCAAGGCGAGCGAAGCGCACCTGATCGATTTCGGTGTCGCCAAGCAGGTCGACCGCGACCTCACGCATACCGGACAGCTGATCGGCACGCCGGGATACATGGCGCCCGAGCAGGTGCGCGGTCACAAGACCATCAACGCCGCCGCCGATCTGTTCGCGCTCGGCTGCGTGCTCTACAGGGCGGTGTCCGGCAAGGACCCGTTCGCCGGCGCCGAGGTGATGGAGATCCTCGCGCGTCTGCTGCTCGAGGATCCGGAACCGATCGATCACCTGGTGGCCGATCTGCCACCGCGCTTCGCGCACCTGCTCGGGTCGCTGCTGTCGAAGGATCCGGCCCGCCGCCTCGGTGATGCGTCGATCGCCGTGGCCGAGCTGCGCGAGATCCGGCGGGCGCTCGCCGCGCGCGATGCCAAGGCGCTCGCGCACCTCCCCGAGTCGGTGCCGACGCCGGTGCCGGCGAGCGAGTCGACGCTCTCGGACGGGCCGCTGTCGCTGCACCGCGATTATCGCCGGCGCCGCAGCTGGTGGCTCGTTGCCGCCGGGATCGTCGCGGTCGCGTCGATCGCGACGGTGATCGTGGTGCTCGGTCGAGATGGCACGGCGGTCGAGTGCAGCGCCGCGCGCACCGACGTCTGCGAGGACAGGTGCAACAGCGGCGATGCGGCCACCTGCCACCTCTACGCCGTCATCCTGCACGACCGGGACGACAAGCATCCCGAGCTGGTGAATCACGAGAAGGCGCGCGAGCTCGATATCCGAGCGTGCGAGCTCGGCGACGATCACGGCTGCAACGACGCCGCGGTGTCGTTGATCGCCATCGCGACCAGGCACACGCCCGATCCGACGACGCGGCAGTTGCTGCTCGACAAGGCCGAGCGGATGTACGTCACGGGGTGCGATCGCGGCGCGCTCGCCTTGTGTCAGTCGTTCGCGCGAAAGCTGTCGAAGGGGCAGGGCGGTCCGTTTCCGCCGGATCCGCCGCGCGCCTTCAAGCTGATGATCGGGCTGTGCGAGAAGAACCACGTGCCGGCCTGCGAGCAGCTCCCCGTGATGGCGAGCGACGACAGGAACGGGGCATCGCCGGAGCTGCGGACCCTGGCGCGGCAAACCTGGACGGCGGCGTGTCAGCGGAAGGTCGACGGGTTGGCGTGCACCGCGAAGCCGTGACCCCGGGTAAGCTCGTCGTCGGCCGTGTTTCCGACGACGCGATCTTCGGCGATCTCCGACCTGCTCAGCGGTGACCCCGCGCGGCAGGCGCGCAGCGTCAACGTGATCGCGGAGGGCTACTGGCAACCGGCGCACCGCTACATGCAGCTGCGCTGGCGCGCCAGCGAGAGCGAGGCCGCGGATCTGGTGCAGTCATTCTTCGAGAACGTCGTGCGGCGCGGTTTGCTCGCGACCTATCAGCCTGCACGCGCCCGGTTCCGGACGTTTCTCCGCACCTGTCTCGATCACCACGCGGTCGATCATCATCGCCGGCGCTCGGCGCAGCGTCGTGGCGGAGGCGCGGGCGAGGTCGAGCTGTCGGATGCCGAGCACGCGCTCGCCGATCACGCCGCCGTCGATCCGGATCAGCTGTTCGAGGCGGAGTGGCTGCGTCACATCATGCAGCTCGCGATCACGCGCCTCGACGAGCGCCTCGTCGCGGCGGGCAAGCCCACGCACGCGGCGCTGTTCCGCGCGTTTCACGTCGGCGATGGCGCCCCGACGTATGCCGAGGCCGCCGCCGAGCACGGCTGCAGCGTCACCGACGTCACCAACTGGCTCCACGGCGCCCGCAAGGAGTTCCGCAAGATCGCGCTCGAGCTGCTGCGCGAGCTGACGATCGACGACGACGACTTCGCCGCCGAGGCGATGGCCGTGTTCGGCATCGATGTCACGAAGTGACGGCGATCGGCTACGCTTCCGCGATGCGACCGCGCCACGTCCTGGTGATCGACCCGGCCATGCAGACGCCGGAGCTCGATTCGTTCAACCGGATGGTGGCGACGTCACCGTTGCCGCTCAGCTATCACCTGCCCGCGATGTTCGGCATGGGCAGCATCGCCCGCGATGATTCGAATGTCGCCGGCGTCATCGTGCTGGGCAGCGCGAGCTCGGTGAACGACAAGCTACCGTGGCAGGCGGAGCTCGGCGCGTGGGTCGACAAGCGGATGCGCGATGGCGTGCCCACGCTCGGGCTGTGCTTCGGTCATCAGCTGATCGCCTCGCTGTGCGGCGCGAAGGTCGACTTCCTGTTTCCGGATCATCGCAAGCTCTCGGGGTTCACCCCCACACACCTCGCCGCCAATCCGCTGTGGGGCGAGGCGCGCGAGTGCCAGCTGTTCACGTCGCATCGCGAGGTGGTCACCGAGTGCCCGGCCGAGCTGGTGGTCACCGCGCAGCGGCCCGACGTGCCGAACGATGGCTTCGCGCATCGCGAGCTGCCGATCTGGACGTTCCAGCCGCATCCCGAGGCCACCCTCGAGTTCCTCGCCAATCGCGGCGTGCCCGCGGAGGAACCGGCGCGGTTCGCCGACGGCCACGCGATCGTCGACCAGTTCCTTCAGCTCACCGCGCGTTCTCGAGGATAGGCTTCGCCGGGCGGCCGTCGACGTAGCCGACGACGATCGCCGTCGAGCGCTGCGGGAACTGCGTGCGATCGATGACCGAGAGCTGATCCCAGCGCACGCCCCGCGCGCGGAGATCCTTGACCGATGCGACCGACAGCCACGAGCCGGTGTTCGCGTACCAGCCCGACGGCTTGATCGGGATCAGCGCACCACCGAGCGTGTGCGTGTGTCCGAACACCACGACCGAGAGCTCGGGCTTGCTGGTCAGCAGCCGCTTCGCTGCGGTCTCCATCGATTCGCCGAACAGCGTCTGGCGCAGCCGGCCGAGCGCGGCGGTATCGGTATGCCGCAATTCCCCGAGCGCGGCGCGCATGTCGGGCAGCGCACGCACGGCGTTGATCACGGTGGTCCACAGCGAGCTCAGATCCGGATCGTAGAGCAAGCGGGTCAGCCCGTTGACCACGCCGATCGCCTTGGGATCGCCGTTGGCGAGGCGATCCGCGACCTGACCCATGACGTCGCTCGCCGACGGGCTGCGATTGTCACCGCCCGGCGTTCCGAACACGCCTTGCAACACCGCGCCGACGGCATCGCGGTTGAATTCGCGCGTCTCGGCCACTCGCAGGAGATCGATGAAGCGCAGGGCCGCGCCGACGTCGCGCTCCGGATCCGGGTTGTCCTTCATCGCCCACAGGATCGCGGCGGACTCCGGGTAGAGATTGTCGATGAACGGGATCTGGCGCTCGGTCTCCGTGTAGAACGCGTCGACGAACACCTCGCCCCACGACGATTGCAGCCGGCAGCGGCCATCGCGATCGCGGGCGAACGGCGCATGGTCCGATGCGAACTTGTTCGCCGCATCGTAGGCATGACCGTGCGCGACGTGGACGCCGCCGTGCTCGTACGCGGCCGCCTCGATGAACAGCAGGCGCGCGGGATCGGCCGGCGCGATGGCCTTCGCGATCTCGAGCTGGACCTTCGGCCACAGCAGATCGGCATCGTGATTGCCGGCGACGATGATCACCCGATGGTCGCCTCGCGCGATCAGGTCGCCGAGCGCCTTGAAGACATCGCGGTGCGCCGCGATCACGAGCTTCGTCGCCTCGAGGCTGAAGGTCTGATCCGCCGCCAGCACCGGCGTGCCCGCGGGTGCATTGGGGTCGCGCCTCGGAAGCGCACGCAGCGCCGCGGCGATCTGCCAGTACTCGATGAAGTCGCCGCCGATGATCAGATCGATCGGCTCGGCGCCGTGGCGATCGAGAAACGCGCGCCACTCGGCCTCGGCATAGAAGTCCTCGATGCCGGAGAACCGCTGGTCCGTCACTCCGGGCCCGAGGTGAAGGTCGCTGACGATCACCTTGCGGCGCAGCAGCGGCTCGGGATCGACCATCACGTGATAGCTGTCGCCGCGCGCGAGGAGCTGATCGCAGAGCGCCTTGTCGTCGAGCTTCGCGAGCGGGAAGCGGTCGGCGAGCTTCGCTTCGACCGGAGAGACCGCGTGCTTGCCACCGCAGGCGGCGAGGACGGCGAGGAGCGCGAGACGCATCGCGCTGAGCGTAGCAATCAGTGCAGGTAGTTGGCGGGGTTCTTGTCGGCCATGTCGAAGTACTGCTCGATGTTGTAGGTGACGGCTTTCTTCATCACATCGCGGAAAGCTCTGGCACGCGCCGTCAACCCGGCGTGGAGGTAGAGCGCATAGAGCTTGGTCGGCTCGCCCGAGGAGAACCACTTCATCTTCTCCATCGAGTCGAACAGCCTGGCGTTCGCGGTGTTGCCGAGCTCGGCAGCCGGCAGCTTCTTCAGGTGATCGAACAGCAGCTTCCAGCTATCGCCTGCAGGGATGCTGCCTCCCCACCAGTTTGCCGGTTGCTGGTTCTTCTCGACCACCTCGGCGAGTCGAGAGAGGTACGGCTTCGGATCCTTCTTCGCGAGCTCGTTGACGAACAGCGGTGCGTAGTCGGTGTCGAGGTTGGCCTTCATCGTCGGCGCCGCTTGATCGATCGCGAACGACAGCAGGCTCATCGCCGCCTGCGCTCGTACCTTGCCCTCGCGATCCTGGAGCAACTTGCCGATCAGCGGCAGTTGCTTCGGATCCTGCGAGAAGCCGATCGCGAGCGCCGCGGCGGTGCGGATCTCGGGGAGTGGATCGGTGACTCCCTTCGCGATCAGCGAGCGATCGGAGCTCTCCACCGAGATCACGATCGCGGCGCGCCGGACGTCGACATCCTTGTCCTTGCCCCACGCGACGATCTGCGCGACCGGAATGCTCCTGGTGCGGCCGAGAGCGCGGATCGCGAGCGCCTTGAGCGTGGGCCGCGTGTTCGCGACCTCGATCAGCTCCTTGGTCGCCAGCACCGCGCCGGGCAGCGTGGTCGGCACCAGCGGGGCGACGCCCGACACGTTTCCTCTTCCAATCCCGGCGAGCCAGTACGGTGCGTCGCGCTCGACGAAGTAGGGCCCGTCGGCGCCGAACACGCTGATCGCCGCCTTCGCGATGTCGTCGTTCTTCGACAGCACCAGCGGTCGCAGCTCGCCGAGTACGAGCCCGCGATCGAAGTCTTTCAGATCGCTGCGCCCGCCACCGCTCAGCTGATCGAGCTCCTCGATCGCTTCGACCGCGTGCTCGGCGACGGTGCTCTGCGCGAGCAACCGCAGCTCCTCCCACGCGATGTCGACGATCGTCGCCCCGCGATGCGGCCTGTCATCGCCGGCGGGGATCAGGCCCTGGTTCTCCTTCTGCGTGTGGTCCTGCTGGAACTGGCGGTACGTGCCGTTCCTGCCCTTGATCGCGAAGACCACGTAGGTGCGTCCGACCTCGAGGTCGTACGCCAGGGGCGAGTAGCCGATGCCGACGTTGGCCGGCTTGTAAGTGTAGTGGCGGAACTTGATCGTCTTGCCGACCTTGCCCTGGATGGCCGAGATCACGGTGAGCTCGGCCTCGTAGACCGGATACGCGGTCACCGCGGCGAACGACGGATCGGTGACGGGCTTGTCGGACTTCACCGTCGCCTTGACGATGATGTCGACCTTGGTGGCGAGATCCAGCAGCGGGATCGGCGGGCCGACGCCATACGCGTGCGCTCGCGAGGCAGCCAGCAGGACTACGAGGACGACGACACCACGCCACATGACGCGAGCGTAACACTCGATCGCGGCGGCGCTTGCTTGCTGCGCGCGGGTGGCCCGCAAGCGACAACCATCACGAGCACCACGACGAGCCGCACGCATCGCAACGCGGGGAGAGGCCGGGGCTTACAGCCGCTTGCACGCGCGGCGCGCCGGCAAGAACGACCACTGGAACAGCGGCGGCCGCAGGGTGTCGTCGCATAGCTCGCGCGCCTCGCCGGTGCGGCCGAGTGCCTTCAGGTTGCGGAGCAGGGCGACGCGCTCGGGAAACTCCCAGAACGGAGATGGATCGTCGATCAGCTGCTTCAGCAGCAGCGCGGCCTTCGCGCGATCGCCGGCGAGCTCCGCCTCGATCGCGTCCGCCAGCGTGGCGTCGCGCGCGGAGAGCTCTCGGCGATCGATGATCGACCGATCGCCGACCAGCCCGGCGGTGAGGATCGAGAGCCGCTGATAGCTGCGCACCGGGTGGTCCTTCGACTGCGCGGCGAGGAACCCGACGATGCGCTTCGCCTCGTCGGCGAGCCCGGCGGCGAGCACGGTGTCACCGAGGATGCGAAGCACGTAGTAGTAGTTGTCCGCGAGCTCGCCCGCTGCCTTGCGATTCTCGATCTGCTTCCACACCTTCTCGATGTGGCCCTTCGCGGCGGCGGTGTCGCCGGCCTCGAGCGCGCGCGCCGCCCGATAGATCAAGCTGTCGCTGGTGATCCCCGTGGCGTGCACGCCTTCGTCCGCGGCGGTGATCGGGCGGCCGAGGATCAACAGCGCATGGAGGCGGACGCCGCTGCTCGTGGTCGCCAGCTCCTCGTAGCGGCCTTCGATCAGCGCGGTGCGCTCGCTGACCTCGCGCGTCGAGGTGGCGACCATCGGCGCGTACTGCCCGTACATCGCGCCATCGCGATTCGACACCGCGTAGTCGACGAGGTGCGCGAGCGGCAGCTTGAACTGGAAGTCGACGTCGAGCGCCTTCTTGAACAGCGTCGTGCCGGCGCGGTGGAAGCCGTCGTGCCAGTGCGCCTCGCCGAGGAAGTACAGGGCGTCGCGGAGATCGGCCTTCGCCAGCGCGGGGTCGGCGACCAGCTCGTCGAGCGCCGCGCGTGCACCCGCGAGATCGTGACGGAGATACTTGCCGATGCCGTCGACGAGCCGCTTCTTGGTCGGCGTCGGTGCGGTGCGCGTGGCGCCGTCGAGTGCCTCGAGCACCGCGCTCTCGGGCGCCAGGATCGAGCTGCGCGTCAGCAGCAGCGAGTACCAGCCCTCGAAGAACGACGGATCGGCGATCACGGTCTGCTCGAGGAACGGCCGGGCCATCTGGAAGTCGTTGATGCGGAGGTACTCGTCGCCGATCGCTCGTAGCGCGCGGGCCCGCGTGCCGCCGGTGGCGGGGAGCTTCGCGCCCGGCGAGAGCGTGGTCGCGATGGCGACGGCGACGTCGTCGAGGAGGCGCGCGAGCTCCGTCATCGGTCGTTCGCGATCGAAGGTCGCGAGCTGACTGCCGTCGGCGCGCGAGATCGTGACCTGCGCGGACAGCAGGTCGCCGCGCTCCTCGATCGCCCCGCGCACCACGTAGGCGGCGCCGGCCTTCGCTTCGGCGGCGCGGAAGTCCGGTCGCGTCGGGCTCTCGCGCGCATCGCGCACGCCGGCCGGCCCGAGCATCGTCGTCGGTCCGGTGGTCTTGAAGCCGTCGATGTCGGCGAGCACGATCGAGATCACGTCACCGATCGCCTCGCGCCACTCGTAGCGACCGAGGAACGTGGTCATGTCGACCTCGAACGACTCGACCGCCACCAGCCCGATCGGTTGTGCGGCGGGTTCGGTGACCTCGGAGGAGCCGCGCGTCGCGGCGTAGATCGCCACCGCACCGGCGAGCAGGATCGCGGCGATCAGCGCGGCCCAGCGCGCCGGGATGGTTCGCTTCGCCGGTGGCGCCAGCTCGGCGAGCAGCTCGCGCATCGACGGAAATCGCTTCGCAGGATCCGCTGACAGCCCGCGCAGGATCGCATCACCGATCCGCGCTGGTGTACCGCGGTCGCGCGCCGGTGGCCGGATCGTGCCCTGGACCGCGCGCTCGGCGATCTCGTCGTAGCTGGCGCCGTCGAATGGCCGCACGCCGTAGAGCACCTCGTAGAGCGCGGCGCAGAACGCGAACTGATCGGTGCGCGCGTCGGTCGGCTTGTTCTCGTGCTGCTCCGGCGCCATGTAGGGCGGCGTGCCGGTGCTCGATCTCGGTTCTTGCTCGCCGCGGACACTCGCGATCCCGAAGTCGGTGACCTGGACGCGGCCGTCCTCGCCGACGAGCACGTTGTCGGGCTTGAAGTCGCGGTGGACGAGGCCGGCCTCGTGCGCCGCCGCGAGCCCGCGTCCCGCGTACGTGTACATCTGGACGAGCTGATCCCAGGTCGGTTCCGGATCGCGCTCCTGCCAGTCGCGCAGCGTGCCGCCGGGCACGTACTCCATGACGATGAACAGGCCGCCCTCCTTCGGCGTGCCGACCTCGTGCACGGTGACGACGTTGGGATGCCGCAGCCGCGCCATCGCGCGTGCTTCGCGAGCCATCCGCGCACTCGCCTTCTCCTTGTCGACGCCGATCCGAGCGAGCAGCACCTTGACCGCCACCTTGCGATCGAGCGTCGGATCGTAGGCGACGTAGACGCGTCCCATGCCGCCGGCGCCGAGCTCGTCCTCGATCAAGAAGCGATCGACCATCGTCGGCATGTCGCCGCTCTCGTCGGGCCGGCGACCTTCCTCAGCGGGACGCGTCTCTGCGAGACCCGTGGTCTCGCTCTCGCTCTCGTCCCGGCTCACGGGTGCTCATGCTAGCACCCGCTCAGTCGTCGCTGGCGAAGCCTCGCGCTTCGAGGAAGTCCTCGATGTAGCGGACCGTCAGCTCGCATTCGCGGCGCGTGATGCCGAGCTGCTCGGCGGTCTCCGGATACGAGTGACCGTCGAGCACCATCGTCAACACCCGGAGGTACTGCTCGCCGCGCTGGATCAACCGGCGGACGTGCGTGCGATCGATCTTCCAGCCGAGCGCGAGCTGACCGATCGCATCGTCCTGGCCGTGCTCGGTTGCCTCGGTGGCTGCACGCTGCACGGCATCGCGCATGAACGCGAGCACCATCTCGCGCTTGATGCGCAGCGAATCGTCCTTCGGTGCGATCGCGCGCGAGCTCAGCGTGGCGAGCGAGATCCAGCGATGCTCGCGCTTCGCGTTGCCGCGCTCGTACTCGGGACTCTCGCGCATGTAGTCGATCGCGGAGCGCTTGACCAGCACCCGCAGCCACGCGCGCAGCTCGGGGCGCGGCGACAGGCTGCACAGTCGCTTGATCGCCTCGAAGTCGCGCTTGTGGAGGCGGCCGAGCACGCGGGTCACGATCTCGCGCGGTGAATCCTCGCGATCCTTGAGCCGGCCGATCGGCTGGTTGTGCGCCATCTGGAGCAGCACCGGCTCGAGCGCGGCCGCGAGCGGTTGCCAGGCCGCGGCGCCCGAGGCCACCACGGCATGGAGCAAGCGCCACATCGGCTCCGGATCGTCCACCGCTCCGACGATATACGAGTTTTCGTGCTGCGCTCGGCCGGCGCGCCGACCGCCGCCATCACCAAACCGGTCAGCTGCGGGCGATCATCACCAGCCACAGCACCAGCATCGCCGCGAGCGAGCCGTACATCAGCAGCGCCCACGGCCGCTTCGCGCGGTCGAGCTCGTCGACGTCTCCGAGCTCGATGTGATTCTCCTCGGTCCACAGGTGGTGATCGTGGACGTGCGGATTGCCGCCGCGACTCGGGATCGGGTGCGCGAGCACGCTGCGATCGGTCTCGGTGTGAGCCGGCACCGCGACGCCGGTGGCGGTGCGAAGAAATCGCTGATCGATCGTTTCGGCGGAGCGCATGCCTCCACGAGGAGCACGCGATGTGCCATCGGAGAATTGCCTACGCGAGGAGCTCGGCGCCCTCGATCAGCACGGCGGGCGGACCGATGTACGCACCGCGTCGGATCGGGCGATTGAACGGCCGGTCGCTCTTGCGACGGCGGGCGCGCGCCAGTGCGGCGATCAGGTCGACGCGGATCGTCCCGCCCGCGAAGGGTCGGCCGTCGTCGAAGGCGAGGGCGATCTCGAGGCTGGCGTCGCCGGTGTACGGATCGATCGAGAGGGCGCGTAACCGGCGCACGTCGATCGTGCGGCCGCGCGGCGTGCCGTCCCAGGTGCCCGGCGCGATCACCAGGTTGCGGATGCCGCCGTTGGGATCGCTGCCGCGCAGCGCCGCCTCGCGCATCGTCAAGGCGAGCCCTGCCGCGACCCCGCGCTCGACCAGATCGAACTTGCGAACGGCGTCGCCTTCCTCGCCGACCGGTGCCGAGCGCAGCGCGTGATCGATCGCGCCGTCGCTGGTGATCGTCAGCGGCTCGGCGACCTGGGCCGCGCCGGGGACGATCGGCGCCCCGAGGCGATAGCGCGTCAGGCCCTGGCGCTCGAGGGCGGCATCGGCCTGGAGCGCGAACACCGACCACACGCCGAGATCGTCGCCGTGCAGCATGGCCTCGGAGCCGAGCACCAGATCGACGGGGTCGTCGATGGCCGGCGCCGCGGTGGCACCGCGGATCGCACCGAGATCGGTGATCGCCGAGGCGATCGCCGCCGGCATCGCATCGGGGTCTGCCGGATCGACGAGGTCCGAGAGCCGGCGAGCTTCGCGCACCAGCTCCATGCTGCGCTCGCCCTCGCTGACCAGCGCCTCGATGCGGAGCTCGCTCGCGGTCCACTCGTCGTGGAAGCCGCTCTTCGCCTGGATCGCGCTCGCCTCGCGCACCACCTGCGCGCGCGCGCGGACCTTGCCCGTCGCGATGCCGACGAGCGCGGCGGCGGCCTCGCCGAGATCCTTGGGTAACGACTCGTCGAGGACCTCGACCTGCGCGGGAGCCGCGGGCGGCACCGAGCGCCACGTCGGGCCGACCGCCGCGGTGGCGAGTGACAGCGCACGCGAGATCACGGCGGGTGCGCTGCCCTGACCCGCGTCGACGGTGAGCCGCGTGGTGCCGCGACCGAGCGCGGAATCGACGTGGAGCACGATCGAGAACGAGGTGCGGGTCTCGCGCCGCGTCAGCTTTCGCAGCTGATCGACGATCGCGACCTCGCGAACCCGCTCGATGATCACCCAGTCGGCGGCACGCCGCTCGCGCTGCACCGCGCGGACCAGGTCGCGGCGCGTGATCATCCAAACCTCCGGCGCGCACGCACGACGCCGGGCTTGGTGCCCTCGGCGAGCGGGATCTGGAGCCACGGCGCCTCGACGGATCGCCAGCGCGGTTCGCCGTCGCGCTCGTCGCGGAGGTCGAACACCTGGCTCTCCGACGACACGCCGGTGACCGCCGCGAACAACGGGCCGAGGTCGCCGATCAGCTCGACGTCTGGATAGACGTGACCGGTCAGCTTGCCGGCCTTGATCATGCGTGCGCGCGCCGCCGCGATCACCACGCGCGTGGTCCCGGGATCGACGATCGCGGTGAGGCCGCCCTCGAGCTGGAAGCCGTCGCCGCGCAGGCTCTCGTGACGATCCGCGCCGGGCGTCAGCGCGAGATGCGAGATCGAAGGCTCGACTGGACCGATGTGCCCGGGGCGAAGGCCGCGACCTCGCCCGCCACCCGCGCGATCGCCGAGCACCGCGACGAGCCGGCCGCGCTCGATCAGCTTGATCGGTGCAGCGGCCTCGCCCTCGTCATCGAACTCGAAGCCGCCGTACGAGCCCTGCTTGGTCGGATCGTCGACCAGCGTGATCAGCGGCGAGGCCACGGTGGCGCCGATCGCGAGGCCGCGCTTGACCTCGGGCCGGCGCGCCGCCGCGGTGGTGAGCAGCGCGCGCGTGCCGCTGTCGAGCAAGGTCGCGGTGACGCTCGGATCGAGGAGGACGGTGTGGCGGCCGTCGGGAAACGCCGCCGGCGTCATCAGCTCAAGCGCCGATTCGGTGGCGCGCAACGCATCGGCCTCGCCGAGCGCACGCGGATCGACGAGCCCGCCGATCCAGCCGCGCTCGACGCTCCCCACGACCGGCCGCGTTCCGTTCCACGCCGCGCGCACCACGCTCTGCCGAACGCGGCGCGACCGCTGCTCGCGATCGCGCCCCGGCGCCAGCGAGAACACCCAGGTGTCCTCGACGTCGAACAGCGACACGCCGTACACCACGCGGCTGTCGACGCGCTTGCGCGTGATCGCCTCGACGCGATTGCGCAGCTCGCCGTCGGTGAACGTCTTCGGCGCCTCCGGTGGCTTGGGTAGCGGGCCGAAATCGACCGACGCGGTCTTCGTCGACGTGCCGGCGAGCGCGCGCACCGCGGCCGCCACGCCGGCCTTGCTGAGATCGGTGCTCACCTGTTCGCGCCACTGGCCCGCCTCGTCGCGCACGGTCAGCACCACACCGTCGCGGCGCGAGAACGCGATGCCGGTCCCCAGCACGTCGCTCGCCGCCACGCTGCGAACGCGCTCGACCGCGAGCGCATGCACCGTCGGGAACACCGCCCGCAAGCGCGCGACGGCCTCGCGCAACCAGGTGCGAACCTCGTCGCGATCCGCGATCACCTCGGCGACCGTCGTCGGCGCCACCGGCTGCCCGCCGCAGCCGAACGCCCACAGCAGCGTCGAGGCCGACGCGATCCCGAGTCCGCCGAGCAGCTCGCGGCGATTCACCCGCGCATCATGCCACGCGCCGTCGTCGGGGTCGGACCCGGGACAGCGCCTTTACTTCTCGCCGTCGGCGAGCTCGACCGTCGTCGGATCGGCGACGCGTCCGCCGGGCGATTCGACATCGAGCTTGGGCCGCGCGCGCGACGGTCGCTTGACCGCGATCTTCGCGCCTGGTGCGCCGCGATCGATCCATGCCGCGATCCTGTTGAAGTCCTCGAACCGCGACGGCTTGGTCGGTGCGCCGAGGAACACCGTCAGGTACTCGCGACCGCCGAACCGCGCCGCGGTGATGAAGCAGTAGCCGGCCACCTTGGTGTAGCCGGTCTTGCCGCCGACCACGTCGTAGCGCTTGGCGACCAGCGGCTGGTTGGTGCTGCCGTAGCCGATGCCGCGACGCTTGCGCCCCTTCGCGTAGACCATCTCGTAGTCGTCGCCCATGATCTCGCGCAGCACCGGATCGGCGAGGGCGGCGCGCAGGGCGAGCGCCATCTCGCGCGCGGTGGAGACGTTGCCGTGGAGGCCGGATGGATCGGTGAACTTGGTGCGCTTGAGGTGGAGCTTCTTCGCGATCTTGTTCATCGCGGCGACCAGCCCGTCGTGGTCGAGGCCGGCGGCGCGTCCGAGCGCGGTGGGCGCGCGGTTGTCCGAGGACATCAACATCGCGCGCAGCAGGTCCTTGTTCTTGAACTTCTCGCCGACGTCGAGCCGGGTGCGGGCGCCGCCACGCGCCTGGCGGGCATCGGACCTGGTGATCTCGGTCCAGCCGTCGAGGTCGATCTTGTGGGCCCGCACGGCCATGGCGACGAAGATCTTCGTGGTCGACGCGATCGAACGCACATCGTCGGCGTCCTTGCTGAACAGCTCGGCGCCGGTCTCGGAATCGAGGACGACGACGGCCCTGGAACGCAGCTCCGGCAGGTCATCTGCCCATGTCGGACGGGCGAGCACACAGGACAAGCCAGCCACCGCGATCAGGCGCAACATCGGCCTCAACATCGACGTGGCGACCATCCTGACACGTCGGCGGGGAAGCGGCGACTTTTCATATTTCGTGAGCTAGGATAGGCGTTCGCGGAAGTGACCATGGACCCTCAGCAAGGGACACCGGCGCAAGACGTCATCATCGGCCAAACCATCGGCAACTATCTGGTCACCCAGAAGTTGGGCGAGGGTGGCATGGGCTCGGTCTACCTCGCCGAGCACCCGTCGATCGGCAAGAAGGTCGCGCTCAAGGTCCTCCACTCGGAGTTTTCCTCGAACGAGGATGTGGTGACGCGCTTCTTCAATGAAGCCAAGGCCGTCAACAACATCGGCCATCCCAACATCGTCGACATCACCGACTACGGCGTCATCGAGGGCATCGGCAAAGAGCACCTCGTGTACTTCATCATGGAGTACCTCGGCGGCATCACGCTCTCGAAGCTGATCCGCAACGAAGCGCCGCTGCCGCCCGAGCGTGCGCTCGGAATCTCGCTCCAGGTCGCCGACGCACTCGCCGCGTCGCACCGCTGCGGCATCGTTCACCGCGATCTCAAGCCCGACAACATCATGCTGACGAAGCGCGGCCGCGAGGCCGACTTCGTCAAGCTGCTCGATTTCGGTATCGCCAAGCTGACGGGCGGCGCCGCCGGCTCGCGCAAGACCCGTACGGGCATCGTGATGGGAACGCCGGCGTACATGTCACCGGAGCAGTGCGATGGCCGCGGCAACATCGATCACCGCACCGATGTCTACGCGCTCGGTATCTGCATCTACGAGATGCTGGTCGGTCGCGTGCCGTTCCTCGGCGAGGGCTACGGCGAGGTCCTCGTCCAGCACCTCACGCAGCCGCCGACTCCGCCGTCACAGTTCCGGCTGATCAATCCGCACGTCGAAGCGGTGGTCATGAAGGCGCTGCAGAAGCCGGTCGAGCTCCGCTATCCGACGATGGACGAGATGATCCGCGCGCTGACGGATCCGGTCGCGTTCGTCGAGCAGCACGGCGGCGTCGCCACGTTCACGCAGGTCCAGCTGATGCCGTCGTCGGCACCGATGCCGGAGATCCGGCACACGCCGGCGCCGCTGACCGGACCGATCACCACGCCGCAACCCGGCACGCTGACCCCGCCGCACCATCAGCAACCGCACATCCCCACGCCCGGTACCGGCCTCAACCCGATTGCCGGGATGCATCAGGCGTACGGCAACCCGACGCTCGCGGCATCCGGTGCGACCGGGGCGATGCCGGCCGAGCAGCCGGGCAAGAGCAAGGTGGGGTTCGTCATCGCCGGGCTCGTGGTCGCCGCGATCGCGATCGTCGCCATCGTGCTCGCCACGCGAGGCGGCGGCGACAAGGAGACCGAAGACCCGACCACGCCGAGCGGCAGCGACACCGGCAGCATGGTGGCCAAGGATCCGGGCTCGGGGAGCGATCCGGGCTCGGCGAAGGATCCGGGCAACGATCCGGGGTCGGCGAAGGATCCGGGCTCGGCGAGCAATCCCGGCAGCGCCGCAGGCTCGAACGTTGCCGAGGGCAGCGATGCCGGATCGGCCACCGTCCCGAGCGTCGTCACGGTGAAGATCATCACCACGCCGGTTGCCGGCACCATCCTCGTCAACGGCCAGCCGCTCGCGCAGAAGACCGGCGAGGAGTTCACGCTCCGCCGCGGCAGCACCGACGTGACGATCACGCTCAAGCCCGTCGACTCGCGCTACGAGGAGATCAAGTTCACGGTCAAGCCGGAGCAGAACATCGAATCCGACAAGGTGTTCGTGAAGAAGCGGTCGTCGGGCACGTATCGACCGCCGACAGGTAGCGGCACTCCGACCTCCGGCTCCGGCAAGGGCTCGTCGACTCCCGGCAAGGGCTCGGCGACCACGGGCAAGGGTTCTGGTTCAGGCAAGAAGCTCGGTGACGACATCGTTCGTCCGGGCGATTGAGGAAAGACATGAAGCGAACAGTTCTCGCATCGATCCTGCTGGCACCCGCGCTCGCATTCGCGCAGCCCAAGACGCCCGAAGAGTTCTTCACCGAGGGCAGCAATTACTACCGGCTCGGCAACTTCGAGAAGGCGATCGAGATGTTCACCGAGGGCTTCAAGCGCGAGCCCGATCCGTCGAAGCAGTCGGCGTACATCCTCAACATCGCGCAGTCGCATCGCCAGCTCAACAACTGCAAGGCGGCGCAGTTCTCGTACAAGCAGTACCTCTCGCTCAAGGACGGCGATACCAGGAAGCCGCTCGAGCCCGAGCGCCGCAAGGAGATCGAGGACCGCATCAAGGATCTCGACGAGTGCGTGAAGAAGCAGGCGGAGATCGCCGAGCAGCCGCCGGGCGGGATCGAGAATCCCGGCGGTCCCAAGGTGGATCAGCCAGGTGGGAACGGTAACGGCAATGGTGGCGGCATCGTCGAGCAGCCCGCGCCGGAGCCCGCGGGTGGTCCGCCGAAGGTGATCTCGGTGCGGCTCGTCGGCGGTGGCGCGAAGCTGTCGACCGGTGATCTCGACGTCCCGATCCAGGCCACCGGAGCGCTGCTCGCCGGCTATCCGCTGTCGCTCAACGACAAGCTGGTGCTCGAGCTCGGCGCCGGCTTCACGTTCACGCCGGTGCCCTTCGAGGATGCGATGGGCGACAGCAAGTCGGCCAACCTGACCGCGCTGATGGTCAACGCGAGCGCCGCTTACCAGGTCGCGCCGAAGATCAGCCTGCGCGGCGATCTCGGTGCCGGTCTGCTGCTGTTCGGTGGCGTCAGCGAGAGCCCGTTCACCGACTTCGCACCGACGAGCGGCACGCTCTCGATGCCGCACGTCCGCATCGGTGTCTCCGCCGACTACGCGTTCACCCCGAACGTGATCGGTACGCTGACGCCGTTCGCCTTCTCGTTCTCTCCCGGCAAGGACGGCCTGCAGGTCGAGGGCGAGGACATCTCCTCCATTACGGCGATCGACTTTATGGTCGGCGTCGGCTACCGGATGTAGCCTCGAAGCTGCATGAAGAAATGCCCGTTCTGCGCGGAGGAGATCCAGGACGAAGCGATCAAGTGTCGCTTCTGCAACACCTTCCTCAGCGCAGCGCCGGCAGGTGCCGCCGCGGCCGCAGCGCCCGCTGCCAGCGCGCCGGCGAAGGCCGATAACGCGCCGCCGTTCGCGCGCGCGACGGAGGACAAGCCCGTCGAGACGCGCAAGATGCTCTACGAGGGCGTGCCGTCGTGGAAGGCGTTCCTCGGGCACTACGTCGTGCTGACGCTGTTCCTGATCGTCGTCGTCGCGATCATCGTTCGCGTCGACACCGAGTCGACCACGCTGGATCGCGCGTGGCACATCCTGGTTCCCGTCGCGATCGCCGCGGTGATCTTCTTCGGCCTCGTGCTCTACCGGCGCTCGATCAAGTTCCGCGTCACCAACACGATCATCGAGACGGAGCGCGGCGTGCTCGCGAAGCGCATCGACGTCCTCCAGCTGTGGCGATGCAAGGACGTCCAGTACAAGCAGAACCTCCTCGACCGCATGCTCGGCATCGCGCACATCGTCGTCTACACGTCCGACGAGACGTCGCCGAAGATCGAGATCGTCGGCATGCCTGCCTCGCGGCAGCTGTTCGAACAGATCCGCGATTCGATCGAGATCCAGCGCCAGCACAAGAACGTCTACGGCGTCGTCTCGTAGCGCACGCGTCGCGGCCGCAGATCCTGCGAGCCACATTCACAGCCCGTTGACGCACTGGCAGATCGAATGACCGCCGGGTCGTCACGATTCCAGCCGCTTGCGGTTTTGACGCGGCTGGTCAACTAGCCGCTTCCGGCAGACAGCACCGATCCAAGATCTGGATTTCACAACCAGAACTCTGGCTCAGCCGGTGCATCGCTGAGGCTCGCTATGGCGACGAACGAGGAGCAAACCGCGGTCGATCCAGTGTCCGAGTCCCTCGCCAGGACCTCGGCTCGCGACTCTGCGCCCGTCATCGCTCGCACCGAAGCGTCGCTGCGTCCGGCGCAGCCGCGCCGCACGCCGACCGGGACGCCATCGATCCCGGTCTCGGGTCCGCCGCTCGCCGATCCGTCGACCGCGTTGCCGAAGCTGCCGCGGGCGACGACCGTGCGTGCACAGAGCGCCGCGCCGGTGCGGCCAGCCTCGGTGCCGCCGCCGTTGCCGCGCGCGATCACCGGTGCGCAGCCGATCGTCGGTCGCGCGCCGACCGCGCAGGCGATTCCATCGATCGTCGGCCGCGCGCCGACGCAGTCGGGCTCGCAGACGGTGATGGGGCTGTCGCCGGTCGTCGGTCGCGCACCGACCTCGCAGCCCGCGATCGGCCGCGCGCCGTCGCAGTCGATTCCGCCGCTGACCGGTCGGGCACCGACGCAGTCGCAACCGATCGCCGGCCGTGCATCGACGCAGTCGGGTGTCGATGCGCACGCGCATACCGCACTCGCGCTGCCATCAACTGGATCGCCACGAGCCGCGACGCGATCAGATACCTCGCGGGTGCGGGGCTCGACGGTGATCCCCGTGCCGCCGCTCGCGGTACCAGCCTCGCTGCCGGCCGTCGCGCCGACGCTGCACGCGATGCCGCAAGCACCGGCGGTCGCGCACGCATCGACGCCGATCGCGGCAGCTCCGGCG
>JAEYYY010000199.1 GCA_023430775.1 Pseudomonadota bacterium
CGCCAGCACCGCTCACCGGTGCTGGCGCGTTTGGCCAGATCAACGTGCCCCGCGGCTGTTGCTTACGCCCGGGCGCTAACTTCTAGCAGGCCCTCGAGAACAGGTAGATCACGAGGAGCAGCGGAAGTGGGACGCCGAGCAGCCACGCGAGCGCGTAGCCGGCCTTGCCTTGTTCTTGTTCGCGCATGATGACCGGAGGTGTTGCAGCGTGCGTGCCCGGCGGATCCGGTAACGTCGTAGCGATGATCGCCGTGTTCGGTGCAGGCGCGATCGGCTGCTGGGTCGGCGGCAAGCTCGCGGCATCCGGCGCGGATGTCACGTTGATCGGGAGACCTCGCATCGTCGACCAGCTGACGCGCGGGCTGGTGATCAGCGACTTCGAGGGTGGCGAGGTGCGCTGCGCGCCGCAGCTCGCGATCACACCGAGCGCGGCCGAGAAGGCCTCGCTGGTGCTCGTCACGGTCAAGTCGGCGCAGACGGCGGAAGCGGCGAGCGCGCTCGCGGGTGTGATCGCGAAGACCGCGGTGGTGGTGAGCTTGCAGAACGGTATCCGCAACGCGGAGGTGTTGCGCGCCGGCCTTCCCGGCAACCGCGTGCTCGCGGCGATGGTGCCGTTCAACGTCACCCGGCGCGGCGAGGCGTTTCATCGCGCGAGCGGCGGCATCCTGCGCGTCGATGCCGATCCCGCGAACGCCGAGCTGCTCGCCGCCTGCGCACGTGCGGCGCTGCCGATCGAGGCACGCAGCGACATGCCGGCCGTCCAGTGGGCGAAGCTGGTGATGAACCTCAACAACGCGATCAACGCACTGTCGGGGCTGCCTCTCGCGACCGAGCTCGCGGATCGCGGCTTCCGTCGCTGCCTGGCCGCGGCGCAACGCGAGGCGCTCGCGCTGCTGGCGCGTGCGAACCAGCCCGTCGCGAAGCTGACCGCGATCCCGCCGCGCTGGATGCCTCGGTTGCTGGGGCTGCCCGATGCGGTGTTCACGCGGCTCGCCAGGAAGGTGGTCGCGATCGATCCGCACGCGCGGTCCTCGATGTGGGACGACTTCGAGGCGAAGCGACCGACCGAGATCGACTACTTGCAAGGAGAGGTCGTCGCACTCGCCCACCGCCTCGGTGGTGCGGCACCGATCAACGGCAAGCTCGTCGAGCTGGTGCGCGCCGCGGAGACCGGCGGCAAGCGCGACTTCACCGCGCCGCAGCTGCAGGCCGCGCTCGGCATCTAGCGATCACGCCGCCCACAACGCGAGCACGATCGAACCGAGGCACGCGCCGAGGAGCATGACATCGAGGAACCGGCCGTAGCTCTGCATGCGGGCCCGATACGGCGCCTTGCTCTCGTGCTCCGCCACCGTCATCTCGGTACGGCGCAGCTGGCGCACCAGCGCCTCGAAGCGATCCCAGTCGCGCGCCGCGAGGAACCACCACGAGCCGCGCTTGCTCTCGAGCGTGATGCCATCGCGATAGATCGACGCGCGCACGACACGACTCGCCTGCTGCGTGAAACCGAGCCCGCTCCAGCCCCAGCGCACGCCATCGCGGCTGACCGCGAGCCGGGCCGAGCGCACGGCGATGCCGATCAACGAGAACGATGCGAGAGCGATCGGCAACACGAGCTGCTTGCTCGTCCCCGAGCGCCACGGATGCTGGAGCGCGAGGTACCAGGTCAACGCGCCGAACCCGATCACGAAGACGATCGTGACGTATGCGAGCCGGCGTGCGCGCCGCGGCGCCCGGAACACCGCGAGCGGCGTGCCCGCGAGCCCGATGCCCGGCGGGAGATCGATCGCGCTCACGACCCGGTCAACCCCGGTGCCTCGACGGCACGGTGCAGCCGCGCCACCAGCTGGGCACGCTCGCGCTCGTCGGTGATGCGCTTGCCGGCACGCGTGACGTAGAAGGTGTCGGCGACCTTCTCGCCTTCGGTGGCGACCTTCGCGAGCGAGATGTCGAAGCCGAGATCGGCGAGCGTCTGCGTGATCGCGTAGAGCACGCCCATCCGGTCCTGGGTGGCGACCTCGACGATGGTCGCCGCGTTGGACTCGTCGGACAGCTTGATCTCGGTGACCACGCCGGGCGTCACTCGCTTGGGCAAGGTCGAGCGCGGGCGGCGGCGAGCGATCAGCGTGGCGACCGCACCCGGATCGTCACCGCCGAGGACGTGGTGCAGATCGCCGAGCAGGCGCTCCCACCGCGCGTCGTCCTCGGGGATCGCGGCGCCCTTGAGGTCGCGCACGAAGAACACGTCGATCACCAGCCGGCGATCGCGCGCGGCCTGCGACTCGTCGGCGAGGTCGACGTGACCGAGCACGGCGCCGAGCACGTCGACCCGGTTCGCGGTCAGCGCGCCGGCGATCGCGGCGAGCACGCCGGGCTTGTCGGGCGCCACGATCGCGATCTCGCTGTGGCCCTTGAGCGGATAGCAGTGAACCTCGAGACCGATCGACGGTGTGGTGTGGCGCAGCGTCGAGACCAGCTTGACGTGGCGGGCCGTCTGCCGCGGCGTCAGCTGGACGAACAGCCGCGGGTCGATGCCATCGACGATCTCGCGCGCGTCGGCGACGCCGGCGGCATCCGCGAGCTCGACGATCTTGCCGCGCAGCGCGCCGGCGTCGCGCTCCTCGGGCAACCGCATCGCCGGATCGCTGGCACGCTCGGCGCGGCGGGCGAAGTAGCCACGCGTGCGAACGACCAGCTCGCGGAGCAGACCGTCCTTCCACGCCGACAGGTTGTCGGGCGCGGTCATCGCGGTGTCGCACAGGGTCAACAGGTAGAGCTGCACCAGATGCTCGTCATCGACGACGCGCTCCGCGAATCGCTCGATCACCTCGGGGTCCGACAGATCGCGACGCTGCGAGAGATGCGACATCGTCAGGTGCTGGCGAACGAGAAACTCGGCGAGCTCGAGATCGGCGGGCGGCATGCCGAGCTTCGCCGCGATCTGGCCGCACAGCACGGCGCCCTTCTCGGCGTGCCCCTTGCCGAGCGGCTTGCCGACGTCGTGCAGCAGCGTACCGAGGAGTAGCGGACCCGGGCGCTTGACCTCGCGCCACAGCTCCGTCGCCGTCGGGTGCGCTTCGGCGAGCTCGCCGCGCGCCAGCCGCTTCTGCATGGCGAGCGCGTACAGCTGGTGCTGGTCGACGGTGTAGACGTGATAGAGGTCGTGCTGGACGCGCGCGGTGCACGGCGCCCACGCCGGCATCATCGCCGACAGGATGCCGAGCTGGTGCATGACCTCGAACGCGCTCGGCTGCGCCTTGTCCTCGAGATCGAGCAGCGCATCGAGGAACAGCTTCGGCGCCGCCGGATCGTTCGCGAGCGGTTGCGGATCCTTGGCGATCGTCTCGGCGACCAGCTCGCGCGTGTGGCCGTAGACCGGCAGCTGCTCGGCGACCGCGACGCGGAACAGCCGGATCATCTCGCTCGGCCGCTCGGAGAACAGCGCCGGATCCTTGAGCGCGAGCTCGCCGTTGAAGGTGATGAACGAGCTGTCGATCTGCGCGATCCGCGGCTTGCGGCGCGCCGGCACCCGCGCCGATTCGAGCAGCCGATCGGTGACCTGGATGACACCGCGCGCGTGCATGAAGTAGTCGCGCATCAGCGCCTCGACGGCGGGGGCGACCGCGGACCGGATGTCGCCCTCGTGCGGTCTCGCATCTGGATAGAGCGCCGGCGCGATCGCCTCCTGGATCTCGAAGGTCAGCTGATCGAAGCGGCGCTTCGCGGCGAGCTGGACCAGCGCGCGCACGGCGAGCAGGAAGTCGCGCGCGCCGACGAGCACCTGCGCCTGGCGGCGCGTCAGGTGCCCCATGGTGATCAGATTCGCGATCGCCTCCTCGACGCTCGCCGCATCCTCGCCCGGCCGGGGCGGATGCCAGCGGATCACCGCCGCCCAGATCGCGGTGGCCAGATCGCGAAGCGCGCCGTTGCCCTGCTTGAGGTTCGGCTCGAGCAGGTAGAGCGACGCCCCGAACCGCTGGTGACGGTTGCGCTGCTCGGTGGCGAGCGCGGTGATCAGATCGTTGGGGTTGCCGCCGGGTGCGAGTGCGGCGAGCGTGGCGCGCATCAAGTCGGCGGTCAGCTCGCGATCGCCGGCGATATGCCGCGCATCGAGGAGTGCCGTCGCGGTGGCGAGGTCGTCCTTCGCCAGGCGCGCCGTCGCGCGCGGTTCGCGCACCGAGTGACCGATCGCGAGCTTCTCGTCCCACAACGGATACAGCAGCCGATCGGCGACGCGCTTGGCCGCCGCCTCCTCGCGATCGTGGAGGATGATGAAGTCGATGTCCGAGTACGGTGCAAGCTCGCGACGTGCCCAGCCTCCGGTCGCGACCAGCGCGAGCGGGATGGTCACGCCGGCCGCCGCGACCGCCGCGTCGAACCGCGGGGCGATCGCGCGATCGTAGACGTCGGAGATCCGCCGGCAGGCGTCGCCGCCCTTCGCGTGGCGATCGCCGCCGAGCTCGGCGTGGAGCGCGACGAACAGCGCGTCGAGCTCGCCGCGCAGCGAGGCCGCGGCCGGGCCCTTTTGCGTCGCCATCGATTCCATCGACCAAAGGTAGTCGATCGCTGTCCGATCGTCAGCGCTTGTCGGCGGGCGGGCTGAACGACAGCCGTGCGAGATCGAGCCAGCCATCCCAGATCCGCACGCCCTGGACGCGGCGGTGGATCAGCCCCTGCGGTGCGTCGGTGACGATGCCGGCCATCGGCCAGCTCTCGGCGAGTGCCGCGGCCAGCTCGGGCGCCAGCTTGCTGCGCTCCGCCGGATCCCACACCCCCGCCATCGCTTCGAGCGCGCGATCGATCCGCGGCGACACGCCATCGAGCCGCGACCGCATGGTCATGTCGACGACACCGTTCCACTGCACTTCGGCCAGGTGATAGGCGCCGTCCTCGATGCGCTTGGCGACCCACGAATCGCCACCGCTCCTCAGCTCGATGACCACGCCGATCCGGCGCGCCGCATCGATCAGATATTCACGCGGCAGCGTATCGGTGGGCTTCGCAGGATCGCGCGGGTTCGCGCGCTCGGTGCCGACCATCGTCAGCTTGAGCTCGACGCCGCCGCGATCGCGGATGCCGTTCTTGTCGGAGTCGATCCAGCCTGCCGCATCGAGCAGCGCCCCGGCGGCCTTGGGATCGAAGTCCGGCACGGTGGGCTCGACGCCGTGCACCAGCCCGCCGGGCCAGATCGGCCACAGCGCAGGACGCGCGAGACGATCGAAGTGGCGCTCGGCGATCTGCTTGCGATCGACCAGCAGCGCGATCGCGTGGCGCACCCGAACATCGTCGAGCGGGGTCTTCGCCGCATTGAACTTGAGGACGCGCAGCCGCGGCGGCCGCAGCTCGAGCGGCGCGAACGACGCGGCGATGCCGGGCGCGTTCGCCTGCTCGGGATAGTGCGCGGGGATCAGCGCCGGGATGATGTCGTAGTCGCCGCGCTTGGCATCCTTGAGCGCGATCGCGGCGTCGGGCTGGTAGACGAACTCGACGTCCTCGATCGCCACCTTCCCGGCCCAGTACTTGTCGTAGCGGGTCAGGTGGACCACGCCGTTCTTGTTCGACGTCACCTTGTACGGCCCCGAGCCGACGGGGAGCCCGCCGGCCGCGAGGTTGTCGTTATAGATGTGCATCGGCATGATCGGGATCTCGGCGAGCGCGCGCACCACCCAGCCCGCCGGCTTGGGGTTGGCGAGCACCAGCCGGACCTCGGTCGGCGTGATCAGCTCGACCGCGGCGACCTCGTCGAGCAACGGGCGCAGGTGATCGATGCGGCGGCGAGGCTCGCGGATCGCGTCGAGCGTGAACTGGACATCGACCGACGTCAGTGGATGGCCGTCGTGGAAGGTGGCGTTGGGCTCGAGCTCGATCCGGACTTCCATGCCTCCCCACGGCGGGGTCACCACGCGCCACGATCGAGCGAGCCGCGGCTCGTATCGCCCGGCGGATCCCCCCGGCTCCGGCGGGACGTAGCGGATCAGCGGCTCGTACACCGGGCCGAGCAAAATTCTGCGTGCCCACACCGACGGGTGGTTGAGCGGGGCCAGCCGGCCGGGCTCGGCATCGAGATGGATCCGCAGCGTATGTCCGCGCGCCGCGCGCACTTCGGACTCGGCCGTGATGTCGCCGAGCGCCGGCGAGCTCGGGGCATTCGCCCCCTCGGAGACCGGATCGGGGGCATGTCGCCACGGTTTGACGCGTGCGGGCGACTCGCACGAACAAACCAAAAGAAAAATGGAACCGAGCCCCGCGAGTACGCGGACTTGAGAGGCTCTGGTCAGCATGTTATGACCGCGAGCATGCCGCACCGTCATGGCCTGCGCACCGCTCTGTTCACGGCCTTCGGCCTGCTCGCCGCCTCGTGCGGTGAAGACGGGGTGAAAGTTCCCCAGCCGGAAGTGCTGCCGAACAAAGACAAGATGAACATTCCTGCGGTGCCGGCGTTCGATCTCGCCAACAAGCCGATCAAGGAGCTGCGGGTCAAGGGCAAGAAGAAACTCAAGACCGAGGTCACGGTCAAGGGCTTTGTCACCTGGGTCTATGACTGCCCCACGGCGATTCGCCAGCCCGGCGAGGACGACAAGGCCGTGCAGGAGCGGATCGATGCCGATCCCACGCTGTGCGAGCGCGCGAAGTTCTACGTCGGTGACGACAAGGACACGCCGGCCGAGAAGAGCCTGTGGGTCGTCGACGTGCCGCGCGAGTACACCAAGCTCGATCTCAAGCGCCTCAAGAAGAAGGACCGCACCGACCCGCTCAAGTGCGAGCCGGACGAGCGGAAGAAGGATCCGAGCAAGTCGATCTGCCCGCCGTACGCGGTGGGTGACGAGGTCGAGGTCACCGGCACGTTCGATCTCGCGTCGCCGCACAGCGAGCGCAACAGCGATGGTCTCCTCGTCTACAAGTCGATGAAGAACATGACGCAGAACTACGAATCGCCGCCGCCGAACCCGGAAGCCGCGGCCACCCCGGGTGGTGCTGGCGCGCCGGGCGCGAAGCCGTCGCCCGAGGATCTGGTCAAGAAGAAGGGCTAGGCACCAGACCGGCTACAGAGAATTCGCGGCCCGAGTGGCCGCGTTGTTATTTGGCGAGCTTCTTCGCGAGCCGGCAGATCTGCGGATCGAGCGCGACGGAGCCGGCGGTCAGCGTCGCCGCGCAGCGAGCATCGCGACCGAGGAGCAGCTTGCGCTCCGACGGTGATCCGGCGGGCGGCACGATCGCCAGGATCACCGGCATCGGATCGATCGGTGCCGTGGCTTCGCCGGTGGAGCGAAGATCTGCGAGCAGCCCGACGAGCTGCTCGACGGTGGCCGCATCGACGGCACCTGCCGGCACGCGCGTCCACTCGCCCACCACCGCGCCCCGCGTGTAGGTGACGCCGCCGAGCTGGAGCGAGTGGACGGTGGTTGGCTCCTCGCTCCACAGCGTGCGATCGACATACGCGCTGCCAGGCCGCGCGAGGATCGCGGCCGAGCCATCGCCGACGCGCAGCCCGATCGGTTCGTTGTGACGCGCCACGATCCCACCGGAGTAAACAGCGAGCTGGAGCGTGGCGACCCCAGGCGCGCGCGTGGTGGCGGTCTTCACCTCGAGCCGCGCGATCGGTGGCGTGGTCGGTAGGTCGACCGGCTCGGCGGGCGTCGCCAGCACGGCGAGGAGCTCGGCGACCTTCACCGGATCGGCGTCGCGCGCGCCCGTCGGATCGGTGATGCGCGCCCGCTTGTCGAGATCGAGCGTGCTGCGATCGCCGAGCACGATCTGCGTCGGCTCGACCGGCACCGGCCGGCGCTCGACCAGCGCGGCGAGCGAGGTGCGGCGCGCCGCCGGATCCGACGGCAGATCGAACACCGAGGCGGCGGCGATCAGGCTCTGCCAGGCGGGCTCCGCCACGCACGACGGCCCGATCGCCGGGCCGAAGATCGCGTGGTGCTCGCGATCCGGCACCGGGCACATCCCTGCCTCGACCGCGACCAGCTTGCCGTCGAGGCCGACGCGCGTACCGCGGAAGTTGTTGTCGACCGGGACCTTGCCGTTCGGGATCGCGACGATCGAGATATCGCCGAGCGCGCGCTCGAGCTGTTCGACGGCGGTGGCATTCGCGAGCAGCTCGATCGGTACGCCGGCGAGCTTGGTGATCCGGCGTGGCGTGCCGGTGAGCACGAAGCTACCGACCTCGATCTGCTCGGCCTGCGCGACCCGCGCGAAGGGTCGGATCCGGAAGGCGACGGGATCGGGCGCGATCGCGCGCGCCACCCAGGCATCGACGAGCAGCGCGTGATCGTCGATCACGATCCAGCGCTGCTCCTCGCCGAGCGGCTGCCCGATCGCGATCGCGATCGGGGACGGCCCGCCCGCCTCGATCTGCAGCGTGACGCCGGGCGTGCCCGCGGCGGCTGGTTCGGCGCGGCGATGCCAGGTCGCACCGCGCAGCGCGGCGAGCACGTCCTCGATCGCCTGGCGATCGGCCTCGGCGACCGGGTGGGTCCACCGCCAGCCGGTCGACGATGCCGGGTCGCGCTCGATGCGGAAGCCCTTGGGACCGATCCACGACATCGCGGTGATCGCGTCGAGATCGAGCCCCGGTACGAGCACGCGCTCCGACGGCTCCGGCGTGCCGCGGCCGAGCGCCAGCAGCAGGGCGAGGATGATTGCGACCAGCCACGCGATGATCACGCCGTTGCGACTCGCGATCACGTGGCCTCCGGTCTCGCCGCGGCGCGGGCGCGGCGCAGGCGCCACAGCACGAAGCCGCCGCCGAGCAACAGCCACGCGAGCGGGATGCCGGCGACACACGCGAGCGTGATCGCGCGCTTCTCGTTGCTCGTCAGCACGAGTCGGATCTGCGAGACCTCGCGCGCCTCGATCTCGACGGTGCGATCGCCCGTCGCGGCGAGCCAGCGCACCGCGTGCGCGAGCCACAGGTCGTTCGCCGGTGCGCCGCCGGCGAGCAGCGAGCTGGTGAACGACTCGGCCGAGCCGATCGCGAGCACCCGCGTCTTGCCCGATGTGGCACCGCGGCCGAGCGCCGCGAGCACGACGGGCCCGCCGAGGTCGTCGAGGTCCTTCTGCGGCGCGGCCAGAAAGTCGCGCTCTCCCCAGCCGGCGGCCGAGGTCTGGACCAGCGGCTGGGCGCCGCGATCGACCACCACCGCGCGCGGCTGGAACCACAGCGTCGCGCGGGTGCGCGGGAAGCCGCGGTTGATCGGGTGATCGCTGTAGCCGTCGACGACCAGTAGCCCGCCGTCGACCTCGCGAACCGCGAGCGACGGATCGATCGCGACCGCCGGCGGCAACCCGAGTCCCTCGCTCGCCAGCACGCCCTCGAGGCCGGTGGCGGCGCTGCCCGAGGTCAGCGTGCGCGAGGTCGCCGCGACGAGCAAGCCGCGGCCGGCGCGCACGTGATCCTGGATCGCGAGCGCCTCGCGCGCCGTCAGCGGCACGGCGGGCCCGGCGACGATCAGCACGCGACAGCGCGCCGGCACCTCCTGGTGCGTGTCGATGGTCTCGA
>JAEYYY010000246.1 GCA_023430775.1 Pseudomonadota bacterium
TTTCGACAGGTCCTCATCTCTTTCATGTAGTCGTCGATCGTCTTGCAACCGCCCGGTGGGTACTTGCAGAGATGCTTGAGGTGCGCGTTCGGTGGCGGCAGGACCGGCTGGTCGTTGTCGTCGCGCAACAGGCGCGGCGCTGTCAGACACGTCGCTCCCTTGTCGTTCCACTGCGCTTCAACGTTCAGGCCGTTCGTGTTTCCCCACTCGATCCACTCACCGCGCACCGTCCACGCGGTGGATCCACAATAGTCGGCAGTGAGCATGCGGAGCGCGGCCCGGTTCTTCTTCTTGTCCGTACTCTCGAGCTGGTAGAGGCTGCGCTTCGCCAGCGCATCGTCGACGCATGCGAGGTGATTCCACACGTCACTGTGAACAACCTGACCCTCGTCGCCGTAGACCTCGCCCACGAGCGGAATCACTAGTGGCGCCGTCGGTGCAGGGACCGCTTCGTGATCCTTGTAGACTTCGAGGCCAAGCTTCTTACGGAGCTTGTCTCCATCCTTCGAGCACAGTCCCCAATGGTTGGGTCCCTCCACCCACTCCATCTTGTACGCGGTGCGTTTGGTTCCGTTCGGTGCGACCCAGTCGACGTTTACGTCCGCGATCAGGATTCGCTCCGTACCCTTCTTGATGCCACCGACCTCGAAGCTGGCACCCTTCAGCGCACCCTCGACACACCCCTCTTTCCCATCCTTCGTCAGCCCGACGAGCTTGCCGTTCTTGATGTCCAGCGTCTGCCCCTGGCACGGCCCGTCGAGGGATTCCTTCACCACCTGGCTGCCCTCGTGCACGCATTCGCCGGCACGCCAGCCATTGATCGGGAATGCGTTAACGATGGCCGAGTTCCCGCCACACGCATAGGTCCCGCACATCGCGCCTGGTTTCTTACAGAGCCCCTTGTCGTCGTCCTTGTCCTTGACCTCGGTCTTGTCCTCGGTGTTCGACTTGTCGGACTTGGAGCCACAGCCGAGCGCGAACATCGCCACCACACCCAACAGAAGCTTCATGGTTTGGTAGTGACAATACAGCGCCCAACGTTCCGCGCTATTTTTTGGCTGGCGTCATCAGCCACGCGTACCCGACCGGACCCCGCGCGTAGAACGATCGCGCCGCGCGGTCCAGCTGGTCTGCACGCGCCACGTCGCCGCGTGCGCGGAGAACACCGGCGAGTAGCCGCTGCGCGCGCGCCTGCAATCGCCGATAGAGCATCAGCTCGTTCATCTCCATGACCGATGCAAATCCTGCGATCGCAGCCTCGAGATGTGGAATCGCGATTGCTGCCTTGCCACGCACGATTGCTGCTGCACCGATTCCGAGCTCGGCGCGGTACAGATCGATCTTCTCCCACCACGCCGTGCTCGAAGCACGCTTGTCACGCGCGGCCAGGAAGGCGCGCTCCGCGGCGTCGGGATCCCGTTGCAGAAGCGCGAGCTCCCCGATCAGCAGCTGATGGAGCACCTGCATGTTCGGGTCGCTACTCTGCGCGAGTCTGGCGATCGCGGTCTGGTAGTCGACCCGAGCTCGACTGGCATCATCGAGCTCGCCCGCCAGGAACGCCCGGGCAGCCTCTGGTTGCGTGGAGGCTTCGATCAGCGTCGGGTGGAACGTGCGATACGCCTCGGTGGAGCTGCGAATCAGTGCATAAGCCTTGGCTGGATCGACCTCGTATTCAGCGGCGGCACTGATCGCCTCCAGGGTCGTCGGATGCGTAGGGCCAAGGGCCTCGCGAAATCTCTCGACAACACTGGTGGCGAGCTGGCTGCGCTCGACGTCATCGACAGTGAGAAGCGCGAGATTGCGGTCGACGACAGTCAACTCGAGATCCGCCGAGGACCCAGCACGAACAGCCCCACGCGCTTCCTGGAAGTAGGCAAATGCGCGCGCTCGATCCCCGGCCGAGAGATACGCGACACCGATATTGTTCAGGAGCAGCGGTCTCGCGAATGCCGAACACGAAGGCAACTTGCTCAGCGGCTCGAGCACGGCGGCATCGTGCTCGATGATCGTGCGCGACGACGAATGCATGGCGTCGACATAGATGAGCCGAGCACCAGCCTCGACGGCAGCCGGGATCATCTGCAATTCGAGCGCGTGCTGACGCGCCAGGCCGAGCGGCTTTGCAGCTGCCGGAATCTCGCCGAACGCCATGAGCGTCCGGCTCTGCGCGAGTGCTGCTTCGACCTGTACCGGCGGGTACGGCGTCGCGATCGCTCCGTCGAGCGCGTCGGTCGCTGCCTTGCGCGCCGGCTCCGAACGCCCCGCGCGCGCGAGTGCCTCTGCCTCGGAGATCTTGTTCCGTACGATCCGTACCCGCTCGCGCAGCAGCTCGCCCTCCGGCGGCTCGACATCGGAGCGCAGGCGCTCGAGATCGGAGCACCGCGCGATCGCAGGCATGTTCGCGACCACGTCGACCACCTTGGGGAGCGACCCGCCGTCGCTCCGGTTGACGACAGATGTCGCGGCGTGCAGATCGGAGAGTCGCTCTTCGAGGCAGATCATCCGTCGATCCAGAAGGTCCGGAGAGATTGCTCCCCTGCGGTGGTCGCGACACGCAGCGAGGTGTGAATCACTCCAATCGTTCGCGTAGCGATCGAGACCTGCGATCACGCGATCGCGAACCTCGCGCGAGTAAGGCGCGTCGATGGCATCGAACATGTGGCGCACCGTCTCGCGAAGCGCTGAGTTCCACACTCTCTCGAGTTGCCCGCGACCGCCGTCGCACTCGTCATCAGGCGCGCCGCGTACGAGCAGGGTGGTCGCGATGCCGATGCCGAACACGCCTGCCGCGAGCATCGGGATTCGATACCGGCGCCAACCACGAGGGCGCAGAAGCTCACCGACGAGCGCTGCCATGTCGGGGTACCGATCATTCGGATCTGGTGACAGCCCTCGCGCGATCAGCGCGCGCAACCAGGCAGGCACGTCGCGCGATGCTTCGCCCAACGTCACCGTCTTAGCTTCGATGCTTCGCAGTCGTTCCTCGGGAGTGTTCCCCGTGAACGGCGCGACGCCTTCAACCGCATGGTGCAGGGACACGCACCAGCTGAACTGATCCGACGCGGCCGTGGTCGTCTCGCCGCGAAGCTGCTCGGGCGCCGCATACGAGAGCGTGCCGAGGATGTCGCCGGTCTCCGTCAGGTTGCTCGCCGGTGTCGCCTGGTTCACCTGACCGGTTTCCGCGGCGACCTCACCGAACCTCGCGAGTCCGAAGTCGAGCACTCTCACCCGACCGTCCGCGCCGATGATCGCGTTGCTCGGCTTGAAGTCGCGGTGAACGACTCCGACACCGTGGGCCGCGACGAGGCCCTGTGCCGCTTGTTGATACAAGCGGACCGCTTCTCGCCAGGTTTGCGGTTGCTGGGCCCACGCCGCCAACGTCTCACCGACCACGAGCTCCATCACGATCACGACCGTCCCCTCGTGCGTGACCACGTCATGCACCTTCACGACGTTCGGGTGATCGAGCTTTGCGAGCGCGCGCGCCTCCGTGATCAGACGCCCCTGCGCGCGCTCGTCGTGCGTGCGCTTGGGGTGAACGACCTTGAGCGCCACGCGCCGATCGAGATCTGGATCGTAGGCGGCATAGACGACGCCCATGCCACCACCCGCGATGCGCTCGATGATGTGGTAGCGGCCGAACTTCGCCGGGGCCACCCGTCCGAACAACGCGGCCTCCGCGCGGGCACGGACCGTCTCCATCTCGATCGGGTTCGCCGACGGACGGGGGTCCTCGATCGGACCCTCCATATCCAGCGTGGAGTCGGCACTCCGTGGCATCCCCGCAGAACCTAACCCGTCTTCAGCGACCCGGGACAAAAACGCACTCGATCCGGAACGGATCACCGCCTCCCGTCACTACCTGATTGGAACGAGCTCTGGGTGAACGCGTGGCTGGTGGCTGCAAAGGTGGTGTGGGGCGAAAGGCGCGGTGCAGCGTCAGGTCGCACGGGTGTCGAATGGATCAGTCGTGGCGCCCCAGACCTCGTTTCTGTTTTCGAGGGTGAGATGAACCGGAAGGCCAATGGGGCAATGCCGATCGAAGATGATTTCTCGCCGGCGATCGCACAGACGATGCTCGACTTCATGCGGCAGCCGGGGCGCCGCGATCTCGCGCGTGCGGTCTCGGGACCGTCATGGATGATGTTCGCGGCGGCGCTCGACCACGCGGTCACGACGAATCCCGATCTCGAACGCGCTCTCCAGGCGGTCGCGGCACGCAGTGTCCGCACTGCCCTCGCGATCCGCGATCTGCCAGTCCCATCCGTCGACGAGTTCCTCTCCTCCTTGAGGACGCGTGTCGCGGCGCGTGAGCGAACCGTCGTCCGCTCCTTCTGGTGGGGCTTCCACATCCAGATCTCGCACGACGGTCTGGCGGCGCAGAATCCGGTGTCGGCCCTCGATCACCTGCCCGGCCCGGCTGCACCTTTCCTCGCGAAGGCCGCCGGTTTCGTCGCGTCGTCTCTCGAAACCTTGCGCAGCCTGGATGGCGGCAACGGCGTGTACATCAGCATGAGCTGGTTCGCGCCGTTCATCTTCGTACCGACGTCGGTGTGACGTGCACCGATCAGAGGAACTGCCAAGGGAGCGACCACTGACCCTGGTACTGACCTGGCTCCGCGTGCGCCACCTTCTCTCGAAGACGGACAACGGGCGCACGCTCACCATCGACGTCGGCGACGAGATCGTGATCGAGCTGATGGCGAGCGCCGGCCATGAATGGCGACCGACCCAGGTGCCAAGCGGGGTCACGGTCGGCGTCGAGCGTCCCGATGCCGGTGCGACCCGCATCCTCGCTCGAGCTCATCGCGCCGGTACCGGTTCGCTGGTCATCATCCATCAACAGCCCTGGAACCCGATGGCGAGCGACGAGCGGATGGAGTTGACGCTCGTCGTGCGCTGACTGGAGCCACACCTGTGCTCGCCGGCCACACGACCAAGCCAAAGGCGCGTCGCGCGTAGCGGAAATCGTCGAGCACGCCCGCTTCATCGGAGGTACGATGGAGTGCAGTGCGATTCGTAGTCCTCCTCGCCCTCGTCGGCTGTCGGTTCGGCTTCGACGAGATCGAGGCCAACCTCGGACGAGACGCCGACACCTCCACGCCCGATGGCTCGGAGCGCTGCCCGTCTGGCCGCGGCCCCGCGATGTCGCTCGTCGAGCAGGGCTTCTGCATGGACAACACCGAGGTCACCAAGGCCCAGTACGACGAGTTCCTCGCCGCCGCACAACCGATCGACAAGTCCGGCCCGTGCACCTTCAACGACACGTACGAGATCCTCGACTTCGTGCGCACCGCCACCACCAACCCCGACCAGGCCGTCGCCGGCATCGACTGGTGCGATGCGCGCGACTTCTGCGCGTGGTCCGGCAAGCGCCTGTGCGGCAAGATCGGCGGCGGCGCGATCGGCTACGACGAGTACGCCACCTCGCAAGCGCAGTGGTACAGCGCCTGCTCGCGCGGCGGCGGCCAACGCTTCGTCTACGGCGACACCGCGCGCATCGGCGCCTGTCACCTCGATCACCTCGACACGACCACCGGCCTCCAGGCACCCGTCGCCACCTATCCCGAGTGCGTGCTCACCGGCAGCAACATCTACGACCTGCTCGGCAACCTGCAGGAGTGGACGGATGCCTGCGAGGCCAGCGGCGCCGCGCCGGAAACTGATCTGTGCAGGGTGGTCGGCGGCGTCTGGTACTTCGAGGCCTCGTACTCGGACTGCAAGTTCGCCGATCCATCCGGTGGCGCGGGCATCCCTCGCGATGCCGCGTCGAAGCACACCGGGTTTCGCTGCTGCGCCGACTGACTCAATCGATCGCGTACGTCAGCCAGACGTTCGCGACGCGCGCATCGACGCCCGTGCCATCCACCGCACTGCCACCGGCGAGCTTCGGCAGAAACACCGAGCCCGCCACGAACACGCCCTTCTTCACGCGATAGCGCACGATCGAACCGAGCCGCACGGTCCAGCCATCCGCAGCATCGGCGAGTGGCGTCGCCACGCCGCCGCCCAGCGCGACCATCCACTTGCGCGACGCCTGCAAGCTCACCGAGGCCGGCGCGAACACCGTCCCTTCGTTCCCCATCGCGCGCTCGGTGACGCCGATGAACATGCTCGGCGATACCGCCGCGATCACGCGCCCCATGCGATAGCTCGCCTGCGCACCGAGCTTGACGTCGACGAACATCGGCTCGAACGACACCGCATGCACACCCGCGACGGCGGCCACCGCGAACCGCTCGTGGCGCACGACATCGACGAGCGCATCGACGCCCGCGTTGTTGTACACGCGCGCGCAGCCATCACCCATGCACAGCCCGCCGCCTGCGCTGCCGCGAAACCCGGTCACACCGAACCCGGAGTGCACGAGCGACAGCGTCACGCGATCGGTGAGTCCGTAGGAAACGTCGGGCGCGATCGACGTCGGCTCGAGCATCGCGCCGCTTCCCACGCTGCTCTCGGTCGTGATCGTCACGACGGCCTCGCCGCGATCGAGTGCGAGCCGCTGAAGCTTGCGCGCCGGCGCCGGCACCACGACCGGCTCGCCCGGGGTGGTCGCGACGGTCGGCCGAGCCTCCTCCGGACAGTTGCCCTCCATCTGACACATCAGGCGCTCGGTCTCGGGGTCGTCGTACGCCTGCGCGAACGCGGTGGAGGAAGCCAGACCGAGCAGCAGCGCACCACGCGCCATCGTTCCGAACATCAGCAGTTACTTTCGATTGGTTGCGCCCACCCGACCCACACGACTCATTGAGGAGGCCGGCTGGCGCCAGTCGCACCCGGATCGCGATCGACCTCCGAGATCGCGCACGATCGGCGCGACTCGATTGTGCCGGTCCTGCACAACGCGGAACCTGCGCCTGTCATATCCGCAGGATGCGAGCGGCACGTCGCGTGCTCCTGACGAGCGCATATGAACACTCGCGCCCTCTCGCTCGCCTTGTCGTCGCTCCTCTCGATCACCGCGTGCATCTCCGACGAAGAGCTCGACTTCGACGTCGCCGAGTCGGAAGTGGCGGTCAACTACAACGGCCAGAACCTGTACGGACGCAACTTCGAGTACGCCGATCTGGCGTACTCGACCTTCATTGGAGCGAACGCGACCCACGCGATCTTCGATGACGCCAACCTTCAATGGACGTCGTTCTACGGAGCGACCGCGGGCGCCGCGAGCTTCAGGGGCGCCGATCTGCTCCGCGCCGACTTCTATGGCTCGACGACGAACAGATCGGACTTCTTCCGGGCACGACTTTCGTACGCCAGGTTCTACGGCGCGACCTCGACTCGCTCCGACTTCAGAGATTCCGAGATGTACCGCTCCACGCACACGGGTGCGAACCTCAGCTACTCGGACTTCCGGAACGCCGACGCTCGCAGGGCCATCTTCCTCAACACCGACCTGCGCCACACCAAGTTCAACTACGCCGACCTCCGCGGTGCCGACTTCCACGGCGCGGACCTCCGCGAGGCCGACCTGTGTGGCGCGATCCGCGATGACGACACCTTCGAGGGTGCGAACCTGGCCGGTGCGAAGTGCCCGTGATCGGGCGCCGACTCCTCCTCGTGATCACGCTGACGTCGTGTGTTGCCGAGGAGGATCTGCTGTCGGAGACGGGCTCCGAGATGAACAGCAAGCTCGTCTACGAGAGCTCGTCGAGTCGATACGTCGAGCCGCTGACCGCAGCGGTCATCGAGCGCGCGATGTTTCATGCGCGCGTCGTCGGTGCGTCGGACGCCTTCGCTCAATGCGTTCGCAACACGATGCAGGAACGCTACATGAACTGCGACGACGTGTTGCCGGACTCGTCGCGGTCACTACAGATCTCGGCGGCGTGGACTCGGTTCCGGACCTGGAACAACACGATGAGCTTCGGGAGCCGCCCCTCCTCGGATCTGCCCAACGCCTTGGCATCCGCGCCGCGTGGCCAGGAGACCAACGTCTGGGGAACCCACTCGATGACGCTGTACGACTACTTCACGCGCGCGCGCGACTGGGCAGAAGACTACGGGACGTACCCGTGGAACAGCTTCGGCGCGACCATGATTCACGAATACATGCACACGCTGGGGTACAACCACGTCGATACCGTTCCCTATGCCGACCCCGAGGCGGAGATGGCAGCGTGTGCCGCTCGCAACGGGCGCTCCAGTTACATGGCGCTCGGGAACCCAGCAGCGCCCGCGATCTACTCGGCGTGCGCGTACTGGGTGATGACCCGATCCGAGAACCACTGCGCCGGCATTCATGCCGATTGCGCCAGCAACGAGCTCAACCTCGCTGCGTCCTGGCGAGGCACGGTCGATGACTACGGTGTCGACGGCGGCTGCACCTGTGTTCGCGATCCACGCCGCGTGTTCGCGCTGCGTACGAACACCGGACAGGCGATCACCGCGCCGTCCGGTGGTGGCTCGAGTCTGAGCACGAACTGGTCCGACTCGCTCGGCGCCTGGCAATGGCTCTACCTCTACGACGCCCAGGGTCCGACGTGGGCATCGGGTGACTCGGTCGTCTTGAAGTCGTTTGCCGGCAACTACCTCCGGTACAAGTCGGCCGACAACACGTTCAGCGCCGACGGAGCGCAGTCGTATCCACTCGTGTTCTCGCTGGTCGCGGGCTCGACGCTCGGGAACGCTGCGAAGGTCACGATGCGCCACGGAGACCGTTACGCCTACTCCGATGGATCCAAGCTCCGTGGTGCAACGTCACCGACTGACAATCGCTTCCACTTCACGCTCGTCGAGCCGCGGCGTGACCATCTCATCTACCTGCGCAGCGCGCACGGCAAGTATCTGAACACCGACTCGAACCGCCGGGTCTGGAACAAACGAACCGAGGCGGAGCTCGCGGGGTCAGTGCGTCAGCTCCTGGCTTCCTCCGCGATGTGGATCGTCGACTGGAATGGCGGCGAGCTGATGGATGGCGACGTGATCAGCCTCGAGCAGTTCGAGAACAACGCATACCACTATCTGAGTGCGACCGATGGTGACCACACGGGTCAGGTTCGGATGGGCAACGCGATCAACTTCTACGAGCGCTTCATCATTCACCGCACCAGCACCGGCACCGGCCCGATCACCCACGACGACACGATCACGCTGCGCTCCGCGCACGGAACCTATTTGACTGCCATGCCGGCCGACTACTTCGACGGTCAGATCAGGAACTACGGAACCTACGAGGGAGCATGGCAGCACTTTCGCATCCGCTTCGTGTCGCAACACGACAAGCCTCGCCACACATGGTGAGCGGCGATCGCGAAGATCACTTCTTCAGATCGACGGTCGCGACCTCCCTGCCGTCGACGGTCAACGTCGCGCGGTCCTGATAGCCCTTGAACTCCACCCAGACGTCGCCCTTCTTCATGACCGAGGTGAGATCGAACTTGGGGTTCCAGCCGCCCTCGAGGGTCAGCTCGATCTTCGGGCCCTTGCCGCCCTTCGGTGGCTGGTGAAGTCTCGACCACCGCGTGGTCCCCGCCGGCGCCGCGCGCGTCGACTGTGCCGTCATCGACCAGCCGGCCGCGGTGTATCTGATGCGCACCGAGGTCGGTCGCGGTTTGCGCGCGCTGGTGAACGACGCGCTGCTCTGATTCGCGGTCTGCCCGCGCCAGCCGACGAGCACCTTGTCACCGGCGATGACGGGCCACGGTCGCGCGAGCATCCCCGCGTCGAACTGCCATCGCAGCTTGCCGTCGGCCGCCGACAGCGCGAACAGATCCTCGTAGACGCGCAAGATCAACGTGTCGCCGTGGCGCGCGAACTGGGTCCACGCGGCGTCGTAGCGCCGGATCGGCTGCCGCGGCAGCGCGGTGCGCCAGATCAGCGCGCCGGTCGCGGCGTCGACGGCGAAGATGTGCTCGTCCGCCGACACCAGCACGCGGTCCTTATCGACGGCGATCGACGTGTGCACGTGCTCGGGGATCGTCTTGACGTGCTCGTAGGTGCGGAACTCCCACGCGAGGTCCCGCTTGTCGAGGTCGTACGCGTAGACCTCGCCGCCGCTCTCGAAGTTGAACGCGAGGATCGCTCGATTGCCGACGACGTAGAGGTCGCTCGCGTCCCAGTCGAACTGCACGAACTCGTCGATGCCGTGATTTGCGTCGGAGTCGTATGCGAGGTAGCCGGTGCCGCCGCTGCCATACGCGACGGTGCGGCCGGCGTGCTTCAGGTTGCGCGGCAGCACCTCCAGTGGCGCGATCGCCTTCGCTCCAGGCTTCACCTTGGTCCTGGCACCCGACGCGACATCGAGCACGAGCGTCGACGGGATCGTCCCGAGTCCGAGATAGGTCGGGTCCTCGCTCGCGATCACCGCGTTACCCTCGACGCGCAGCTTCGGCGGGTGCAACTTCCCCGGCGCGCGCCACAGCACCTTGCCGGTCCCCAGATCGAGCGCGGCCACCCCGAAGTCGTTCGGGATCGAGTAGGTGTCGGCCCCGGCCGGCGATGCGAGCAGAGCGACGGCAAGAGCGAGCGTGCAGCGAACCATGACCTCGAATCATGAAGCGACGCTGCCCGTTCGTCGAGTCCAGCTTATGCTCACGCGATGAGCGAGCTGGTATTCAACGGAGTCACGGCGTTCGCGCGTCTCGAGGAGCAAAAGTGGTCGGAGCCGCTGCTCGCGATCCGGCCGCACAAGAACCAGTTCACCTACGTCGTGGTGCCGCCGGAGCGCCTGCTCGGCGCCGCCGCGATGCCGCACGAGCGCTTCACGCACTGGAGCATCGAGCTCACCGGTGAATTCTCCCGGACCGGCGACGGCCGACAGAAGGTTGTCGGGCCGATGGCCGATCGCGACGCGCGCGACATGGCCGCGGCGATCACCACGCGGTTCGGACTCCCGCGAACGCCCGTCGAGGTCGCACCGAGCGACATCGTGAACCTGCCGGCGCATTCGTTCGTGACCGTGGTCGGTCGCTACTTCGAGGGACACATCGAATCCCCGAACTTCGAGGGCATCATGCTCGCCGGCCATCACTTCGAGCAGGGGCGCAGCTACCGCGTCACCGGCTTCAGCAGCCCGGGCTTCCCGTTGAATGCACCGCCGATGACACCACGTCCCGTCGGCTACAGCGGACCGCGCGTCTTCGCGGTGCAGGTGGAGCTCGTCACGGAGCACGCATGATCGGCTGCGTCGACCGCCACACCTGAACGTACGGCGCGCCGCGCGCGATGTACGCGTGACCGAGCTCGTCGAACGCGACCGAGCGCAGCTGCGATGCCGGCACCCGCTGGCCTTCCGCCTCGAGCTCCCACGTGCCGACGAGGCTCCCGGTCCCGCCGGCCTCGTAGACCCGCCACAGATCGTCGCGCGGCGTGACGAGATAACCGTCGGGCGTCACGAACGCGAGGAGCTTGTCGCCTTCGAACTCCGTCGGTGTCCACGTCGCGCCCATGTCCTCGGAGATCGCGTCGGTGGCGATCCACGTCCCGGTCTCGGTGATGCCGACAAACCGGTGGGTCTTGCCCGTTGTCTCGCCGTCGACGCGCGTCGCGATCGCATCGTAGGCCACGCTCCACGTCGCGCCCTGATCGGCGGAGCGCCACACGGTCGAGTGCCAGGTATCGGCGGCCGCCGTGCTCTCGCCCTCGAACCTCGAGACATGCAGCGCGCCGTCGGGCGACTTCGCGAACGCCTCCACCTCGCCGTCGAGCGCCGCCGCGGTGATCGCGCGCCACGTCCGCCCCGCATCGGGACTGGTGTAGAAGTTTCCGTCCGCGACGCCGAACAGCGCATCGCCCGCGGCCCACGTACGCGCCGGCACGAGGCGCAGCGTCCACGCAGGATCGCCCTCGCGCCACGCCAGCCCCGCCGCGATCAACGTGCCGTCGGCGGTGCGCACGATCGGCGGCCCCGCCGAGGTCCACGCCGGCTCGCCCGCGAGCTCCCAGTTTCCGACCGCGGTACCGGCCGCCGCCGGATCGTCGAAGCGCAGCAGCCGATAGCCCCACGCGCTGTGGTGACCGAGCACCCAGTACCGCCCGCCGCCGCAAGCCACGCGCTCGATCGTCAGCGTCAGATCACCGCCGCCGAGCAGCGGCTGCCAGGTGCCGCCGGCATCGCGGCTGAGCTTGCCGCGCGCGACCAGCGCTCCATCGTCGCAACCGATCGCATCGCCGGTCTCGACGACGATCCCTTCACTGTCTCCCGCCGGCGCACCGCTCGCGTCGAAGCGCAGCGTCCTCGTGCCGCCGAGCAGCACGAACCTGCCATCCGCGAGGGCCACCAGCTCGCGCCCCTGCGCGGCGCTCTGCTCGGCGACGCGCTCGAACGCGCCACCGGTCCTTCGATAGACGCCCCACGCCGACACCACCATCACCGTCGAGCCATTGCTCTCGAGGTCGGTGATGTACGGATCGAGCTCCGTCGGGCTCGGCTGCGGTAGCGCGTGCGTCGTCCAGCCACTCGCGGTCTCGATCGCGATCGCGTTCGCGATCCCATCGGCGACCAGCAGCTTGCCGCTCGGCGTCGTCCGCCAGTTGCGCGCGTTGGCGTACGCCGGCGTGCTGGCCACCGCCGTCATCGCCTTGCTCGCGGTGTCGAACCGCACGAGCTTGCCGTCCGCGAACGTCACGATCGTGGAGCCGTGGATCGCCGCGCGCTCGATCGGCCCGAGCACCGAGGGTTGCCACGGCGCACCGCCGTCGGCGGACCACCGGCTCGCGAGCACGATGACGTCGCCCTTCGCCGCGACAAACACGTCGCTGCTGGTGTACTGGGGCGGCGAGAAGCGCTCGAAGACCAGTGGCTCCGGCTTCGAGGTCGAGGACGCGGATCCACCGCATCCGACGAGGAGAGCCAGGGCGATGGCGCGCATGGTCGCGAACGAAGCAATCCGCGGGCCTCGTTCGTGCACTCCAAGCTCGATATCACCGACGAGAAACCGTGCGCCGACGCGCGCGGGTGACGGTGCGGGAGCAGATCTGCCACGCCCTACGGGACGCGGCCTGCGGCGGACTCGAAGTAGGCGCGCACGATCTGGGTCTCGAGGTCGAGATCGCCCAGCGTGGTCTTGCCTTCACCTGCCTTGATCGCCGCCGCGAGCTTCACGACACAGGCCTTGCACGGGACGTGCGCGATCCTCGGCAACGCCAGCAGGATGCTCTGCCGGATCACGCGATTGTCGGAGATCACGGCATCGAGCAACAACCCCGTGTGACCGCTCGCCTGCGTGCCGCGCTTGCCGAGCTCGATCATCGAGCGCTCGATCGTCGCCTCGAGCAGCCCGAGCTTCTCCTGCTTGTCCCAGGTCGAGGCATCCTTGACGTACGCCGAGACTTGCATCGCCGCCTGATCCGGCGTCTGCCGCAAGCTCCCCGCGTAGCAAGCGACGTCCGTCTTGCACCGCATCGCGACCTCGATCCGCGCGACGTGCGTCTGGAACATCCGCGCGAATCCGAGATACGCCTTCGCCGACGTATCCGCCGCGCGGAAGCCCGAGGTCGCATCGCGGTGCTTGCGCTTCGCCTCCTTGAACGCATCCTCGATGCCGCGGACCCTCGCGGTCTCCTTCCTGATGTCGTCGGCGGTCTTGTTCGGATCTCTGGTCGTCGCCAGC
>JAEYYY010000326.1 GCA_023430775.1 Pseudomonadota bacterium
CCGCCAGCTTGACGCCCGCGGCGATCAACGCGCCGAGCGCATCGAGCACGCGCGGCTGCACCTCGGCGATCGCGGGCACCGTCGCGAAGCTCTCCGCGATCGCGGTCACGAACGTCACGTGGCCATCGATGCCGACGAACACCGCCGCCGCCAGCACACCGAACAGGCCGCTGTACGGTCCGCGCTGCCCGCGCGCGAACGAGCCGAGCGCGACGACATCGACCAGCTGCCCCGCCAGCTTCGCCGCCAGTAGCGGCACCACGGCGACGATGCCGAGCGTCGCGCCGATCACCAGCTCGCGCGCCGCGATCAGCACGCTCGCGTCATCGGGCACCGCGACCCCCGACGCGATCATCGCCCATAGTCCGAACACCACCGCGAGCCCGAGCCGGACCACGGCGGGAATGCCGCCGGCGAGGGTCGTCAACACCGCGATCGCGGCGGCACCGCGCAGGGCGAGCATCAGCGTGCTCATGCGCAAGCCTCCCGACGGCACGTGTGCAACTGCGCCGGCCCTCGTCCTCCTATGCTCGTGGACGAGCCTCGCGACGGCATGCGCGCCTGCCCCGGCTCACGATCGCGCTCGGCGGCGCCCGAGGGCGCATCAACCCGATCACCGGCGACGATCACCTCGGCGTGATGATGCCGATGCGAATCCAGGCCGGCGTGGGTATCGAGGCGCTGGTCGCGGCCACGCTGCTGCGGTCGTCGCGCCGTATCGCAGCTGCTCACGGCTCACCCCGTTCCGGCCGTGACGATCAACGGCCACAGTCGGTTCGCGAACGCGGCGAGCTGTGTCGCGATCGATGGGCCGAACAACACGATCGCCGCCCCGATCGCCGCCACGCGCGGCACCAGCGACACCGCCGGTTCCTGGATCTGCGTGAACGCGGCGAGCAGCCCGGTCAGGATGCCCGCGATCAGCGCCGCCACCAGCACCGGCGCGACCAGCAACAGCGCGAGCAACAGACCTTCGCGCAACAACCCGACGAGCGAGCTCGTCACGCGAGGCCTCCTTCGAGCACGCGTGGAAGCCGTCCAGCAGCAACCCGCCATCGATCGATCGTGCGACAGGCACCCGTCGATGATGACGACCAGCACCCGACCGCCCTCCGCAACGAACAACCGCGATCGCCGTCACCGATGCCAGTCCCACCCGACGCTCGCACGCTCACGCGTACCCCCGCAGCAAGCTATCCAGCAACAGCCGCCAGCCATCGACGGCAACAAACAACAGCAGCTTGATCGGCAACGCGATCGACTGCGGTGACGTGTTCGTCAACCCGAGCGCCGCGAGCGCCAGCCCGACGATCAGATCGATCACCAAAAACGGAATGAAGATCAGCACCGCCATCGCGAACGCTTCGCGCAGCTCGGTCGCGAGGAACGCCGGGGCCAGCACCCACAGCTCCTTGCCCGTCGTCGCGCGGCCGAGCTTCTGGCTCGTCGCCTGAAACGTGTCGCGATCGCGCGCGCTCGTGTGCTTCTCGAGAAAGCCGCGAATCGGCTCGAGGCCGCGCACCGCGCGATCGATGTCGTCCTGTCGCGTCGGCCCGGCGAGCTTGCGCACGGCCGCCTCGACATCCACCGGCCGCGTAGCCACCGGCGCATCGGTCGGCGCATCCGTCGTCGGTGTCGTCGGAGCAGCGGTCGTCGGAGCGCCGGTCGGCGGAGCACCGGTCGGCGGAGCACCGGTCGTAGGAGCCCCGGTCGCCGGACGACCGGTCGTCGGACCTGCGCCGGTCGGCTGCGTTCCGGTGCCGGTCGGCGTCGCCTTGTCGGAGGACGCCGCCGTCACGACATCGACGGCCACAGGCGCCATCACGAAGAACGTGAGCACGAGCGCGATGCCCATCACCACGAGCCCCGACGGCGCGTCGGTCGAACCGATCGCGTTGCGCAGCAGCGCGAGCACGATCGAGACCTTCACGAAGCTCGTCAGCATCAACACGACGAGCGGAACGATCGCCGCGAACGCGATCACCCAGCCCGAGTCGTTCACTCGGAATCTCCGCGTGCTGCCTTCGAAGGGGACACCGCCGCAGCCGTCGTCAGCGAGTCCTCAGCTGCCGCCGTCGTCGTCGTCGCCGCTGCCACTACCGCTACCGGAGCCGCGGCTGCTACCGGAGCCGCTGCTGCTACCGGAGCCGCTGCCGCTACCGGAACCGCTGCCGCTACCGGAGCCGCTGCCGATACCGGAGCCGTGGCCGCTGCCGTTTTCGTTTCCGTCTCTACAACCGCAACCGTTTCCGCTGGGGTTGCCGTCGTCGCGGAATCATCTCTGCTCGCCAGCTTGGCGCTGCGCCGCTTCGTCCACGCGGTGCGCACGAGCTCGGCGAACGTCGGTCGCTCGACCACGCGCGTTTGCACGGCATCGCGGTCGAGCTCGGTCAGCACCGACAAGCCCATCTCGCTCGTACCGACGAGCAGCGTCTTGCCGGCGACGTCGACGACGTACAGCGACCGGCGCGGTTCGAGAGGCACGCGCGCGACGACGTCGAGCAGGTGCGCCCCGCGTCGCGAGCCGGTCGCGAGGAATCGACCGAGGAAACGCACTGCGACGAACGCCGCGATGCACACGCCAGCAAGCACCAGCAAGCTGGTGATCAGCAGGTCTCCGTAACTCGCCGCCTCGCCACTACCTGGCATGCGCGCCGGTGTAGCGCGCAGGTCTGACAATCACCTGCCGCCCTGCCGCGCGCGTGAGTCAACGCGACCTGGCGCAGTTGCAGCTCGTTACCTGAGTTCATCTCCAGAGATGTCGATGAAGCTCGTCCTGGCAGTCCTACAGCACCGAGCTGCGATCGATCGCGTCGGACCGTCGGCGCTTCCATCACCGAACTAGGCTAAATGCCTCGCGTTCGAGCGAAATCCTCGAACCACGAGAAAGTTCGCAACCTCACGAAGACCCGATCGACAGCCGGTGAGTGTCGATCGATGATGGCCGCATGAGGTTGGTGTTGTCGTTGTCTTGGTGCTGCTCGTGGCGCTCGTAGCTTCCTGCACGAAGCCCAACCCCAGGTCATGTGCAGATGGCACTTGCACCGATCCGGCGTTCCCGTTCTGCGACGTCGGAGGTGAGCTCGAAGGTGTACCCGAAACGTGCATCGCGGTCGCATGCACGCCCGGCGAGCTCGCAGGCTGCCGCGGCGACCTCGCGATCACGTGCAACACCGAAGGAACCGACTTCGACCTGGTTGAATGCGAACGCGGCTGCGAAGACGACCTCGGCTGCCGATTGTGCGATCCGAACGAGATGGCGTGCACGAACGGCACGGTCGCGACGTGCGATGCAACTGGCGCCATAATCGCGTCGGAGCCGTGCCCGCTCGGGTGTTTCGAAGACGAGCCGCGTTGTCGCGAGCTCGTGCCCTCGAATGACCTCGCCCAGTTCCTCGAACTGGTGCCCGATCCGATCGACCTCGTCTTCGACGAAAGCGGGTCCGTGAACACCGACACGGGCAAGGTCACCATCGGCACGTCGACGGTGCTTGTCCCGACATTCAACTTGAGTGCACCGGTAGGGGGTTCGAACGTTCGCGTGTTGGTCGTGAAGTCGTTGACGATCAACCAACCGATTGGCATCAGCGGGTCGAGCGCCGTCGCGTTTGTGGCTACGGGCGACATGGTGATCAACGCGCGCCTTGAACTCGGGCGCGGGATGGGAGCATTCAACGCTCCGGGCTGCACGGGCGGCTCCGGCCGCTACCTCGACGAGCCGAATGGATTTCCATCGGCGATTGCTGGCGGCGGTGGCGGCGCATTTGCGACAGCGGGCGGCAAAGGTGGTGACGTCACCGGCAAGGTGGAGGGCGGTCTCGGTGGTTCAGTCTCCGGTACGCCGAATCTCGTTCCATTGCGTGGTGGATGCTGGGGAGCCGGTCAGAAACTTCAAGGCACGGGCGGACAGGACTTCAGTCCTGTTACGCCTGGCGGTGGAGCGATCCAGCTCGTCAGTAAGACGCGAATCAACATCCTCGGCGTGATCGACGCGGACGGCCAAACCGGCGACTTCGATCAGCTCACGAACGATGGAGCTGGGTTCTACGGCGGTGGCGCTGGCGGCGGGATTCTCCTCGAAGCACCGATCGTGTCCCTCGGAGATCAAGCCGCCCTGCTGGCTCGTGGTGGTGGTGGTGGTGCTGGCCCGTCCATCGAAGACGTCGACTCGATGCTCCCGCTACCAGGACTCGGCGGTGGTGGGGATGGCGCCGCCCCTGGCTTCGACGCCGAGGCAGGCGGGGACGTCGCCTACAACACCAACTTCGCCGTGTCCGCTGGTGGTGGTGGTGGTGGGATGGGACGTATCCGGGTAAACACCATCAACGGAACCTTCGAACAAGCGACCAGCACGATCGTGGCTGGGTCTTTGACCGTTGGAAACGTCCAAACGCGGTAGACGAGCGATGTTAGCGCATCGCCATTTTTTGCGTCGCTTGAGGTCGTTGACTGATCTCTGGCTGATCAGTTCGTGCAGCCGGTTCCGACCAGGAAGTCCGCGGCTGAACGTGGATTGATCGTTCGCACATCATCGAAGAACTGCACGTTCATCACACCGATCACGTCCACGCAGTCATCAACATCCACCGTACCAGCAGGAAAGGCGAACACGTCGTTGTCGATGAACAACACGTTGTTCGAGTTGTCCCTGAGTTCGACCTTGCCACCGGGCAGGCCGACAGCGGCCACGCGAAGTTGATTCGCGCGGACCACGACACCTTCCCACGGCTCGCCGGCCGCGCCGATATCGCCAAGCACACTGGCTGGCACCACCGTTGGTACGATGGTGACATCGGCACCGGTACCATCAGTCACGAGTGGCGACTCGATCTCGGTAATGGTGTCGCCGGACGGAGGGGTCATATTCGGACCCAGATCGAACTCTACGGCGGCGCCGACGACGTTGACCCGTGCTCCCACCGTAACGAATGCTGGGATCGCCGCGTCATCGAGGAACACCAGGACACCATTGTGCTCGGCGCCCACCGCCGCATCCTGTACCCAGAACCCCTTATCACCGATGTTGTCGATCGCAGTCACCACAACCTCATCGAGCTTCACGAGCTCGGGCGTCGTGGCAGCCGACTGGAGGTCGACGATGGTTTCCGCCATCGGGTTGCAGCCGGTTCCATCGGCGACGAGATCGCTCTCGTCGCGCGGCGCGATGATGTAGTTGAAGAAGAAGTCGAGGATGCCGGTGACCGACTCGTAGCAGGTGCCAGCCTCTAGATCCGCGGGGAGCTGGAAAAGCGCCGATTGCACGCGGGCGAAACCGGTCAAACGGAACTCGGTGTCATCGGGATCAGGATTGCTGCCGAAAGTCGTTACCGGAGTGAGCTGGCGACCGTTGATGACCTTGACCAGGACGCCCTCGTACTTCTCCCACTCGGCATCGCGAGCTTCGCGAGTGGGGAGCGCCGCGATCGCCTTCGCATCGACCATGGTCGCGGGCGGAAGCGGAGCGGTACCGACCTCGGTGACGACGAGCGAGCCAGCCTCGGTGCCGATCACCTCGGTGATGACGGCGCCGTTGTCGAACACGATGGTTCCGCACGGCGCTGCCTCGGTGCAGGCCTCGTGCTTGATGGCGCTCGTGATGTTGACGACATCGCCCGGGTCGAGCGTCGCGACCACATCGAGCGGCGCACCGAACACCTTCACGCCCGAGCGCTCACCACCCTCGGGCTCCGAGACCCAGAACCCACCCGAACCACCACCGAGCTCGTCGACCGCCGTGACGATGACGCCCTTGAGCTCGATGGGCGTGCCCGACGGCATCTCATCACTCTGCACCTGCTGGATCGTCACCTCGACCGGTTCGATCGGACCGTCCGGGTT
>JAEYYY010000430.1 GCA_023430775.1 Pseudomonadota bacterium
CACCACGCCAGGCCTTCCTGGCGGCACAGCGGCTCGAGTCCACCAACCCGCGCGGCGCCGCGGCGGCGTATCGCACGCTCGCGAACGGTAACGATCGCTATGCGGCGCTGGCACTGCTCGGCCTCGCCGAGCTCCAGGCGACCAGCTCGCCGCGGGACGCGCTCCGCGCGGTGGCCGAGCTCGAGCGCAGGTTCCCGAACAGCAGCAACCTCGAGGACGCGCTGTGGTTGCGTGTCGATATCCTCGCTGCCACCGGCGGTGACGTGCGCGGCGCGGCGGCGAGCTACCTCCGTCGCTATCCACGAGGCGCCTACGCCGAGCAGGCGGCCCAGCTCGCAGGCCGGCCATGAGGTGGGTCGCGCTCCTCGCACTTGCCGCCTGCACGGACACCGTGTGGCTCGACGGCGATCCGCTCGCCGGGATCGAGCGCATCGCCATCACCCCGCGCGACGGCACGCTGGTGATCGACTCGCTCGATGGTGAGGCGCCGCAGCAAGCGTTTCGCGCGATCGGCACGTTCTCCGACGGCGAGCGCGACATCACCGCGAGCGTGACCTGGAGCGCGGTGCAGGCGGCTCCGATCGTCGACGCGCTCGACACGCCCGGCGCGTTCGCGGCATCGCGGCAGGCCGCGGGACAGCTCGCGATCCACGCGAGCGCCGGCGAGCTGGTCGCCGAGGCCGGGCTGGTGGTGCGCGCCGAGCTCGTGATCGTCGATCCGGGAGCGCCGCCGGGAGCCGGCGCCCTCGCCACGGTCGAGCCGCAGATCGAGCTGTCGCGCGCGCCGAGCCTGTTGTACCCGGCGGACGGTGCGCTGCTGCCGCAGGCGATGGCACCGCTGACGATCGAGCACGCGCTCGGCACCGGCAACGACGTCGCGCGCGTTCGCTTCGTGTCCGACCTGATCGACATTCGCGTGCTCGCCGGCACGGCGACCTGGGTACCGTCGGCAGCGCTGTGGAACCTGATCTCCGCATCGCATCCGGGCGACGAATTGCGGGTCGAGATCGCCGCCGGCTCGTCGGGCGCGCTCTACGCCGGCGCACCTCACGCGCTGGCGTTCGCGCGCTCGCCGATCCTCGGCTCCATCACCTACTGGAGTGGCGCGACCAGCGGCGTCATGCACACGACGCTGGATCGAACACAGGCCACCTCGTGGTATCCGCCGGGCACCTGCGTCGGCTGTCACGTCGCATCTCGCGACGGCACGCAGGTCGCGTTCGGGTTCGACGGCGAGAAGCTGCGCAGCGTGCGCACCGACGACCTCGGTACCATCGTCGACAATCGCGCCCCGATGGGATGGGCGACGTTCTCGCCCGACAATCGTTTCCTGCTGGTCGCGGATCGCGGCACCCTGACGCTGCGCGACGCCGTGACCGGCGCCGAGGTCGGTCCCGATCGGGGCCGCGTGCCGCTGCCCAACGGACTCAAGGCGACGCATCCGGACTGGTCTCCCGACGGCACGTCCGTGGCGGTCACGCTCGCGCCCGGCATCAACGCGAACACGGACGTCGTGCGCGGCTCGATCGCGGTCATCCCCTACGATGACGGCGTGTGGGGACCAACCGAGGTCGTGGTCCCGTCGACCGGCAACTTCGACAACAACTACTTCCCGCGGTGGTCACCCGACGGCAAGCTGCTCGCGTTCGTCCACGCGCGCGGACCGTCGAAGCAGGCGACCTCGGCGGACCTCCACGTCATCGACCCGGTCACCCGGCAGCGCGGCGGCCTGGACCGCGCGAACGTCTCCGGCGCCGGCAGCACGATGCCGAGCTGGGCGGCCGGCGATGGCGATGTTGCCTGGCTGTTGTTCTCCTCGACCCGGCCGCACGCCGGGAGCTCGATCAGCCAGATCTGGATCGCCGGGGTAGCCACCTCCGTCACACCGGCAGACGACATGTCGTTCGCGGCGTTCCGGCTACCCGCGCAGGACCCCAGCGCGCTGTGCAACAACCCGATCTGGATCCCGGTTCAACCGGTGATCTCGGTGTTGTCGCCGCGGTAGATGACCTTCGTGTAGATCATCCCGACCGCGAGCGTGATCAGCATCAGGATCAGCAGGCGCATCGTCGCGCGGTATGGCCGGCCGACCGCCGGGTCGGGGACGTGCATCATGCCCACGCTGAGCCCGCGCTCGAGCCGGGCGAGCGCGCGAGGCGCCACCAGGTCGGTCGGGTTGTCGCGCAGCCGCATCCGGTAGCGCCGCGCCGCCCACGCCCACGCGTCGTGGTAGCCGACCAGCCGCAGGATCTCGTCGTGGCGCCCGGGATCGTGCCACGCGGTGACGGCCGCTTGCCACGCGGCCTCGAGGGGCGCCGCGACGGTGTCGACGGGTTGCTCGTACGTGGCCATTCGAGAAACCGCGAGACCACACTGCACGCACGCGCGGTCGAAGCTCTTCATCGCACGGCCGCACTTGGGGCAGGTCGGAACTTCGAGGTCGAGCCGGACAGTCAGTCGCGACATTGGTGACTGTCTATGGTGCGGCCGGAAACGGAAAAGTTACGCGTAGATCAGGTCTATCGGTGGGGTAATTGGACGTGCCGGCCATGGTGCTCTTTCGGTCGATGGTGCGACGATGTCCGCACGTGCGGTGTCCCGTGTGCCTCTTCGCTCCCTCGAGCGCGGGCGTGTTGTGTAACGAGTGCCGCGCCGATCTGTCCGAGGCACTCGTGCTGGCGCCCGAACAGGTGGTCGGTCGCGTCCACGATCCGACGCGCGCCGCGCTCGTCGACCAGTGGGGACGCGTTCACCTGCTGGACAAGCGTTCGACGATCGGCCGCGATCTCGGCGGCGAGTGCGGGATCGCGATCCACGCGCCCTCGGTCTCGCGCAACCACGCGAAGCTGACCCTCGAGGGTGGCGTGTGGACCGTCGTCGATCTGTCGTCGAACGGCACGTTCATCGACGATCGCCGGATCGAGGGAACGTCGGCGCTCCACGCCGGCGAACGGCTGCGTCTCGGACAGGTCGCGTTCTACTTCCTCGATCACGTCGAGGACATGCCGGTGTCGATCATCGTCGACAGCGATACCGTGCGACCGGGCTCCGGCGTGATCACCACGCAGATTCCGTTCGAGGACTCCACGCCGGTGAGCTGGAGCGTGTTCGAGCTCCACGAGCCGACCGGCGGCGGCGGCGGCATCGTCACCATCGACGGCAAGCAGATCCAGCTGACGCTCGCGCAGCTCGAGCTCGTCGTGCTGCTCACCGATCGCATGGATGCCGAAGCCGACAAGGACGTCGACGTGCGCGGCTTCGTCTCGGTGCCCGAGCTCCTCGGCAAGATCTCGCTGGAGGTGCCGATGCCGCGCGACGCCCACGTTCGCCAGCTGATCCGCCGCGTGCGCCGCGCCTTCATCAAGGTCGGGCTCGGCGAGCTGATCGAGTCGCGCTACGGGCTCGGCTACCGGATCCGGCTGCTCAAGGCACGTAAATGACGTCGTCGGGCAGCACCCAGATGTTCATGTCGAGGCGCTTGCCCGACGCCAGCAGATCGTAGTCGAGCGGGATCGTCTTCGTCTGCTTCGTCTTGGGGTCGGGGCGGAACAGCTTGATCTCGGATCGCTTCGCGAACCGCGACATGCCACCGGCCATCGCGATCGCATCGGCGACGGTGACGAAGTGATCCGACGTGAACACGCCCTGGCGCACCACCTCGCCCTGGATCGTGAAGCGATAGCTGCGCCACTGGCGCACCGCGATGGTCACCGGATCGGTGCCGGGAACGATCTTGAGGAACTCGCCGAGCTTGGTCTTGATCTGCGCCTTGAGCTGGCTGGGCGTCTGGCCGGCGGCCTTGAGGTCACCGGCGAGCGGCATCGTGATCGTGCCGTCGGGGCGGATCGTGGCCTCGGTGTTGAGATCGCGGTTCTCCCAGACGTTGATCGAGATGGTGTCGCCGACGCCGAGCACCAGCTCCTTGTTCCGCGGATCGGGCTCCTGCGAGTAGTCGTACTTCGGGACCTTGGGCGGGCACCCCGCGAGCGCGGTCAGAGCGACGAACAGCAACAGGACTCGCATCGCTCCGAGTCTTGCGCACTTCGTTGCATCAGGCCAAGGCGACGGAGCGCCAAATCAGCTGGGCGTCAGGGCACGTTCAGGGCTGCCGTGCGCGCCCACAACCGGCGTGTCATCTTGACCGAGCTCGACGGATCCACCGAGACACCACCTGCGGTGGACGCCGTCAGATTTTCACTCGATCCGGTGTACGCGCGGCCATCCGCCCCATCGAACGCGACCTGGCCCGCGCCGCGGAACGTCGTCGTGGTCGCCGCGATCGTGCCGCCGAGCGCGGCACCGCCGATGTCGGCGCTGTACACGTTGCCGGTGCTGGTCGAGCCCGTGCCGTAGGTCGCGAGGTTGACGTCGGTGCTATCCGCCGTGACCACGAGCTTGGTGCCGATGACCTGCGCGGCGGAGAACGCCTTGTCGTTCGCCGCGGAGAACGTGACGTTCGCGATCAGGTTGCAGTTCGCCGCGGTGCATGGCGCCGTGGTCTCGGATTCCGGTAGCGTGCCTGTCGGGCTGAGCTTGACCGCGATCAGCCGCTGGTTGGTCGTCGACCAGATCGTGGCGACCGGATCGACGTAGCCGCCGGAGGCGAAGCCGAGGAATTGCTCGCCACCCGCCGACCGCGCGAACAGCGCCGGAGTGCCACCGATCGGATGCTTGTTGGTGCTGAAGCTGAAGATCGGAACGCAGTTCGCGAGCGCGGTATCACCGGTGCCGTCGTTGTGCGTGCACGTGAAGCCGGTGCCGGTTTGTGGTGGCTTGCCGGTGGTGGCGTCGAGCCGCCACAAGCTGCCGTAGAGGTCGCCGAACACGTAGTGAGTGACGAGCCCGAGGCCGGTGTTGCTGATGTCGACGGGGACGGCACCACCGGGCACGCTCTGCGGAGGCAGGGGCATCGCGTCTGCCGCCTGTCCGCGCGGCGGAGAGGGATATGTGTGCGTGAACTGCCAGACCAGCGCGCCGGTGTCGATGTCGAGCGCGGTGGCGACCACGCCGTTGGTGGTCAGCGCCGTGGTGCCCGCGTTCTTGGTCTCGAACACGGCGAGGTTCTTGGTCTCGCCGTTGATCACCGTCGGGCCGGCGCCCACCGTCATCGCGGTACCGAAATCGAGCGCCTCCGGCGAGCTCGGCGTCGCGTACTCCCAGAGCACGACCGGCTTGCTCGGGTCGGTGACATCGAGCGCGTACGCGGCGTCCTTGGTGCCGATGCCGAAGCCGGTGTGGAAGATCAGGATGGTCTTGAACGAGCGACGGCCGGTCGGCGCGGCGGGGGCGGAGAGCGGCGAGCCCGCAACGGCGGTCGGGAAGTTACCGAACACGTCGATCACGCGCACCGAGCCGTCGACGCGCGTGGTGTTACCGGGCACGAGCGGCAGCTGGACGCGCGGCATGAACGCCCACAGCTCCTTGCCGAGCGAGCCGGCGGGGCAATAGGTGGTGTCCGTGCTGGCGCAGACCGCGTGGAGCATGCCGTCGGTGGCACCGAAGTACGCCATCGTCGCGCGGGTGCTGCCGACGATCTGGCCGGGCCCGAGCACGGCGACGGTCGAGCGGCCGACGCCGCCGAGCTCTCCGGCGAGGACCGTCCGGACGATCGTGGTCCACTGGGCGGCGGCGAAGCCGGTGAGACCGGTGGTCATGATGGCGCCGATCGCGCTCGCGTTGCCGTCGTTGAGCTGGCTGACCGTGGGCAGGTAGGTCACGCCATCCGGCGTGTTGGTGTTGGTGAACACGTAGCGGCAGCTGGTGTTCGGAGTGCCGCAACCGGCGTTGTTGGGTGCCGGGATGCCGTCGGCGGCATCGAACGTCACCGTGCCGCTGGTGAACGAGCCCCCCGTCACCGTCGACGCGACGCGGGCACGCATGTGGCCCTTGAAGTAGGGGAAGGTCCAGGTCGACAGCTGCGCGACGGTGGCGAACGAGGTCTGCGCGGCCGTCGGCGTCTCGAACGTGCCCTGGACGATGTGGTTGACGGCCGACAGCGCGGCGATCACGGGCGAGGCACGCGACACCTCGTTCGCGGTGCACGCGAACTGGCCCGCCGGCGTGCTGGCGAGCGCCTTGTCGTAGTGGATCTTCGAGCCACCGGTATCGGTGACCGTCTTGCCGACGACCGCGCCGAAGATCTCGCCACCGCCGGAGATCGTGATGTCGGTGTCGGGCCCGTAGATCGCGTAGGACGCGTTGGCGCCGCCGGTGATCTTCGCCGAGCCACAGGTGGCGGCGAGCATGAAGATCAAGTTGGTCGACTTGTTCGTCGCGTTGACGACGGTACCGCCGCCGAGATCGAGATCGCTGGTGATGTAGATCGTGACGGGGCCGGTCGTGATGTTGAGAGCGACGAACGAGTTGCCGGCGAGCTTGAGCGAGCTCATCACGTAGGTGCCGCTCGACAGCGTGAGCGTCGCTCCGCCGGTGATCGAGACGGCGCCGTAGGTCTGGTCAGGCGGCAGCGCACCGGGGTTGCTCTGGTTGCCCTGGTTCGTCCCGACGACCGGCACGACCACCGACGGCAGGCTGAGCGGCGAGCTCATCACCGACGACGAATCGAACGACGCGCCACCCGAGGTGCTGATCGTCGACGCCGAGCTGCCCGGGCCGAGATCGATGTTGCCGTTGATATCTGTCGTCGAGCCGTTGAGCGTCACGCAACTGTTGCTGTTGCCGTTCGTGCCGATGTTGCCGCCGGTGTTCGTCACCGTGGTCGCATAGGTTCCGAGCGTCGAGTTGTACGAGTCGGTGACGGCACCGCCGGCGAACTTCAGCTGGCAGTTCTTCGAGAACGCGCCGTAGTCGAAGCCGGGCACGCACGATTCGGCGTCTGCTCGCTGGGGCGTGATCGCGAGTGAGATCAAACCGAACGCAGACGCCAGCAGGGCTCGACGGAGCAGCATGATTTCCATGTTACCCGGCCTGCGCGAGAACGGATCACGTTTTCACGAAAGGTTACCGAGAAACGTGATGAATCTCGGGAGCCTGGGGCAACGAACCCACGCGACACCGACCTACATCGAGCTACGGGTTCGGGTTGACGTTGTTGTTGCCGCCGATGCCGCCGGCCTGCGAGTTGTAATACTGCTGGCCGACCTTGAAGCGGATCAGCTCGCGGACCTGCTTCATGTTCTCGGGGAACTTGAGGCAGGTCGACACGATGTAGATCTGCAGGTCGTTGTCGATGGTTGCGTCGGGGGTCAACCCGCCGAGCTCGTCGTCGTTGTCCTCGAGGTGGATCTTGAAGTCGTTGCCGCCGTCGCCATCGAGGTCGTGGTCGATCGCACCGGCGGCGACGTAGGTGGGTTCGTCATAGGCGGGGGGCGACGTCTGCTTGCCGAGAAACCCACCCCAGGTGCCGTCCGGCGTGTAGGCCTCGTTGACCGGCCGGCGGGCCGCGTTGAGGCCGGCCTCGGCGCAGTGCAGCGCGGTCATGCTGCTACGCGTGACGTCGGTCGCGCGGGTCGACGACATCTGCATGCCGACGAGGACCGCACCGCCGCCGAGCAGCGCGACGATCACGATCATCGTGACCAGGATGGCGGTACCGCGTTCGTGTTGCCGCTGCTTCATGGGGACCCCGCGAGGTTGCGGATCTCGACGGTGGTCGACAGGATGCGCCGCCGGAAGTTGTCGGTGGCGGAGTTTGCAGCGCGATCTTCGAGCGCCTTGAGGACGAACGCGTTGACGCCGGAGAACTGACGAGTGGTGCGCGCGACGAGGGTGACGCGGATCGCGCGCGTCGCGTTCGGTAGTGGGAGTGGAACGGTCTCGCCGAGGACGTTGCCGTACCATTCGTCGGCACCGGCGGTGGTCGATTCGGCATCGATCACGCCGTTCGCGGTGACGTTATCGGCCGCGTAGACGACCTGGAGATCCTCGATCCCCTCGGCGATCGGCTGGTCGATCTGTTGGGTGCCCTCGGCATCGGCGTCCATGTTCAGCACCGGTACGACGCCGATCACGTCGTCGGACGGCACCACACCGATCGAGAACTTCGCGCGCATCGCCCGGATCACCGTCGCCCCGGCGATGTAGCCGCCCGTCGGGACCGCCGGGTTGGGCGTGGTGCACTCGACGTCGAGAGTCAACGTGCCCGGTGCCGAGCCGGTCGAATTCGTCACCCGGACGAAGTGGCCGACGTCGAAGTTGGTGATGACGACGTAGTCGTTGGCGGTGATCTGCGTGGCATCGATGACGTCGACCGTACCGTCGCCGCCCGTCCACGTCGACGTCGAGGTGGTCACCACGCCACCCGAGGCAAAGGTGATGGTCAGCTTGTCCGAGGTGTTCGCGAGCGGCGTTGTTTGGTTGGATTCGAGCGCGATGGCGCCGACGGGACAGGTCGCGGAATCGAGGCTACCGAAGTTGGTGAACGTCGACACGCCGGGGCTCGCGTTGTGAAGCGCGTTGGTCAGGTAGTCGATCGTCGAGCGCGTCGCGGTCTCGGTGGCGATCGTGACCTCCTGATCGCGATAGCCGGTGATCATCGACACCGCGACCGCCATCAGACCGGTCACCACCAGGGCGAACAGCACCAGCGAGACCATCAGCTCGATCAACGTGAAGCCGCGCTGACTGCGCCGGCGAGGGCGAAAGCGGCGGCGGCGGATCACTTGTTCCTCCGGCCGAGCAACGTGACGCTCTTGTTGCTGCCTTCCTCCGTCCAGCTGACGGTGACCTTGATCTCGTCGTAGCTCGCCGTTCCGACCGTCACGTCGTGAAAGCGCGTGAACGGGCCGCCGGTCTTGCCGGTCTCGTCGAGGTTGGTGGTGGTGGCCGAGCCGAGCGCGTTCTGCGTGCGCAGCTTCTCGAGTTGATCCTCGGCGAGCATCGTCGCCTCGGTGTTGCGGCGCGAGAACGAGGAAGCGTTGGTCTGCGAGCGGTAGAGCGCGATCACGCCGACCATCGCGATCATCGACAGGACCAGCGAGACCAGGACCTCGACGAGCGTGAAGCCACCTTGTGCACGCGAGCGCGAGCGCTTGCGACGAGACATCACCAGCCCTCCCGCGCGATCGGCGTGCCGGTCGTTTGATAGACGAAGATCCGATACTTGTTCGCCCCCGCCGGATCCTGGAGATAGATGGTGCCGGGACCGGCGATCGAGCCATCGATCCGGAAGTCGATGTTGAACGGCAGCCCCGTGTTCTGCGCCGGGCTGAACCCGGTGCTCACGTTGGTCGCTGCGAGCGCCGCCCACAACACGACGCCCGACGGCATCTCGAGCATCTGCACCGTCGACGGCGTGGAGCTGAACAGGGTGAAGCCCGGCGTGGTGTTCTCGAAGATCGTCACCGAGGTGTCCGTGAACTGAACGCGGTGCATGGTGCGGCGCGCCTGGGCGCGCAACCGCGCGAACGACATCATGCCGGTGATCTGATCGGACACCGTCGCCGGCGTGCCCTTGCCCGGAGCGCCCGACAGCGACGCGAGCGACACGGTGATCACTGCGATGATCGCGACCACCGTCATCAGCTCGATGAGCGTGAAGCCGCGCTGCGAGTTGCGTCGTCGGGTGCGCATCATCAATCGTCTTCGTTCGTCGACTTCTGGATCGTCGAGTCGACGCTACTCGTGAAGAACTTCGTCGTGGTGGTGTCGCCGTCCATGTCGCATTCCGCGACGATGTAGAACCAGTTCGCGTTCGGCGCGGTGAAGTTGAACGTCGCCCCGTTGTGGGCGACGGTGGGGCCGACCGTGTTCGAGGTGCCGACCACCGTCTGGTACGTGCAGTAGGCATTCGTCGTCGGCAGCTGGACGTTCAACGCAGACCACGCGGAGGTCGTGCATCCGGTGATCGACTGGCCGGCGCTGTTCGGCGCCGACGGGCACATCGCGGTGGCGAGATAGACGCCCTTCTCGACCTTGTACTGATCCTGCTTCGACGCGAGCTCGGCGAAGAACGCCATCACCTCCGAGCTCGCCTTCGTCTTGCGACTATCGGAGATGAACTGCGGGATCGCGATCGCGGCCAGCACGGCAATGATCGCGACGACGAACATCATCTCGATCAGGGTGAAGCCAGCCTGACGGTTACGGACCCGGGCCATCAAAGCGATGATACCCGGTCCGGCAGAAAGCGCGCGAGTTTGATCGGTTACGTCTTGGGGTGGCCGTCGGTGTCGAGCTCGACCAGACCACCCGTACCCACATCACCGCGCGCTGCGAGATCGGCGAGCGCCGCACGCAGCGTCATCGGCTTGCCGTCCTTCGTATAGGGGACGTCCTTATCGTCCTGGCGCACCTTCATCTCGGCATCACCGTCGCCGACGACGAGCCACACCGCCTGCCCCGGCTTGAGGTGCTTCTTGGCCGCCGCGGTGACCTGTGCGGCGGTGACCGCGCCGACCTTGGCGACGTAGGTGTTGAAGTAGTCGAGCGGCAGCTTGTAGTAGACCAGCCGGCGGTACTGACCGAGCGCGGCCTGGCCGGTCGCGAACTGGCCCGGCAATCCGAGGATCGCTCCATCCTTCTCGCGCGATAGCTCGTCGGCCTTGATCGGGAGCTTCGCACTCCACAGATCCTTCACCTCGCGGTCGATCTCGAGCAGCGTCTGGTAGGTCGAGTCGGTGCGCACCGACGCGTTGGCGGCGAACGTGCCGTACTGCCTGCTGTAGCTGAAGCCACCGCGAGCGCCGTACGAGTACCCCTTGTCCTCGCGCAGGTTCATGTTGATGCGGCTCGAGAAGCCGCCGCCGAACACGGCCGCCATCATCGTGTTCGCGAAGTAGTCGCCCGCGTTGCGGGCCGGACCGAAGTGCATCAACGACACCTGCGACTGCGCCGCACCCGGGATGTGGACGAAGAAGATGCGGCCCTTCATCGTCGCCGGCCTCGGCAGCGTGGCCGGCACCTTGGCCGCGCCCTTCCAGCCGGCGAGCGGACCCTTGTCGAAGTAGCTGCGGACCTGCGCCTCGGTCAGATCGCCGACGACGAACAGCCGGGCGCTCGCCGGCTTGAGGTAGGTGGCCGCGTAGCTCTTGCAGTCGTCGATCGTGATCGCCTGCAGCGACTCCTCGGTGGACACGGTGCCGAACGGATGCGCGGGGCCATAGAGCACGGTGCCGCTGACGCGATTGGCGACCGAGGCCGGGCTGCCCTTGCTCTGGCGCACGTTCTCGATCCGGCGCTTGATCATGCGGTCGAAGTCCGACGCGCGGAAGCCGGGCGATTGCAGCGTCTCGACGAACTGATCGAACGTCGGCTGCAGGTGCTTGGACAGGCTCGACAGCGTCAGGCCGGCCGAGTCATCGCCGGCATACGCGCTGATGTTCGACGCGGTATCGGCGAGCTTCTCCGAGTACTGGATCTTGTCGAGCTTCTCGGTGCCCTCGGTGAGCATCGCCATGCAGACGCTCGCGAGGCCCTCCTTGCCCTTCGGATCCATCAGCGAGCCGCCGTCGAAGTTGAGATCGAACGACACGATCGGCAGCGCGTGTTGCTCGACGAGATAGACCTGGAGCCCACTCGCGAGCTTGAACGGCTTGACCTTCGGCAACCGGAACGGTCGCGGTGCACCGCCGACGGGCTGCTTGGTGCGGAAGTCTTCCTCGGGGAACTGCAGCTCCTGAGGCGTCGCGGTCTGGGTGGGGAACGTCATGGGAGCCTCGGCAGGAGCCTTTGGATCGTCGGGCATCGGATCGGGCCTGGGCATCGGCGGCGCGGGCTGCACCGGGTGCTTGTCTGCGCCGCCACCGCAGGCGACGAGGAACGAGAGAACGATGAAGCGGTTCACGGCTTGCCTCCGGTCGGGGCGGGGTTGGTGATCGCGGTGACCATGCGATCGGCGCGCAGGTACTGCGCCGCGACGTCGCGGATCTTCGCGGGCGTGGTGTTGCGATAGCGATCGAGATCCCAGGTCAGGCGATCGGGATCGCCGAGGTAGTGGTTGTAGGTCTGCAACCGCTGCGCGCGACCCATCGTGGTCTCGAGGCCGCGGATGACGCCCGCCTCGTTGCCTGCGATCACGCGAGCGAATTCCTTGTCGGTGATCGGCTCCTTGACGATCTTCGCCACCTCGGCGGCGACGATCTGCTTCACCTCGTCGAGGTTCGCCTCGCTGCGCAGCGTGACCACGATCTGGAACTGACCCGAGAACATCGAGCCACCCTGGCCGACGCTGACGCTCTGCGCGAGCGGGCGATCGTAGACCAGCGCCTTGTAGAGCCGGCCGGTGCCCTCGCGGCCGAGCGCGCTGGCAACGAAATCGAGCTCCGCATCACCGGCACCGTAGTTCGCGGGCGTGTGCCACACGAACTGGACGCGGCGCAGCTTCGCGAACGCATCGTCGATCGCGATCTGGGTGGCCTTGATCGTCGGCGCCGGCACGGTCACCGGCTTGGGCTTGACGCTCTTCGGGAACTTGCCGAACCACTTGTCGACGAGCTTCTTGGTCTCCGCGACGTCGAAGTCACCGACGATCGCGACCGTCGCGTTCGCGGGCACGTACCACGTCTTGAAGAACGCCATCACGTCGTCGACCGACGCGGCGGCGAGATCCTCGTGGCGACCGATCGTCAGGTAGCGATACGGATGGCGCTCGGGATACAGCGCCGCCGCCAGCGCGAAGCGCATCTTGCCGTAGGGCTGATTGTCGTAGTTCTGCCGGCGCTCGTTGCGCACGACCTCGATCTGGTTCGCGAGGCTGACCTTGAACTCGACCGGCTTGCCGGTCTTGCCGATCGGCGGCTGCAGCAGGTAACCCATGCGATCGCTCTCGAGCCACAGCGCGGTCTCGAGCTGATTGCTCGGCACGGTCTCGTAGTAGTTCGTGCGATCGGGATTGGTCGTCCCGTTGACCTCGGTGACGCCGATCTTCTTCAGCAGGTCGAAGTGCTTGTCCTCGCCGACGTGCTTGCCGCCCTGGAACATCATGTGCTCGAACAGGTGCGCGAAGCCGCTCTTGCCGTACGACTCGTGGCCGCTACCGACGTGATACCAGACGTTGACGGTGACGATCGGGACGCTCGGATCCGGCGCGAGGATGACCTCGAGGCCGTTGTCGAGCATGTACTTCTCGAACTTCAGTAGCGGGTCGCCGGTGACGCGCGGTGCGAATGCCGCGGGCTCGCCGGTCTTCGCCGGCGCCTTCGGATCCGGCTTGTCGGGCGGCGGCTGCTTCGGCGCCGGATCTTTCTTGGCCGCGAGCGCGGCACCGCCGAGCTTCAAGAACTGCTGGAGTCCGTCGGCCTTGAGGTCGTAGCTCGGCGCGAGCTTGCTGTGGCACTGGTTGCAGCTCTTGATGCCCTTGTCGCCGCTCCACGCCTTCATCGCGGCCTTCGCCGCATCCTGCCCGCCCTTCGCGCAGGCCTCGCTGACCAGCTGCGTCTTGAAGTCCTTGCGCACGCACGGTGCGGCGTCGGCATTGCCGCCGAGCGCGACGAGCGCGACAGCAGCGAGAATAGTGATCCCGACCTTCATGGCCGGGGAACGTAGACGGCTCCGGCGCCTCCAGCAACGAGGGACAGTCTCCACTTGTGCCACTTCGCTATCGCAACTTGCCGAAATCAGGCATCACAACGGGGACAGTGTTGAATTGCGTCGTCGGGGGCGTGTTACCTCCGCAACCAGCGGCGATCTCGTCTCCGTCGACAAGTGGAGTCTGTCCCCGAGCGCGGAAGCGATCTCGAACGGTTACGTGCCCTAAGTGGCACAAGTGGAGACTGTCCCTCAGAGCTCGAGAGGCTGGACGCCGAGGACGACCTGGTCTTGCGACAGGGCGTCGAGCCACAGCAGGAGTCGGCGGACCTCGCCGGGGGCGACGTCGATCTCGATGATGCGGCGGATCGGATTGCCCGCCAGCGTGCGCTCGAGATCCTGATCGCACGACGACCACGCGGTGGCGAGCGGCGTGGAGCGGATCGGCAGGCCCTCGACCTCGACCGACACGCCCATCACGAACTTCGCGAACGCTGGATTGGCCGCCGCGATCACGCCTTCGGAGGTGACCAGCGCGAGCGGCAAGCGACAGCCATCGAACGCGATCCGCGCGAGCTCGTCGCGAGCGTTGACCTGCGGCCGCTGCTCGATCACCACGCGCTTGGCGGGACCGGGCGCACCGCGGCCACGGCGGGTCATCCCGATCATGTCCATCACGGTGCGCAGCTCGTAGATGAACGCGGCCATGTCCTTGTGGCGCTGCGCGGGACGCTTCTCGAGCGCGTGCAGGATCAGCCGCTCGACGGCGGCGTCGAGGCCACCCTCGATCAGCGTCGAGGGAAGTCGCGGCTTCTCGTCGAGGTGACCGGCGAGGATCTTCTGCACCGGGCCATCCCACGGCACCTGGCCGGTGAGCAGCTCGTAGAGGAGGATGCCGACGCCGTAGACGTCACTCGCCGGCGATGCGGGCTCGCCACGGATCCGCTCCGGCGCCACGTAGTGCGGCGTGCCGGAGAGCGAGGTCGACATGCGCGACGCGACGAGCGAGCGCGCGAGGCCGAAGTCGAGGAGCTTGACGAACATCCGCGGGCGCTTGCCCTCGGTCTCTTCCTCGCAGATCAGGATGTTCTCGGTCTTGATGTCGCAGTGGACGACGTTCTGCTTGTGGATGTAGTGCAGCGCCTCGGCGACCTGCAGCACGATCTCGCAGGCCTTCTTGACCGGCAGCTTCTTCTCGCGGAACAGCACGCGGTTCAGGGGTTCGCCATCGACGAACTCCATGACCATGAACATGCCGACCTTCTCGTCCTCGCCGAAGTCGACGACGGCCGTGATGTTCTGGTGCGCCATCGCCGAGGCGAAGCGCGCCTCGCGATAGAACAGCTCGCGCGCCTCGTCGGTCTCGCTGACGTGGTTCGAGATGATCTTGAGCGCGAACGTGCGCGACAGGTGGGCGTGCGTGACCTTGTAGACCTTGCCCATGCCGCCCTGACCGATGCGCGACACGATCTGGTAGCGGCCGCCGATCAGCGACGAGTGCTCGGCGGTCTGGACGCGCGGTCCGGCGCTGCGCGTGGGCGGCTTGGGGACCGGCGCGGTCTGGTCGCGGCGGCCTGGTGCCGGGCGAGGCTTGTCGGGGCCGGGAGATAGCGGGCGAGCGAGCCGGGTGGCGGCGTTGGGGCCGAACGGATTGCCGGCGTGCGCGCGCGACAGCGAGCCGCGGTTGGGCGCGAGCGCGCGGTGATCGACGCGGACCTCGCTGGCGTCCTCGTGGAGCTCGACCTCGGGGAGGCGCGGCAGCTCGCCGGTCAGGTCCGAGTTCGGGATCGAGTTGGTCGGGATCTTGTAGCCGTGGTTGGTGCCGCCGCCGCGGCGCCCGCGGTGGTCGCTGCGCTCGGTGTCGGGTGGTGGCGCCGGCAAGGGCAAGCCGCCCCGCCTCGGATTGCGCGTATCGCCCACCGCGCAATGCTACACGAGGGCTGTCTCCAAGGGATAGAGTCCAGGCCCGTGTGGTCGAGCTCGAGCTACGAGCCGCATCTGCTATCGCTGCCATTCGCTCTAGCGCCTGCGGCGATACTGATCGTGATCGCCTACACGGCGGTGATGCGCGGTGCACCGGTGTTGCGCGGCTTCTTGCTCGCGCACTGCCTGTCGCTGTTGCCGTACGCGCTGGTGATGACGCTGTCGCCGTCGATCAACAACGCTCCGGCCGCGGAGCAGCTGTTTCGCGCCGGCGTGTCGACGATCCCGATGGCCGCGGCGACCGGCACCGGCTTCCAGCTGGCGCTGATCGGCGCGTATCGGAAATTTCGCTACGCGATCTGGCTGCTCGTCGCCTCGGCCGCGATCTGGATGGTGGTCAGCAGCACGAGTGACGCCGCCGTCGGTAGCGTCCGCCGGCTGTCCGGGTTCTGGTATCCCGAGGCCGGACCGTGGGCCTGGCTCGCGCTGTGCCACACCGTGGTGCTGTCGGGCGGCGGCTTCCTCGCGCTCGGCTGGGTCGCGCTGCGATCGGAGCCCTCCGACGAGCGCCGCCAGCTGCGCGCGGCGTTCCTCGCCAACCTGGTGACCTACTCGGGGCTCGTCGATGTCGGCCTCGCGTACGGCTTCGGCGTGTTCCCGCTCGGCTGGCTGCTGTCGGGTGTCGGCAGCCTGCTCGTGGTGCGCGCGCTGATCGTCGAGGATCTGTTGCGTGTCCGCGCGGTCGATACCACGGCGCCCTTGCTGGTCGTTCACTTTGCCGGCGGCACGCTGCTCGGCTGGGTGACGCTGTCGCTGCTGCCGGTGGCCGCGCCGTGGTGGATGCAGGCGCTCGTCCTCGCGGTGTCGCTGATCGGCGTGCGCATGCTGGTCACCACGTTCGCGTTGATCGATCGCGGCGCGCGCACGTCGAGCGGTCCGCTCGAGCGCTTGCTCGCGCAGCTCGTCACGCGCGCGCGCCAGATGACCGAGGCGCCACCGATCGCGCAGCTCGCGATCGACATCATCGATCTCGGCGTCGGGACGCGGCCCACGATCCTGCTGGCCACCGAGGAGGACTGGGCATTCACCACGCAGACCGGCGAGCCACTCGCCGACGACCTCCAGCCCGATCCGCTGATCGTCAGCTGGCTCGCCGAGGAGCGCGAGTGGTGGGCGATCTTCGCCGACGAGCTCGATGCGGTGCCGCCCGATCTCCACGATGCCGTGCGCGACTTGCTCGAGCGCCATCGCGCGCGCGCGTTCGTGATCACGCGATCCGGCGACGAGCTGATCGCGCTGATCGCGATCCCGCGCACGCTGCGCCGGTTCCGTGGCAGCCACCTCGATTTCCTCGTCCGCGTCTCCGAGC
>JAEYYY010000433.1 GCA_023430775.1 Pseudomonadota bacterium
CGCGCGCTACCTCGCGCACCAGGAAGCGATCGATGTTCGCGTCATGCTCGCGCCGCCGCTCGACGACCCGCGGTGGTCCTCGATCCAGGCCGGCCCCGACGGCCAGCTCTACGACGTCGCCGCCACCGGCCGGCTCTGCAAGCGGCTGCTCGACGTGATGGCGAACGCGAGCGACAAGACCGCGCGCGGTGCCGACAAGCGCCGTCACGCGCCCGTCGTCGAGGCCGACTCGCAGCTGGCACCGCTTCGCCAGTTCTGTCGACTGCGCGGCATCGAGCTGCCCTATCGCACGTCGTGGGAGCACGGTCGCCGCGCCGCCGGCTTCGCCCTCGCCGTCGAACGTGCGGTGGCGTCGGGCCGCCCCGATGTCGTGATCCTGATCTCCGATCTCTCCGGCTTCGCCGAGGATCAAGCCCGCGCGGTGCGCGCGATCGCGCGGCTGCGCAAGGCCGCGGGCACCACGGTCGTGCTCGTGCCCTCGCCCGCCGCGTTCCTGCCTCCAGCCACCACGCCGCACGGCCAGCGCGTTCGCGAGCTGATGGTGCGCGATGCGCGCGCCGCGATCGATCCGGGTCGCCGCCTCCTCATGCGTCACGGCATCATGGTCGTCGAGGGCTCGCCGAACGATTCGCTCGAGCGCCTGATCGGCGGCGCCTCGCGCCTTCGCCGCGTCGGCTGATTCCTTCCACGCCGGTTCCCGCAGCTCCCGCGCGCCGGCCGATCACAGCGGTCGAGCAATGTGCCCCAAAGCTGCGGCGAAACCAGCGATACTGAGATCCGATGCGCGGGTCGTCGGAGGTCGTTTCGAAGCAGGAGCGCCAGCGTGCGCTCGGCGTGGCCAGACACCGCTCGATCACCAGCGTGGTGCTGCTGGGCCTCGCCGCGGTGTTCGGCAATGGAGGCGTGTTGCAGCTGCTGATGGGCGCGGCCGGCGGCGCCGTTTGTTCGACCGTCGCGATCACCGCCGGCGTGCGCGCGTGGCGCGCGAAGTCGACGATCCAGGCGAAGCTCGCCGCCCAGGAGCTCGCCGCCGCCCGGGTGCCGGGTCACTGACATGCCGTCGCGCGACGACCTCCATCAGTTGCTCGAGCGGGCGCGCACGGAGATCCGGACCGGCGGCTCGCTGGTGGCGATGGGCGTGCTGCTGTTCGCCATCTCCGTCGTCCGCGACCGCGACAGCTCGGTCTCGAATAGCGTGCTCGGTCTGCTCGCCGCCATCAGCGCGATGCTCGGCGCGTTCAAGCTCGTGCACGGCTTGCACGATCGCTCGTCGATCCGCGCACAGCTCCGCGAGCAGGAGCTCCCCGTCGCTCGCGTGCTCGATCGCTAGAGCGGAAACCCGATCGCGTCGCTCGGGCCGAAGTCATCGATCCAGGCGACCGGCATGTGCGGGCCGAGCTGCAGCGCGCACCAGCTCTTCTTGTCGACCATGATCGCGCCCGCGATCGAGTCGGCCGCCAGCCGCTTGAGCTCCTTGAGCGCGTCCTTGGCCGCCGATCGGATCGAGTCGCCATCCGCGACGCGCGCCGCGATGTCCTTCGCGAACGCGATCCGGAACAGCGCCTCGCCACCCGAGGTCGACACCGCGCAGTCCTCGTCGGCCCAGGTGCCGATGCCCGGCACGCTGGCGTCGTCGATCGCGCCCGAGCGCCGGAACACGGTGCCGCCCGTCGAGGTCGCCGCCGCGAAGTTGCCGGCCTTGTCGCGCGCGACCGCTCCGACGCCACCGCCCTCGGTATAGGTCGGCTTGCCGCCGGCCTTGAGCTCGTTGTTGACCTCGTGCCAGCGCGCCGACGACGCCTGCGTGATCAGCGAATTCGCCGGCGCCGGCTGAAAGCCGATCTCCTGCGCGTACTTGGTCGCGTGCGCGCCCGCGAACAGCACGTGCTCGCCGGTCTCGAGCATCGCGCGCGCGACGATCACCGGCGCGCCGAGATCCGGCACCGCCGCCACCGCGCCCGCGCGCCGCCGCTTGCCGTCCATCACCGTCGCGCAGGTCTCGACCGTGCCCTCGCGCGTCAGCGACGAGCCGGTGCCGGCGTCGAACTCTGGATCGTCCTCGAGCACGCGCACCGCCGCCACCACCGCATCGAGCGCGCTGCCGCCGCGATCGAGCACGGCTTTTCCCGCCGCCGCCGCCGCTCGACACCCTGCCCGCAGACGCTCGTGACGCTCCGGCGCGATGACGCCGGCTCCACCATGGACCAAGATCATGTCTCCCTCGTTACCACGACCGCGATCGCCCATGTGGCGTCTCCCGCGGACGCCGACGTGCCTACCGGCCGCGACTGTCCACGTGGCATCACGCGTGACGATCCGGCGGCTTGGAGCTGGCCCACCGCGTGCTCCAGCTCCATCTCGCCAAGCGCATCGCGACCATGGAGGGCGCGACTGCCGCCGCAATCCTCACGAAAGGAGACGTGCCATGAAGAAGGACATCAAGGCCAACCGCAAGCTGATGCTGACCACGGAGACGCTGAAGACCCTCAACCCCGGCGAGCTCGACCAAGCGAACGGTGGAATCATCTGGACCGTCGTCCCGGTGAGCGTTGCGTTGACCGTCATGTTCTGCGCGCCCAGGAAGGCGAACTGAACAGCACACCGATTCGCGACGCCTCCACCAGGAAGCGTCTTGCGGCGAGGCCTGTCCACCCGGAGAGGCCTCGTCGCGCCGTTTCGGCGGTCGATCGCCTTCCGAACACGCGAGTCGTCACGCGCGCTTCCGAAGTCGCCGTTGACAACCCCGATCCGGCGTGGCTACTTGTGCGCTCCATGTTCGTGTCGTCGCGTTCGTCGTCAGCTTCATCATGTCGCCCGGTCGGGGCGACGTGCTGGGACGCGTTCGCCTGACGAGCACGCGCGCTCCTCGACGAGGTTCTCGTCGAGCGCAGCGCAAATCACGTCGGGCCGGAGCAGCGTCTCCGGCCCGAAACGTTTTCGGGCCGCGCCGACGAGCGTCGCCCGGAATTCCCCAGGTTCGCTTCACCGGCGCGATCTCCGCGAGGTCGCCCACCTCGCAAGAAGGAGCTCCCACGAGGAGCGAAGTGGACTGGAAATGCGCAAGCCCATCGTCAACGTCGGAACCATCGGTCACGTCGACCACGGCAAGACCACGCTGACGGCTGCCATCACGCAGGTGATGGCCGTTCGTCACGGCGGCAAGCCCCTCCGGTTCGACCAGCTCGATAGCGCACCCGCCGAGAAGATCCACGGCGTGACCATCAACCTGGCTCACGTCGAGTACTGCTCGGCGACGCGGCGCTACGCGCACGTCGACTGCCCGGGTCACGCCGACTACATCAAGAACATGATCACCGGCGCGTCGCAGATGGACGGCGCGATCGTCCTCGTCGACGCGACGCAGGGCTCGCAGGAGCAGACCCGCGAGCACGTCCTCCTGGCTCGCCAGGTCGGCGTCAAGCACGTCGTGGTGTTCGTCAACAAGATGGATGTCGCCGACCCCGAGCTGGTCGACCTCGTGGTGCTCGACATCGACGAGCTCCTCCGGGAGCACGGCTATGTCGACGCCCCGATCGTGCGTGGCTCGGCGCTGTGCGCACTGCACGCCGCCATCGAGGGCCGCACCGACGACCCGTGGCTCGCCACGATCGACGAGCTCGTCGCGACGCTCGACCGCGCGATCCCCGATCCGATCCGCGACCTGACGTCTCCGTTCCTGGTCACCGTCGAGGGTGTTCACACCATCGACGGCATCGGCACGGTCGTCACCGGTTGCATCGGTCGCGGCATCGTTCGCGTCGGCGACACGATCGAGATCCTCGGTCGTCGCGATGGCTCGGTCGGCACCGCGGTCATCACGGGCATCGAGTCGTTCCACCGCGAGCAGACCGAGGCGCAGGCCGGCGAGAACGTCGGGCTTCGCCTCCGTGGCATCAAGCGCGACGAGATCGCGCGCGGTCACGTCCTCGCACGTCCCGGCTCGATCCAGCCGCAGCGCGCATGCCGCGCGGAGCTCTACCTGCTCGCCACCCGTGAGGGTGGTCGGGCTCGTCCGGTCCGCGCCGGCTACCGCCCGCAGCTGTTCGTCGGTGCGCTCGACGTCACCGCCACCCTCGCCCTCGAGACGGAGCTCGCTCCGGGCACGCGGGCCGAGGTCGGCCTGACGCTCGATCGGCCGGTCGGCATCGAGGCCGGCGTCCGGTTCGCGCTCCGCGAAGGCGGTCGCACGATCGGCGCCGGCGTCGTCACCGCGGTGAGCTAGCGTCCGCTTATCGGACAGGGACGCCATCCGCCAATGCAGTGGCCGACCGGCGACCCGGCCTAGCTGTCAGGACCTCTCCAACTCGTTGGAATCGAGGTCTACCGAGTCGCTAGTTCGACCAGCCCTCGAGACCTTGAAGGTCTCGGGGGCATTTGTTTTTCGCGCTCAGCGCGCGATTTCTACGTTCGTATCGGGGTCGACCACTTGTACCGACCACTGGTGTTCCACGGGCTTGCCGACGCCTTTCGACGTGGTGGCTCCGATCGACAGCGCGGTAAGCAACACGGCGGCTGCAATGAAGACCGCGTCCTTCCAACGGTCTCGACCATGGCGATGCTCGATTTGCTTCAGGTTGCTCATCTGCTCCCTCCAGTCGAAAGAACTTCCACTATAGAAATTACCAAGCGCGATCTGGCGTGTCACGGAAAACACCCGAAACCGTCGTCGGTGCGATCTACTTTTTCTCGTCGACACGTCGCCATGTGTGCCGCGCGACGCGCGCGTTGCCTACACGCCGGCACACGGGCCGACTGATCCATGACGCACGCGCGAACAGATTCGCCGAATGCGCGGGGCAGAATGTCCTCGTCGCACGCGTCGCAGCTGTCGCGCTTCTCGGTGGCTGGTCGAATCAACCAGTGCGTCCATGTCGCGCTGTACTGCTGCAC
>JAEYYY010000435.1 GCA_023430775.1 Pseudomonadota bacterium
GGGTGCGTTGCACCGACGCCGAGGCGCTCGCGAAGCTCGAGAAATCCGCGTTCGCCAGCCAGGCCCAGGGAAACTTCCGCGCGGCGGTCGCCAACTTCGAGACCGTGTTGAGCTGTAACCCGGCACCACCACGCAGGGCCGCGCTCCTGATGGGCGGAGCGTACGCCTCCGCGTGCCGCGCCCAGCTGTTCGACAAGGCCAAGGTGTGGTTCCGGAAGCTCGGCAAGCCGGGCCTCGCGCAGCTCTGTCTGCGGGAAGGCTTCGACCCGCGCAAGTAGTGACCGCACGACAGCCTGCCGCCGCCTCCTCCGGCTTACCCTGAAACGCGATGGGGCTGACGTCCGCGCATCGCAGCTGGCGCATGAAGGTCTTCGCGTCGACCTGGCTCGCGTACGTCGGCTTCTACTTCTGCCGCAAGCCGTTCTCCGCGGCGAAGTCGCCGATCGGCACCGAGTACGGCTGGGACGCCACGACGCTCGGCAACATCATGGCCTGCTACCTGATCGCGTACGCGATCGGTCAGTTTCTGGCGTCGTGGATGGGCACCAAGCTCGGGCCGCGCAAGAACGTGTTGCTCGGGATGATGCTGTCGATCATCGCGACGCTCGGGATGGGCATCGTGCCGAGCGTGCCTGTCCTGATGGGCCTCGTCGCCGCCAACGGGCTAGCGCAGGCCACCGGCTGGTCGGGCAACGTCGGCACGATGGCGAGCTGGTTCGTCAAGAGCGAGCGCGGCCGCATCATGGGTCTGTGGTCGACGAACTTCTCGATCGGCGCGCTGGTCTCCGGCCTCGCGATGACCTGGGTGCTGTCGCAGAGCGATCTGATCACCGAGATCCCGTGGCTGTTCACCATCGAGATCCACGAGCCGGAACCGTGGCGATGGTGCTTCTACCTCGGGGCGATGGTGCTCACCGTCGTCGCGATCCAGTTCTACTTCTTCCAGCGCAACAAGCCCGAGGATGTCGGCCTCGAGCCGGTCGAGGATCCGGTGCCGGCGACCCGCGAGTCGCAGATGAGGATCGAGCTGGCACCGCGCACGCGGCTTCCCGGCGGGCTGCCGCGCGAGGCGTGGATCAATCTGCTGCTGGTCAGCGGCTTCTACTTCTTCGCGAAGTTCGTGCGCTACGCGGTGTGGTCGTGGTCCGCGTACTTCCTGCAGGAGAACTACGATCTCAACGCCGCCGAGGCGAACGGCTACTCGATCGTGTTCGATCTGATGGGCATCCCCGGCGTCTACGTCACCGGCTGGATCTCCGATCGCGTGTTCAAGAGCAATCGCGCGCCGGCGGCGCTGCTGATGATGTGCGCGATGACGACGATCACCTTCCTGCTCACCCAGTTCGGCGATACCGACGTCACGGTGTTCGTCGTGCTGCTCGGCGCCGTCGGCTTCACGCTCTACGGTCCCGACGCGCTGCTCAGCGGCGCCGGCGCGATGGACATCGGTGGCCGCAAGGCCGCGACGTTCGCGACCGCGGTGATCGCCGGGTTCGGTGCGCTCGGCCCGATCGTGCAGGAGCTGGTCATCCCGCGGCTCTACGATCAGAAAGCGGCCGAGGCGTCCGGCGATCTCGGCCCGGTGTTCGTGCTGCTGTTCGGCGGCGCGATCATCGGCACGCTGTTCTGCGCTGCACTGGTGTGGCGCAACCGCGGCGGCAAGGGCGTGTGATCGAGTACGATGAGGCGTCGTGGCCGGGCCCGTTCCATCGATCCTGATCGTCCATTCGGATCGCAAGACGCAGCGCACGGTGCAGCGCATCCTCGGCGTCACCGGTTACCGCGTCGACGTCGCCGACGATCTCGATCAAGCGGTTCGGCTGCTCGCTCATAGCCGCCCCGTGCTGGTGGTGTTCGATGGCTCGCTGACGGCACCCGCCGCGCTGGTCGAGGCCGCGCGCACCAACGGCACCGAGGCGTGCATGACGCTGATCGGTCCCGCCTCCGCCGAGCGCGTCCCCGCGATCCTCGGCATGGGCGCGGTCACCAACCTGCTCGTCCACCCGATGCCGATCCTCGCCGAGGAGCTGGTGATCACCGCGCAGAAGCTGATCCGCCACGATCTGTTCGGCGTCGAGAAGTACCTCCTCTGGGGCACCCAGCTTCACGACACCACGCTGACCCGTGGCAGCCAGCGCCCGGATCTCGTCGCTCAGCTCGCGGAGCAGGTGCGCGCGCTCGGCCAGAGTGCTCGCGTCGGCTCGATGGCGATGCTGGTCGCCGACGAGCTGCTGTCGAACGCCGTCCACAACGCGCCCGTCGACAAGGCCGGCGAGCACTATCGCAAGGACCTCGCCCGCGAGCACGAGCTGCTCCTCGATGACCGCCATCGCGTGCGGTTTCGCTGGGGCTGCGACGCGCGCTACCTCGCGATCGAGGTCACCGACTGGTTCGGCAGCCTCGACCGCAGCACCATCCTCGCGGCGCTGGCAAAGAATGACGTCCGCGAATCCGGCGGGGGTGCCGGGATGGGCATCGCATTGGCCTACCGTTCCTGCGATCACCTGGTATTCAATCTCGCACCCGGGGTGCGTACCGAGATCATTGCCCTCATCGACGTTCGTTATCCGCCCACCGAGCGGACCCCGGCGTCGTCGTACAACGTGTTCGTGGAGAGGTCCTCGTGAATCCCGAAGTTCGCGGCCGCATGACGATCACCGACCAAGGCGACGCCCTCGTTCTCGCGGGCGCCATCGACGAAGCCGCGGCGCTTCACGAGCTGCCGACGCGGGCACGCAACGGCGCGCTCGTGCTCGACCTCGCCGCGATCACGTTCATCAACTCGCTCGGCGTGCGCGACTGGATCCGGATGCAGGCGGCCGCGCAGCAGGGGCACCTCGCCGTCGAGCTGCGCCGGGTCTCCGAGC
>JAEYYY010000463.1 GCA_023430775.1 Pseudomonadota bacterium
CTTCGAAGCCCGTGGAATCGCGACTCCTCCCCGGAGCCCTCGTCCGGTTCGGGGTGAACAACGTCATTGATCCCTCGTCGGGCCCGAGCTACAGCCGGGGCATGCGCCTCGGTCTCTCGCTCGTCGCTGCCTCGTTCCTGATCGCCGGCTGCGAGAAGGCCGGCCCCAAGGCCTCCGGCAAGCTGTCGGACGACGAGACCTCGCTGCTGTCGAGGCTGCCGAACCAGTTCGGCGTCGCGTTCGGTGGCAACCTGCCGCGGCTCCAGACCCAGCTCGCGAAGTCGCCGCTGATGAAGTACGCGCGCGCGACCGAGAGCATCGACACCTCCCAGTGGCAGGACTGCCTCGCCGACAAGCAGCTCAAGAACATGCTCGGCGTGGTCGACGTGCGCAGCGGCTTCGAGCTGCGGTTCCTGATGACCGGCCTCGACATGGACGATCTCGAGAGCTGCGCGAAGCAGGCGAAGCTGACGCACCAGATCGATAGCGATCGCAAGTTCATCACCATCGACATCAAGGCCGAGGGCCTCTCGACCAAGCTGCCTTACCTGGTGCTCGACGACGGCGCGATCTACGGCCGCTACGCGATCGGGATCGGGGCCGGCTTCACGCCGACGTTCGAGGAACCGTCGCGCGCGAAGATGGAAGGCGACATCGCGGCAGCGAAGACGGACAACGCGACGCGAAACACCAGGCTGCTGGCGACGATGGAGAAGGCCGATCGCCAGAAGGGCATGTGGTTCGCGGGGAGCGCCGAGGGCACGCTGATCGGCGACGCGGTCCACGAGATCTATGGCTCGCTCGATCTCGAGGGCGGGCTCGAGATCGATGCCACGGTGCAGGCCGCGACTCCCAAGGTTGCCGACCAGGTGATGGCTGGCGTCTCGCAGGCGCGCGATGCCGGCGGCTTGCTCGGCTCCGACGTCAAGCGCGTGATCGAAGCCCTCGAGGTCAAGCGCGACGGCGACCGGCTCCGCTTCACGTTGAAGGTGAGCAACAAGCAGCTCGAGGCCGTGTTCGAGAAGCTCGGACCGATGATGGGGGCCCGGGCGAATCGCCGCCCTCGGCTCGAGCTCGAATAGCTGTCACGCAGCAGCCGAGCTCTACGGGATCCCGAGCTTGGTCGGATCGATCCGGCGCGCGACGAGCGCGTACGGGAACTTCGAGCCATCGTCGTAGGCGACGATCACGTCCTTGCCGTCGCGTGTCAGCGACAGCACCAGATCGATCGCGCCGCGCGGCTGGACGATCGCAGATCCCTCGAAGACACCCTTCGCGCTCCACCGTCCGACGTGAACCTCGACCTCGTTCTCGCACCACGCGACCGCGAAGCCGCCATCGTCGAGCGCGATCGGCCGCGCGATCAGCCCGACGTCGAACCCGGTGGTGGCGGCCTGCGCGATCAGGTTGCCCCTCAGATCGACCGCGAGATGACCGACCTTGGCCGCGCGCCCGCGCTCCTCGTTCTCCCACACCAGCAGCGCGCTCTGCGTGCCGACGCTGATGCGGACCTCCGCGATGCCGGCGTCGGGATCGACCACCGGGACGGTGCCACCGACCTGCGCGAAGTTGTCGTCGAGCGTGAACAGGGTGGTGCCGCCCGGCGCGCTCTCGACGGCGACGAACCAGCCACCGGGCCGCTTCGCGAGCGCGAGCGGAAACACGCCGTGGTGATACCGACCCTGCGCACGGCCCGGCAGCTTGAGCTGGTGCGTCTTGCCCGGCTTGCCGGCGGCATCGAGCAGCTGGAAGTGGACGAGCTCGTCGGAGTCACCCTTGATGTACGCGACGACGTAGCCCTTCGCGGTCGCACCGAGCGCGGCGTGCGAGGCCTGGATCGCCAGGTCGATGCGCCGCGGCTTGCCGTTCGGCGGCGCCAGCGCGAGCTTCCAGCTGTCGGCGGTGACGTGCAGCACCGCCGTCGTGCCGTCGCTGCCGCGCTGGACGTCGAGCGCTTCCCCACCGGTGCTGGCGATCCACGTCCGGGTGTGGAACGGCGGGTAGGTCAGCGCGATGCCCTCGGTGTGACCGTCGAACGGTCGGTCGAGACGCTCGAGCCCGAGCGCGAAGCCACCCTCGGGAAGCGGCGCGAGCACCGGCCAGTTCTGGCTCATCGCCGGATCCGCGAGCACGACCGGCTCGCTGTCGATCGTCCTCCGCGGCGTGGTCTCCGGGGTGAGCAGCTGCTTCCAGAACTTCTCCCACTCGGCGCGGTTGCCGGTCGCCGGCGTGCGGTCGTCGGCGAACGGCCGCGCCAGCGCGCGCATCACGTCGTGTGCCTGGTAGCTGACGACGCGTGCGCGCTGTGACTGCTGGGGCGTGTCGTCGAGGAGCGCGATCACGTCGGGTGCGAGCTCGTAGAACAGATGGGTGTCGAACACGGCGAGCCCGGCCAGGCGCTGCTCGCTCGAGTCCGAGCGCAGCTGCTTGCGCGCCTTGTCGATCATCGCCTGGCGGTTTGCCACCTTCTCGACCGGCCACGGCGTGTCGCCGATCAGGCCGACCACCAGGATCCCGTCGTCGGTCCTGGTCAGCGTCCACCGGCCCGCGAAGCCGTCGAGATCATCGCCGGTGACGAATGCCGCCTCGTCGATCAGCACCACCGGGAGGTGGTTGGTGCCGACCGGGCGCTTGGGATAATCGGGATCGTCGAGCGTGCCCGACACGATCCGCTCGATCGTCAGCCCGACGCGCCCGTAGCCTCGCGCCAGCTCGAGCTTGCCGCCGCGATCGGCGAGCAACTTCCTCAGCACGCGAGGTCGCTCGGGTTGCCGCGACGCCGCACCGGGGGACTCGACCACCACCAGGTTGGCCTGCCGTTGCCTCGCCGCCGCGGGCACGGCGGACTCGGCGAGCTGGACGAGCGGCGCGGGCTCGGCAGGTTTCGGAGCCGGCGGCGCGCGGCGCGGCGGCGTCGAACAGGCGGCCAGCACGATCAACCCGCGAGCGATCCGCATCACCTGCAACGGTGACACGGGGCCGGGTTGTTCGCTCGATCTCTTCCGGGAACGCTGCCAAGATGCGCCACCCATGAAGATCCTCCTCACCGGTGCAGGCGGCCAGATCGGTCACGATCTGATCGGCGCGCTCACCGCGTCTGGTCACGAAGTCATCTCCACCGACCTCGCCCCCCGCCCGCCCTCGCACGCGCACGCCGGCGGCAGCAAGTGGAAGCGGCTGGACGTCACCGATGCCCAGGCGACCGAGGCGATGTTCGTGAAGGTGAAGCCCGACATGGTGTTTCACCTCGCGGCGATCCTGTCGGCGCGCGGCGAGAAGGATCCGAAGCTCGCGTACGACGTCAACCAGACCGGCACCTGGAACGTGCTCGAGGCCTGCCGCGTCGCGAAGGTCCAGCGCCTGATCTTCACGTCGTCGATCGCCGTGTTCGGTCCGCCGCCGTCGGGACCGTTGCCGGACCCCACGCCCGACGACGTCGCGCTGCACCCGACCACGATGTACGGCGTCACCAAGGTCGCGGGCGAATTGCTGTGCGCGTACTACACGCAGAAGCACGGCGTCGATTGTCGCGGCGTTCGCTTCCCCGGCCTGATCAGTGCGGCGATGCCGGGCGGCGGCTCGTCGGACTACGCGCTGTTCATGTACGTTGACGGCGTCCGCAAGGGCGGCTACGAGGCGTTCGCGCGCGCCGATACCCGGATCCCGCTGATGTACATGCCCGATGGCGTGCGCGCGCTGCTCGAGCTGGCGATGGCGGATCGCGAGCGGCTGACGCGCTCGATCTACAACATCGCGGCGTTCTCGCCGCGCGCCGACGAGATCGCGAAGAGCGTGCAGCGCGCGATCCCCGATGCCAGGTTCACGTACTCGCCCGATCCGCGTCGCCAGGGCATCCTCGATTCGTGGCCGAAGGCGCTCGACGACTCGGCGGCGCGCAAGGACTGGGGCTGGAGGCCGAAGTACGACCTCGACGCGATGACCGATGATCTGGTGCCGAGGATCCGCCGCATGCTCGAGCTCGGCGCGATCCTGTCGACGCATTAGGGAGCTGGCTCGGGCGCGGGCTCGGCAGGCGGCGGCGGAATCGGCGGGTGGAGATCGGGAATCGGGATCGCGCGCGGGGGCTCGGGTGCCGGCTTCGGCGCGCACTTGACGATGAACGGATCGCGCGCGAACACGTTGTCGAACGTCGGTCGATCGACCTCGATGACGCGAGCCGCGAGATAGGCGACGCGATCGCAATCGCCCTTGTGGGCCGCGATGCGCGCCTGCTGGGTCATGTCCCACGCCACGCGGCGGCGCCGCTCTTCCGCCGCGCGCTGCTCCGCCACCGGATCGACCACGACCGGCGGCGGCGGCTCGCTGACGACCTGCGGCTCCGGCTGGTCGTTGCCGGCGACCTTGTGCGCGCCCATGCCGACGAGGCCGAGCACCATGATGCCGAGCCCGAGGACGACGAGCGGGATCATCACGCGAGCGGCATCGCCGGCGCTGACGTCGTCGTCCTTGTCGGCGACGATCGACCCGATCAGCAGCGTGCCGCCGATCAGCGCTCCGCCCGAGCGGGCGACATCTCTGCTGCCCTTGTAGCTCGTGCAGCTGGCCAGTGCGAGCGCCGTGACGCCTGCGATCAGTCTCCCCACGATGCGATCGTACTCCGAGTTGCCGGCAGGCTGCCTGGCAACTTGCGGCCGCATCACGAAGTCCCCTATTTTGGCTCGATGCTCGAGCCGCTCGAAGCATTCGTGTGGTCCGCCGGTGACTGGAAGAAGGCACCGCGCGCCGCGGCGTCGGCGCCGTGCGAGGTGCGCCTGGTGACATGGAACGTGTGGTTCGGCGGTCACATGTTCGAGGAGCGACGGGCCGCGCTGCTCGCCGACCTCGAGCGCCGCAAGCCCGACGTCATCTGCCTGCAGGAGGTGACCAAGGAGCTGCTCGACGTGCTCGTCGCCACCCGGTGGATCAGGAGCGCGTACACGGTCTCGGACATCGAGCTGTTTCAGACCTACGACGTGGTGATCCTGTCGCGGCTGCCGATCCGCCGGTTGTCGCAACTCTCGCTACCGACGCAGATGGGCCGGCGGTTGCTGGTCGCCGAGCTGGCATGCGGGCTCGCGATCGGCACCGTGCACCTCGAGAGCATGAAGCAGAGCATGCAGCCGCGCGCGCTCCAGCTGCGGCTGATCCAGCCGGAGCTCGCCGCGCTCGGCGATGCCGTGCTGTGCGGCGACATGAACTTCCAGCCCACCGACGCGATCGAGTGCGCGGCGCTCGATCCGGCGTTCGTCGATGTCTGGCCGGCGATCCGCCCCGACGATCCGGGCTACACCGCCGATTCGCAGATCAACAAGATGCGGTTCTCGCTCAAGCCGACGATGTCGCGAAAGCGCATCGATCGGGTGTTCCTCCACGGCAGCCGCTGGCGGGCATCGGCGATCGAGCTGGTCGGGACCGAGCCGATCGACATCGACGGCACGTTCACCTCCGATCACTTCGGACTGGCGTGCACGCTGTCGGTCTGAGGCGTGGTATCGAACAGCGCATGTACACGCATGCGAAGACCGTCTACGCCGCGCAGCTCGCCGAGATCGAAGCCGCCGGCCTGACGAAGCGCGAACGGATCATCGCGTCGCCGCAGTCCGCTCATATCCAGACCGGCGGCAAAAACGTCCTCAACTTCTGCGCCAACAACTACCTCGGGCTGTCGAGCCACCCGCGCGTGATGGCGGCGGCCAAGGCGGCGCTCGACGATCGCGGCTACGGGCTGTCGAGCGTGCGCTTCATCTGCGGCACCCAGGATCGCCACAAGGAGCTCGAGGCGGCGATCAGCAAGTTCCTCGGCACCGAGGACACGATCCTCTACTCGAGCTGCTTCGACGCCAACGGCGGGCTGTTCGAGACGCTGCTCGGCGAGGACGACGCGATCATCTCCGACGCGCTCAACCACGCGTCGATCATCGATGGCATCCGGCTGTGCAAGGCGGAGCGCCATCGCTACGAGCACGACGATCTGAACGACCTCGAGGCGAAGCTCGTGGCGACGCAAGGCAAGCGCCTGCGCATGATCGCCACCGACGGCGTGTTCTCGATGGACGGCGACATCGGCCGCATCGATCAGATCTGCGATCTGGCGGAGAAGTACGGCGCGATGGTGATGGTCGACGACAGCCACGCGACCGGCTTCGTCGGCAAGACCGGCCGCGGCTCGGCGGAGATGCGCGGCTGCCTCGATCGCGTCGACGTCTTCACCTCGACGCTGGGCAAGGCGCTCGGCGGTGCCTCCGGCGGCTTCACCAGCGGCAAGAAGGAGATCGTCGATCTGCTGCGCAATCGGTCGCGGCCGTACCTGTTCTCGAACACGCTGGCGCCGCCGATCGTCGCGGGCTCGCTCGAGGCGATCGCGCTGATCAGCGAGTCGACCGCGCTGCGCGACAAGCTCGAGGCCAACACCACGCGGTTCCGCGAAGGGGTGACCAAGGCCGGCCTGAACATCCGCCCCGGTGTGCATCCGATCGTGCCGGTCATGCTCGGCGACGCGAAGCTGGCGGGTGACATGGCACAGCGCCTCCTCGGCCACGGCATCTACGTCATCGGGTTTTCGTTTCCCGTCGTACCGAAAAACCAGGCGCGGATCCGCGTGCAGCTCTCGGCCGCACACTCCGAGGCCGACGTCGACCGTGCGGTGAGCGCATTTGCAGCAGTCGGTCGGGAGCTGGGTCTGGTGTCGTGAAGCCCGAAGCGATCACCGCCAAGTTCCGCGAGTCGCTGCCCGACGCCGAGGTCACGCTCAAGGACCTCACCGGGACAGAGGATCACTGGGAAGCCCGCGTGATCTCGACGCACTTCGAGGGCAAGTCACTGATCCAGCGCCACCGCATGGTGATGGCCGCGCTGGCCGAGGAGATGAAGGGTCCGATCCACGCGTTGACGCTCGAGGTCAAGACGCCGGGTGAGGTCGGCTAACCCACGCGTAGTGCACGGTCAGTGGCTTCCAGGCAAACACAGGTGCGTGACCGAGATTTCCGTGTGATTCTTTCGGTCTCGGATGGGGGCGGACCTGGAAACCGAGCTCGCCGCGGAGGAGCAATTCGGCCCCTACCTCGTGTACGAGAGGTTGGGTGTCGGCGGTATGGCCACGGTGCACCGCGCACTCGAGCGCGGCATCGAAGGCTTCGAGCGGATCGTCGCGCTCAAGCGCTTGCTGCCGCACCTCGCGGAGGACGCGAGCTTCATCAAGTCATTCGTACGCGAAGCGAAGCTCGCCTCGCTGCTCAACCACCACAACATCGTCCAGATCTACGAGCTCGGTCGCGTCGCCACCGAGTACTTCATCTCGATGGAGTACATCGACGGTCGCGATATCCGTCGCATCCTCCGTCACGCGCGCAAGGTGTCGGGCCCGCCGCCGGTCCATGTCACCGTCGGGATCCTGCTCCAGCTCGCCGAGGCGCTCGACTACGCGCACACCAAGTGTGACGAGCAAGGTCAGCCGCTCAAGCTCGTCCACCGCGACATCTCGCCGTCGAACCTGATCGTCAATCCGGCAGGTCACCTGAAGGTGATCGACTTCGGCATCGCGAAGGCGCAGTCATCGCAGCTGCGCACGCAGACCGGTCGCGTGAAGGGCAAGCTCGCGTACATGGCACCGGAGGCGGTGACCAGC
>JAEYYY010000470.1 GCA_023430775.1 Pseudomonadota bacterium
GTACGAGGCGCAGGGATACCGGCCGCTGCGCGAGGCGATCGCACGCCGGCTCCAGGCGCGCGGGCTCGACGTCGAGGCCGACGAGGTCGTGATCACCACGGGCTCGCAGCAGTCGCTCGACATCGTCGCGCGGTCGCTCGCGGTGCGGCGGATCGCGCTCGAGTCGCCGGTCTACGCGTACGCGAAGCTGCTGTTCGAGAGCCTCGGCCACGAGCTCATCGGGTTGCCGCTCGATCCGTTCCGGCCCGGCGGCGGCATCGATCTCGAGCTGTGGGAGCGCCAGCTCGCGGCGCAGCCCGCGCCCGCGCTCGCGTACCTGATCTCGAGCTTCCACAACCCCACGGGCTACTCGTACACGAGCGCCGAGCTGCGCGGCGTGCTCGAGCTGTGCCGCCGCCGCGGCATCGCGATCCTCGAGGACGACTGGGGCAGCGACATGCTGTCCGACGGCGAGTACCGGCCGATGCTGCGGATGCTCGGCGGCAGGAACGTGCTGTACGTCAACTCGTTCACCAAGAAGCTGCTGCCTTCGCTGCGCATCGGCTTCGTCGCCGCGCCGCCGGAGCTGGTGCCGTCGCTGGTCAGCGCGAAGCGGCTGTCGACGCTCGGCAACGCGTGGCTCACCGAGGCGGTGGTCGCCGAGTTCCTCGACCGCGGTTACTACGACACCCATCTCCAGTCGCTGCAGAAGAACCTCGATACGCGCTACACGGCGTGCCTCGCGGCGCTCGACGAGCTGATGCCCGATGGCGTTCGCTGGACCACGCCGGGCGGCGGTCCGACCTTGTGGCTCGAGATCCCGCGCACGATCGATCTGCCGACGCTCGAGGCACACCTCGCGCGGCGCAACGTCGTGATCAGCAACAGGAGTGCGGCGTTCCTTGGTGATCCCCATCTCCACGGCTTCCGCGTCGCCTACGCGTGGCTCGCCGAGCACGAGATGCGATCGGCGCTCACCATCCTCGCCGATGCCCTGCGCACGCTCGGCTGATTCATCTTTAGTATTCACGGCCGGTTCGTCGCCGGAGTAAGACTCGCGGCGTGAAGAACGAACAGGTGCCGATGGCGCGCGTGCGGGGTTCGTTGCCGCCGCTGCAGCCCACCCGCAGTCCGTACCAGCCCTCCGGGTACGTGCTCCCGCTGTACACGCTGTACTCGCCGGGCCAGGTCGCGCTCGCGACGTTCCTCGGAACGCCGGTCGCCGGTTGCTGGCTGCTCGCCCGCAACTTCAAGAAGCTCGGCATCTCCGGGCTCGGCTGGGTGATGCTGGTGCTCGGCGTGTTCTGGACCGCCGGGCTGTGCGCGCTCGGCTTCGCCGACAAGCTCCCGGGCGTCATCTCGCTGGGCTCGGTCCCCGCGATGGTGCTGGTGATGCGCGCGGTGCAGGGCAGCGAGCTCGATCGCCACACCAGCCTCGGCGGTCAGATCACGTCGTGGTGGTGGGCCGTGCTCGCCGGCATCGCCTCGCTCGCGATCATCTTCGTCCTCCTGGTCGCCGGCATCGTCGGCTACATGGCCCTCACCGAATCGCCGACGATCGAGGCGCCCAATGGCGCGGTGGTCGCGTACGAGGACGGCGCCACCAAGGGCGACGCGATCCGGCTGCGCGATGCGCTGACCGAGATGGAGTACTTCCAGGGCGATTACTACGTCGGCGTACATCGCGAGGGCGATCGCTACGTGGTGACGTTTGCCGCCACGCCCGAGGGCTACCGCACGGCGAAGATGGCGCGCGCCTTCGGCGACCTCGCCGACGAGCTGTCGCGCAAGGCCTTCTCGAAGCAGCCGGTCGACATCGTGATCGTCGACGAGGAGCTCGCGCCCCGCCGGCGGTTCCAGTTCGAGGAGCGGCTCCAGACCTATCAAGCCGACGAGGACGAGGTGCGCTTCCGCAACGTCACCGAGGAAGAGGTGGCCGAGATCGCGCGGGTGCTCAAGCGCACCGGGCACTTCGGCAACGAGGATGGCAAGGTCGCGATGGTTGATCGCCCCACAGGAGTCGCGGACGGCGGAACGATCCGCGTCGAGCTATGGATGCCGCCGGAGACCGAGCCCACGCCGCTCGACAACATGACGTATCCGATGTGGTCCGACGACATGTCCGAGGCGCTCGAGGGTCGCCCGATCGATCTCGTGCTCGGCGATCTCGATGGCACCGTCTACTCGACCTATCGCTGGAGCGATCGCGGTGATTCGCCGGTGGTCGCCGATGACAGCACGATCATCTGGTACCGCGATGGCGGCACGCTCGAGGAGGCGCATGCCGTCGGCGAGGTCGTCGTCGAGCGAGACGAGGGCAAGGACGTGCTGTACGCGTTCGTGATGCGCGATGACAACTACCAGCCGGCGCGCGCCGTCGTCGCGATCTACACGGATCTCGACACCGAGGACGACGACTCCGTGAAGTCGTTCCGCCGCCTCGCCGAGCCGTTCTCGAAGGCCGCGTTCGACGGCAAGCCCGTCGACGTGCGCATCGTCGACGATCAGCTCGTGGTGCAGCGCTTGCTGTCGTGGGAAGACCGTCGCAAGGGCGGGGCGATCCGCCCCAGGCGCTGACCGAGCGTTGTGCTTTTCGAGGAGCCGGGGCATCTATAGAGGATGTCGTCCCGGATCGGATTCGTGCTCGCGCTCACCGCGTGCAACACCGCGCCGGCTGCGACCACGGAGTTTTTCGGGTCGCGCATCGAGCCGCCCGGCGGGCTCGCGAAGATCCAGCCCGGCATGAGCGTCGCCGAGGCCAAGAAGCTGGTCCCGAACCTGCGGGAAGACACCCGCGCGGTGCGCGAGCAGCTGGTCCTCGAATCGGGCACCTCCGACGTCCGCCTCGAGGTTCGCGTCGACTCGGGAACCGTCGCGGGCATCGTCGCCGTGGTGTCGAACAACGGCACGCGCGACCTGCTGCAGCGCGTGTGGGGCGATCCCCTGATCACGCGTGACTCGCTCGGCCAGCCCGAGGTGACGTGGGCGAGCGAGTCGACCGGCTGGAAGGCGAAGCTCGATTGCCTCGAGCGCAACTGCGTCGTCGAGTACGTGCCGTATCACGCGCTCACCTCCGAGTTCTTCGGCGCGCACGTCGTGCCGCCGGGCGATCTCAACAAGCTGCGCATCGGCATGAAGGTCGCCGACGCCCGCAAGCTCGCACCGGGTCCCGTCGACGTTCGCGCCGGCGTGCCCACCGGCGTCGATGCGGTGCGCGAGTTCGTCGCGATCGATGACAAGAGCGGCACGATCCGCGCGATCTATCTCAACCTCCCCGCGAGTGCGCGGGCGCTGATCACCGAGGCGTGGGGCCCGGGCCTCCCCGCCACCGAGCCGGTCGGCAAGGACGTGCTCGTGTGGCCGGATCCGAGCACCGGCTGGCGCGCCACGCTGCGGCCGGCGCTCGGCTCGAGCCAGGATCTCGCGTTCGATCAGTACCTGCCGGTCGCGCAGTTGCTCGGCGAGCAACCCGACGTCCTCGACGGCATGCCGGTCCTCAACCTCACCGTCAACGAGGTCAAGAAGATGTTCGAAGATCAGGTCACCGCCGCGCGCGGCGATCTGACGGTCACGCTGCTGCCCACCGAGTGGGAGCGGCATTCCACCAAGTTCTCGCTCGACGTCGCCGCGGGCCGGATCCGCGAGATCAAGTTCTCGATCCCGTTCAAGGCGCATCCCGACGCGCGCGATCAGCTCGCCGAGCTGTTCACGCACAAGTGGGGCATGCCGCGGCCGAGCGAGGACGACGGCAAGCGCGTGTTCATCTATCGCGATGGCGAGCCGCGCGTCGAGGTCCGCGAGGACACCACGCACGGCGCGTGGAAGATCGAGATCAGGAACTGATCACTTCTTGCGCTGGATCAGGAACGGCTTGCCCGCGAACGTCAGCGCGATCGCGTGGCGGTCCGGCGCGAGCGCGAGACCCTGCACGTACAGCCCCTCCCAGCGGATGATGTTGCCGTTGTCGATGTCCTCGACCGGCTCGCCGTAGACGCGCGAGCTCGCGGTCCACGTCTCGCCACCCGCGGTGACCGTCGCGGCGAGCTTGAAGAACGCCGTCTTCGGCATGCCGTCCGACAGGTCGGGCAGCTTCTTGCCCTCGTACGTGGTGGTCACCTTGATCTCGATGCCCTTGCCGGTGAACACCTGCGCGTGCCCGGTCGAGGTCGCGGCCTTGAGGTACCTGTCGCCGGCGACCTTGTCCTTGGGCGCGAGCAGCGGATCGGCGGCGAGCGCACCGTGGCTGCCGTGGAGCTTCGCGACGGTGCGATCGCCGGTCTTCTTCTCGATCTGCGGAAGCGTCGAGCCGCCTCGTCCCTCGCACTCGGCGCCGGCCTCGAATTCGCCGCCGGCACCGCAGTGACGCAGGATCGGCTGCGAGGTCTTCTGCTTGCCGGTGGTGGCGTCCCAGACGACGAACCACTCCTCGGCCTGCATGACGTTCCAGCTCGCCTTCTTGAAGTAGACCGTCTTGCTGTCCGCCGAGAAGCCGATCAGCGAGTACGCGCTGGACGCTCCGGGGTGGGTTGCCACCGCGAGCCCGAACGTCGCCATCACCACCACGAGTGCCACCACGAATGTCCGCATGGCAGTTAGATAACACCGAACCCGCGATGGATACGCGTCAGATCGAGTTGCGCTCGATCGAGCTGCGCGCCTGCTCCGAGAGCAAGCGCACGCCGATGATCATCGCCGCGAACCGGGCATCTTGGGTCAGGCCCTTCGCGAACCGGTAATAGATCTGCTGCGCGATCACGGCGGTCTTGAGCAGGCCGAACGCGTAATAGAAGACCAGCGACTCGGCCTTGCGCCCCGAGCGTTCGAAGTAACGCTGCGCGATCTCCTGCCGCGTCATCATCCCGGGCGACGCGGTCGGCCCGAACGGCAGCTGGTGCATCGCCGGTGGATCGCTGTGCTGCGCCCAGTACGACAGCGACGTGCCGAGATCCATCAGTGGATCGCCGATCGTCGTCATCTCCCAGTCGAGCACGCCGGTGATCGTCGACAGCGTCGGATCGAAGATCACGTTGTCGAACTTGAAGTCGTTGTGGATCAGCGCCGGCGCGCCATCGGTTGGCATGTTCGCCTTCAGCCACGCCGCGACCTCGGTGACGGCGGGGATGTCGTCGGTCTGCGAGCCGGCGTAGCGCTCCGTCCAGCCGGTCACCTGGCGCTCGATGTAGCCCGCCGGCTTGCCGAAGTCGCCGAGCCCGGCGGCGGCGTAATCGACCGCGTGGAGATCGACCAGCGCGTCGACGAGCAGCTCGCAGATCCGGCGGATCGCCGCGTGGTCGCTCGCGAGCTCGGCCGGCAACTGCTTGCGCAGGATGACGCCGCGGCGGCGCTCCATCAGATAGAACGGCGCGCCGAGCACCTCTCCGGTGGCCTCGTAGGCGAACACTCTGGGCGCGCGCGAGTACACCGGCGCGAGCTTCGACAGCACCGCCACCTCGCGGCCCATGTCGTGCGCGGACTTCACCTTCGAACCGACCGGTGGGCGGCGCAGGACCATCTCGCGATCACCGGCGCGCACGCAGTACGTCAGGTTCGAGTGGCCGCCCGGGAACTGCTCGATGGTGATCGGCTCGGTGATGCCGAGCTCGTTCTGCACGAACGCGGACAGCTTCGCGACATCGAGCTCCTCGCCCGCGCGCACCGCCTTGGTGCCGTCCTCCGCGAGCTTCACGAGGCGTACCTGGCGAGGATGCGCTTCGCGACCACCATCTTGTGGACCTCGTCGGGGCCGTCGTAGATCCGCGCGCCGCGCTCGTGCACGTAGTAGTAGGCGAGGATGGTGTCGCTGGTGATGCCGAGCGCACCGTGCAGCTGGATCGCGCGATCGACGAGCCGCAGCATGACGTCGGCGACGTAGAACTTGATGCAGCTGACCTGGTCGCGCGCGGCGGCGAAGCCCTTCTTCTCGATCGTCCACGCGGCGTGCAGCACCATCAGGCGCGAGGCATCGATCTCCGCGCGCGCCTCGGCGACCCACGCCTGCGCGATCTGGCGCGTCGCCAGCGTCTTGTCGTCGTCGATCTTGCGGCGGGTGATGTGGCGGCACATGGTGTCGAACACGCGCTCGCAGATGCCGATCCAGCGCATGCAGTGATGGATGCGGCCGGGGCCGAGGCGCTCCTGCGCGATCAGGAAGCCGGCACCCTCGGGACCGAGGCGGTTCGCCTGCGGCACGCGGCAGCCGCGATACCAGATCTCGCTGTGCGAGCCGTAGCCGGAGCTCGGGTCGCCCATGATCGGGATGTTGCGCACGCGATCGAAGCCCGGCGTGTCGGTGGGGACGATGATCATCGACGCGCGGCCGTGCGCCGGTGCGTCCGGATCGGTCACCGCCATCACGATCGCGAAGGCGGCACCGTCGGCGGCGGTGGTGAACCACTTGTGGCCGTCGATCACGTAGTCGCTGCCGTCCTTGCGCGCGGTGCACGACAGCAAGGTCGGGTTGGAGCCCGGGTTCTCCGGCTCGGTCATCGAGAAGCACGACCGCAGCTCGCCGGCCGCCAGCGGGGCGAGCCACTTCGCCTTCTGCTCGGGAGTCCCGTACTTGTGGAGGATCTCGAGGTTGCCGGCGTCGGGTGCCTGCGCGCCGAACGCGTAGTGCCCGAGCGGCGACCGGCCGAGGCGCTCGGAGACCAGGCCGTGCTCGACGAGACCGAGGCCGAGCCCGCCGACATCCTTTGGCAGCTGCGGGCCCCACATCCCGGCGGCCTTCACCTTCGCGCGCAGCTCGCGCAGCCTGGCTTCCGCGTTCGCGAAGCCGACCTCGAACACGTGCTGCTCGAGCGGCATCACGTGCTCGGCGACGAACTGCTCGATCCTGGCGAGCAGCGGACGGACGGCCTCGGGCGGATCGAAATCCATGCCCGCGGTCGTATCACTACTCCAGCGGCAGTGACACCAGGTCGGTGCCGAGCGCGTCGACCGACTGGATCTTGAGGTCGGCGTTGGAGATCGAATAGACGTAGCGGTCGAGGAACAACGAGCGCTTGACCGCCGAGTTGCTCTGGGTCCACCAGTTGCCGCACGTCACCTCGTCGGGCACCGGGTGCGCGACCCGGCCGTGCTCGGCGATGCCGGCGGTCGCCGATACGTCGAACAGCATCAGTCCGGAGAACGACATCGTCTGGCCGTACTCGCCGTCGTCGCCACCCTCGCAGACCGTCATCGGCACCGACAGCAGCGCGTGCTCGGGATACCAGGTGAACGCGAGGTGGTTGGTCAGCGCCTCGCTCGAGCTGCCGCGCGTGCCGATGACGTGGCGGTGCGCCAGCGTCGGATTGAACGGGTCGGTGACGTCGAACACCTGCAGCAGCACGCCATCGAAGTACGCGAAGTCGCCGTGGTCGTCGGCGTCGTAGCCGATCGACAGCAGGTGGTTGTCATCGAGCATGTGCATGTAGGTCGAGAAGCCGGGGATCTTGAGCTCGCCGAGCTGCTTCGGATCTTCCGGGTTCGACAGGTCGAACGTGAACAGCGGATCGGTCTTCTTGAACGTGACGATGAACGCGCGGTCGCCGTCGAAGCGCACCGAGCGAATGTCCTCGGTGGGCGCGATGCCAGTGACGGCGCCGATCTCGACCAGCTCGTGGTCCTGCTCGTCGAGCACGGTCAGCCGCGACTCGACATCGGGGCTCGGCACGTGGCCGTTCGTCGTCGCGATCCGCAGCTTGCCGTCCTTCTCGTCCATCGCGAACTGGTTGAGCGGCCGGCCGATCACGGTGCCGCTGCCGATGTAGCCGGTGGCCTCCGGCTGCTCGCCGATCTGGAACTTGTGGATGCACGACAGCGCCGCGCCGTCGAAGTCCTGGACGTCGCTCTGGTGCGGCACCGCGACGTACAGCGCCTCGCCCGACGCGTAGACCGCGCCCGACCGCGACACGATCGTCGACGCCACCACCGGGTCGTTGGTGGTGAGATCGAGCGACGCGATCGTCATGAACGCGGCGCCGTCGTTGACCTGGCTCTCGTACATCGAGGTGCACGCCGAGGTGTCGGTCGAGTCGTCGGCGCTGTCGACGATCACCGGCAGGATCGCGGTGATGTCGGTGGCCTCGATGATCTGCTTGTTGGTCTCGCGCAGCCGCTCGAACGCGGCGTGCGCGGCGTAGCGGTTGAGGACCGGCGGACCCTGGCAGAGGTCGTCCTCCGGGTAGTACTGGAGGCCCTGGAACGGATCGGGATTGGTGGTCACCACCGTATGCACCGCGTTGCCGATCCGGCGGCCGGCGATCAGCGAGCCGGGCAGCGCGACCGAGCGCACGAGCTGCGGCGCGGTGCGATCCGAGATGTCGAACACCAGGGCGCGCGTCGTCGTGCCGTCGCCGACGAAGTCGCAGTCGTAGCCGTACGTGCACTCGCCCATCCCGAACGTGGCATCGGCGCCGATCGCGACGTAGACCAGCGCGCGATCGCCGACCACGAACAGCTTCTTCGGCGTGCCTTCGATCGGCGTCACCGACACCTCGTGCGCCTGATCCGCCGGCCACGCATCGACGATCCGCAGCACGCCGTTCTGCGCGAGGTAGATGTACTGGCCGTCGTTCTTCACGAAGTCGGCCTCGTCGACGCCGGCGACCTGGTTGTTGGTGCCGGTGCCGGTGGTCGGCGTGCTCGGATCGCTGGGATTGTTCGTCGGCGGCACCGGGCTGTTGTCGTCCTCGTAGCCACCGACGCCGCCGTAACAGAAGTCGCCCCGATCGAAGGCCGCGATCTGCTCGTCGATCTGGCGGTTCATCTTGGCCAGCGCCACCTCGCGAACGTGCGCGAGCGCGCGGTCGCAATCGGGCAGTGGCTTGAGTCGGGGATCGATGCGCGTGGGCTCGCCGCTACAGGCGGGGAGCAAAGCCGCGGCGACGACGAAGACAGGCAACCTCATACCGTCGCGAACGAGCAAGGCGAATGCCCGTTCCCACCGGGCGAAGTCCGCGGATTGTCGTCGAGAACCGTCGCGAGTCTCAGGTATCTGTCGATCCTCACACCCCCGCCTCGAAGATCTGAGTCAGCGCTCGCTGTCGAGCCCGCCGAGGTGCGACGTGCCGTTGAACGTGACCAGCGAGAGCTGATCGGGCTGCCAGTCGAAGCTCTGGCTGCGGAACCTGAATTCACTGATCGACGCGTTCCGGATCACCACGCTGGTGCGCACCATCCGCTCGGCCGCGATGCCGAAGGTCAGCCCGACCGCGACGCCGATCGGTCCGGCGGAGGTGACACACGCGATGCGTGCGCCCGAGCCCGCGGCCCGGATCACGCGATCGAGCGCGGTGCGAACGCGATCGACGAACACCGCCACCCGCTCGACACCGTCGATGTTCCACTCGTCGCGCGCCCACCGGCCGAGGATCGCGTGGAACGCGTCGTCGAGCAGCCGCGGGGTGGGCGAGGTCGCGAGCTGCGCGAACTTCGCATCCTCGGCGACCAGCTTCGGCATCAGGTGCGTCAGCATCTCGAACGCCGGGTACTCGGCGAGCTCGGGCAACAGCTCCGGCTCCGGGCTGGCCATGCCGCGCCCGTGCGCCGCCTCGCGCGCGCCCGCGATCGTCTCCTGCTGGCGGCGGTGCGGTCCGACGAAGATCGCGTCGAGCTTCGTATGTGCGAGCCAGAAGCTGCCCAGCGCCTTCGCCTGGTCGTGACCGCGCGACGACAGCTTGTCGTAGTCGGCCTGGCCGTACGACGCCTGGCCGTGGCGGATCAGGAACAGCGTGCCCACGCCGGCATCCTACACCCGGCGATACGCACCATCGTCGGCGCGCACCAGCTCGATCGGCGCGGGTCGCGGCCAGCTGCGCCACGG
>JAEYYY010000505.1 GCA_023430775.1 Pseudomonadota bacterium
GCCCTGCCCTCCTCGCGCCATCAGCCGAGCTCCCCGCCTGCAAGCAGCTCGGCCACTTCCGGATCGAGCGCCCCCTCGGCTCGGGCGGCATGGGCGAGGTCTACCTCGCCACCGACCTCGCCCTCGATCGCCCGGTCGCCGTCAAGGTGCTGCCCGAGGCCGTCGCTCGCGATCCGAAGCGCCGCGATCGGATGGTCCGCGAGGCACGCGCGCAGGCTCGCGTCGCGCACCCCAACGTCGGCCACATCTACTTCGTCGGCGAGGAGGACCAGCACCTCTACTTCGCGATGGAGTACGTCGCCGGCGAGACGCTGGCCGAGCGCATCGCCAAGGGCCCGATGCCCGTCGACGATGCGCTCGCGGTGATCCGCGCCGCCACCCTCGGGCTGCGCGAAGCCAAGCGCTCCGGCATCACGCATCGCGACGTCAAACCATCGAACCTGATGATCGATGGCCACGGCGTGGTCAAGGTCCTCGACTTCGGCCTCGCCGCCGGCGGCCTCGATGGCGAGCTCGCACCGAACGGCGCCGTGCTGCAGACCTCGCTCGCCGGCACGCCGCTCTACATGGCCCCCGAGCAGGCGCGCGGCGACGCCGTCGACTTCCGCAGCGACATCTACGCGCTGGGCGCCACGCTGTTCCATCTGATCGCGGGCAAGCCGCCGTTCGAGGGCGACAGCGTCGACGAACTGCTCACCAAGCACGCCACCGCCGCGCGGCCGTCGGTGCCCCGCAAGGGCCAGCGCAGGGTGCAGATCGGCGCTCTCGACGCGCTGATCCTGAAGATGATGGCGGCCAAGCCCGAGGATCGGTTCGCCAGCTACGAGGATCTGCTGCGCGCGCTCGATCTCGCGAGCGACTCCGAATCGCGGCCCGCCGGCTTCTGGGTGCGCACCGTCGCGCTGCTGCTCGACTTCGCCGCGATCGGCCTGATCGTCGGCGCCCTCAAGCTCGGCATCACGGCGGCCGGGATCGACCTGTTCGACAACGTGCCGCTCGCGTTCCCGCTGATCGCGATCATGCAGGTCTGGACCACGCACCGTGGTGGCGCCACGTTCGGCAAGACCGTGATGGAGCTCGAGGTGATCGACATCGACACGCTCGGCAAGCCATCACTCCCGCGGTCGATCCGGCGCACGCTGATGATGCTCGGCATCCCGCTGATCGTCGAGATCCTCCAGTCGTTCCTGACCGAGCCGGCAACTCCTGGCACGGGCAAGAACGGCTTCGTGCTCGACCTCGACGGGGTGCTCGACGCCATCGTCATCGTCTGGATGCTGGCGGCGATCGTGAACCTCGCCTACGCGTCGCTGCGCGCGTCGGGCCGGCGGACCTGGTGGGATCGCGTCGGCCACACGATGGTGCGGTATCGCACGACACGGCGGTCGCTCGCCCGCGACAGCTGAAGCCATCGGCGCGAGCTGCTACGATGGCCGCTGGTGATCATGCAGCGGTGGCTCGTGGTGACGCTCTTGTGCGCTAGCGCGTGCGAGCCCGCGCCCATCTACACGCCGCCGCAGCCGCCGCGAAACAATCCCATCCAGGTGCCGGTGCCCGACATGCAGGGCGATCCGAGCGGGTTCGGGAAGCTGGATGATCGATTGATCGATTACGTGTTCGACGGTGGCCAGATCGAGTTCGAGATCTATCGCCGCGGCAACCGGATCTGGCAGATCGCGCGCAATCGCTTCGCGACGCCGATCGTGATCCGGTGGAGCCTCAACGGCCTCGATAACCTGGCCCCGCTCGGCCACACCGAGGGCGTCGCGTTCCTGCCCGCCGCGCCGATGCCCTACGGCAACGGCCAGAACGTGGTGCTCGCCGAGCTCGAGCGACTCGACGCCGGCCGCGCCTACCGCCGCGAGCTGTCGTTCCGTGCCCGCTGGGGCGATCCGCGCGTCGAGCCCACCGACTACGTCTATCGCCTACCGTTTCCGGCCGGTCAGACGTTCTCCGTGCTCCAGGGCTTCCACGGCAATTTCTCGCACCGCGGCTCGAACGAGTTCGCGGTCGACTTCGATTGCCCGGTCGCCACCCAGGTGCTGGCAGCGCGCCCCGGGGTCGTGGTCGCCGCCAACGCCGCCGCGCAGGGCGCCGGGACCACACCCGATTACCTCGACTACAAGCGAACGAACTTCGTTCTGATCCAGCACGACGACGGTACCCTCGGCGAGTACATGCACCTGTCGCCGAGCGGAATCGAGGTCAAACCGGGCCAGCGCGTCGAGCGTGGCACGCCGATCGCGCTGTCGGGAAACACCGGTTTCTCGTCGACGCCGCACCTCCATTTCGGCGTCATGACCTCCGGTGAGGACGGCATGACGGCACGCTCGATCCCGTTCCGGCTCGCCGCCTCGGCGACGCGGGTCGAGGAGCCGGTTCAGGGCCGCAGATACTCGTCGTGGGAAGCTGCGCCACCCGCGCGATGATTCTCTGATCCGGTGATACAGTGCGTCCGTGAGCTGCCCGGTTTGCAGGCAGCGCCCCGTCGAGGTTGGGGTGCTTTGCGAGGAGTGCCGCGACGAGCTGTCGAGCCCGATCCGGATCATGCCGGAACAGCTGCAGCCGCACGGCATCCGTCCCACCATGGCCGCGCTGATCGATCTGTGGGGTCGCCCTCACCGGCTCGACCCGCGCACCATCATCGGCCGCCAGGTCGAGGGCACGGGTCTCGCGATCCTCGAGCCCTCGGTGTCGCGCCACCACGCCCACGTCACCCTCGACGGCGACGTCTGGACCCTGCGCGATCTCGGCTCCGCCAACGGCACCTACCTCGATGACAAGCTGATCGAGGGGCCGGTCCACATCAAGGATGGCGACCGCGTCCGGTTCGGCCACATCGCCTTCTACTTCATCAACGACATCTCGCGGCTCCCCGCGCCGCGCGTCGGCCGCACCGCGACCGCCACGATCAAGCCGCCCACGCCGGTGCCCACCATCGAGCCGGTGTCGACGCCCTCGCTCGTGGTCCCGCCCGACGACCAGCCGTTCGAGGAAGAAGAGCGCACCGACGTCGGGCTGCCGGCGATGACCTTCAAGATGCACGAGCCCACCGGTGGCGGCGGCGGGTTGATCGAGGTCGACGGCAAGCAGGTCCAGCTCACCACCACGCAGTTCGAGCTGATGGCGCTGATGATCCGGCGGATGGCCTCGGAGTCCCACCAGCCCGAGCTGGTGCGCGGCTTCGTCCGCTCGTCGGAGCTGATCGCGGACCTGTCCTGGGATACCCGGGAGCCCAGCGAGAACCACGTCAAACAGCTCGTGCGACGGGTGCGACGCGCCCTGATCAAGTCAGAGATCGGCGACCTCATCGAATCTCGTCACCGCTTCGGTTATCGTCTGCGCGCAATTCCGCGTCAGGCATAACCACTATGAAGAGATTCGTTGTCCCCACGATCCTCGCGATCGCGACTTCCTCCGCGCTCGCACCCTCCGCATTCGCCCAGCCCAAGGACCCGAAGTTCGAGTACGGCAAGGCCGACGAGGTCAAGGAGGTCAAGGACGTCGAATGGGATGCCGTCGCCGAGGCCGGCATCGTGTTCACGACCGGCAACTCCAAGACCACCACCGTCGCGGCGGGCTTCAAGGCGTCGCGCAAGACCGGTCGCAACAAGCTCGCGTTCGAGGGCTCGCTGACCTACGCGAAGTCCACGGTCCGCACGCTGGCGATGGGTGTCGACCCGGCGATGCCGATCACGCGCGACGACATCATCTCGACGAGCACCACCACCGCCGAGACGCTGGCCACCAAGGCGCGCTACGACCGCTTCCTCACCGAGCACAACTCGCTGTTCATCGCCGCGCTCGCGTCTCGCGACTTGCCTGCCGGTAAGGAATCCGTGCTCGGCGGTCAAGCCGGCTACAGCCGCCAGCTGTTCAAGAACGAGACCTCCGAGGCGCTCGCCGAGGTCGGCTACGACTACTCGCGTGAAAACCTGGTGACCGGCCCGTCGGTGTCGATCCACTCGGCGCGCGGCTTCGTCGGCTACAAGGCGAACCTGTCGACCGGCACCACGCTCGACTCGGCCGCGGAGATCCTGACCAACCTCAACAAGGAGGATCTGGTCACCCGCGACGCGAGCTTCGGCGAGGACACGCGTGTCAACGTGCGCGCGGCGGTGTCGGCGAAGATCGGCCGGAACCTCGCGATCCAGACGTCGTTCGAGGGCAAGTACGACAACCGCCCGGCGCCGCTGGTGTTCGGCGGCAAGCCGGTGATGCTGATCGGCGAGTCGGGAGCGCTCGAGGCGTCGAGCTTCGACACCATCTTCAAGGTGTCGCTGATCTACGCGTTCTTCCAGAAGCCCGACAAGAAGTAGTCACTCGAGCAGCGCCACGATCGCGCTGCAGCCGGGACGCGGCCAGCGCTCCGCGTGAAAGCGCGCGTGGCCGAGCGCCGTGCCGCCGAAGCGCGGATCGCGAATCTCGCGCGACGCGCCGTGCGCCACCAGGATACGCGCGACCTCGAGCTGGCCGTTCGCGGCCGCGTGATGCAACGGGGTCAGCCCCGCGTGGTCGACGCCGTCGACCGGTAGACCGAGCGAGAGCCCGAGCTCGAGGGCGGCAACGTGGCCATGCCGTGCGGCTGCGGCCAGCGGCGCGGCCGACGCCACCGCTGGCGAGGCCGCGAGCAACCGTGTCGCCTCGCTCGCGTCGTTGGCGAGGACGGCGGCCCTGAAGCGCGCGCGATCGTCGAACGCCGGCTCGCGTGCGCCCGCTTCGATCAGGAGCTGCGCGATGCCGGCGTGACCCTCGAGCAGCGCGTCTTCGAGGTGCGTGCGATGGGTGTAGTGGTCGCGACCCTCCGCCGGCACCCCATGGTCGAGCAGCAACCGCACGCGCTCGTCGAACCCCTGCGTCACCGCCCGACCGAACACGAGGTGGCAAGCGCTCGCGGCCAGGCCTCGTGCGAACAGCAGCTCGAGCCAGGCGTTGCTGGGGAGGAAATGCGTGTTGTAGAGCCCCTGGTCGTCCGTCGGATCGGCGCCCGCGTCGAGCAAGCGTTCCGCCATCGCACGCGCCTCGGCGTGTGGGGGTTGCTCGAAGGGCCCGGCCTCGCCCTCGCCCATCACCCCGGTCAAGGCCGTGAACCGGCAGTCGCCGAGCATCGTGAACGCATTCGGATCGGCGCCTCGGGCGAGCAGCAGCTCGAGGCACGCGATCGGATCGCGCTGGCGGATCCGGCTGTAGCACAGCGAGAGCAGCGGGACCCATGCGCGAGGGGTGCCCGGTCGATCACGACAGGCTGGATCGCGGTCGAGGTGATCGCGCAGCGCGTCCGGATCACCGGCGGCCGCCGCGGTGTGGACGTCCGTCGGGCGCGGCGCCATCTGCTCGGCTTCCGCACGGCGCGCGCGAGCTTCGCGATCGTCGTACGTGAGACACGCCAGATCGACGAAGCGATCCGCGGCCAGCACTAGCCGCGCTTCGCGACGCGGCTACCGTTCGCCACCGGCTTCTCGACCGTGGCCGCGAGCTCCTCGAGCAACGCGCGCAGTGACTTCATCTTCTTGCTGCCGAGCCGCGTGGCCCAGCGTGCCTCGGTCTCGGCCGACACGCGGCGAACCTCGGTCGCCCAGGTCTTGCCCTTGGGACCGAGGCGAACGCGCTTGATCACGCCGTGCTCGGGATCGGGAAACCGCTCCACCATGCGCATCTGCGCGCGCTCGTCGATCAGATCGCCGACCGTCGGCTTGGGCAGCGACAGCTCCGCGACCAGGTCGGAGAGCCGTACTCCGGAGGCGGTGTGGCGACCGATCACGTTGAGCAGCTGGATCTGGGCCGGGCGAAGCGACGGGAAGCCGAGCTGCTCGAGCCGACTCGCCAGCTGTGCCTGGAGGTCAGATTGGGGAACGTGCAGGAGCGCGCGGAGGTCGCGGCTGCTGGGAGTAGAAGCTGTACGAGTCGTCTTCGCCATTGTTCACGAGCGCGAGCGTCGTAAGGGAGACGGGTCATAACAAAACGCCACCGCGATCGGAACACCGAACGATGCAAATACGCGAGCGCGCTCCGGAGCGCGCGCGCTGCGCTGTCACGTGTGCGTCATGCGTGGATATCGACCACGCCAACTTCGGCCGCGCCGCGATCGACGGGCTTGCGGCGCAGGACCTTGTCCCACAGCCGCGTGTTGAGCCGCGCCAGGTCATCGAACCACGTATAGATGACGGGAATCGCGACCAGCGTGAGCAGCAGCGACAGGATCTGCCCGCCAACCACGATCGATGCCATCGCCTTGCTGAAGCCGGAGCCGATGCCCTGGCTGGTGACCAGCGGCAGCATGCCCGCGACGAATGCGAACGTGGTCATCAGGATCGGGCGGAGGCGATCGCGGCTGGCGGCGAGCACAGCCTCGGTGCGCGGCAGACCTTGCCGGCGCAAGCCGTTCGCGTGATCGACCTGGAGGATGGCGTTCTTCTTCACCATCGCGAACAGCACGATCAGGCCGAGCATCGAGAAGATGTTCAGCGACCCACCCGTGATGATCAGCGAGATGATCGCGAACGGGAGCGTGAGCGGCAGCGACAGCATGATGATGAACGGGTACAGCCACGACTCGAACTGCGCCGCGAGTACCAGGTACATGAAGACGAACGACAGGAAGATGGCGAACATGAACGCCCCCTGCATCTTCGCCATCTCCTTGCTGCGGCCGAACGGCTCGTAGGTGTAGCCCGGCGGCATGTCGAGCGACTTCATCGCCTTCTCGACCTCGTCCACCAGCGTCTGCTCCGAGAAGCCGGGCGAGTTGTTCATGGTGATGAACACCGCGCGCTCGCGGCTCTGGCGCGAGATCTTGGAGGTCGCCTTGCCGCTGCCCAGCTGGATGACATCGAACAGCCGAACTTGACCCACAGTCCTGCTCGGCACGGTCAGCAGGCGCAGGCCCGCCGGGTCGTTGCGATAGCGCTCGGCGGCGCGCATGAACACCGCGTACTGGTCGCCGCGATCCTCGAACGTCGAGGCCTCCGCACCACCGACCAGCACCGCGAGCGTGTTGGCGATATCCGCCGGCTCGACGCCCATCAGGGCGGCGCGCTCGAGGTTCGGGTGGAGCATCGTCTCGTCGACCGGATCGAGCAGGCTCGAGT
>JAEYYY010000323.1 GCA_023430775.1 Pseudomonadota bacterium
GCGCATCAGCGCGCCGATATCACTCTTCGATCCGCCGTGCCACGAGAACGTCAGGTCGTCGGCGTAGCGCGTGTAGCGGCAGTCGAGCTTGCGCGCGAGGCCCGACAGCCGGCAGTCGAGGCGCATGCACAGCGCGTTCGTGATCGACGGGCTGGTCGGTGCGCCCTGCGGCAGCGAGCGCGGCGCGATCGCGACGTAGTGCTTCTTGCCGTGGGTCTCGACCTCCTCGCGCGGACACTCGGTGGCGAGCAGCGCCATCAGCGTCGCCACCTGCTCTCCGAGGCCGGCGCGGCGAAGCAGGCCCTTGACGCGGCGCATGGTCACCGTCGGGTAGAAGCCCTTGATGTCGAACTTGACGACGGTCTTCGCGCGCGCGTGGACGATCGCGTTGGTCAGGATCGAGCGACCGGCGAGGAAGCCGTGCGCGGCGCCGTGCACCGGCAGGTGCTCGGTGACCTCGGTCATGATCCAGCGCTGCACCCGCTTGAGCTCGGGCTTGGGCGCGGAGATCAAGCGCGACGAGCCATCGCGCTTCGGCACCAGCCACCGCACGTAGTGGGTGCCGGTATCGACCTCGCGGTGATACGCGAGCCAGCGCAGGCGCGGGATGGTCAGCCCGACGGCCTTCGCGAAGTTGTCGAGGTCGGAAGCGCCGCCGTTGAAGATCGCCGGCAGCGCGTTGTCCTGGCGCGCCTTGGCCGGATCGTCCGCGTCGAACCGATCGACATCGGCGGTGTCGTGCCAGAACACGCCGGGGCCGAGGTGAACGATGTGGCTCTGCTTGTACGCGAACCACGCCCGCCGGTAGAGATCCTTGCGAACCCGGCGCTCTTCCTCGCGGCGCGCCTTGAACGCCTTCTTCTCGGCGTCGGACATCCCCGACGGCACGGACGTGTACGACAGGCCGAGCCGCTGGATCTCGGCATCGACCCATTCGCGGATACCGCCCTTGGCCTCGACATCGGCCCATTTGACTTCGGGCTCAGCCACGAACGACCTCTAGTGAAAAGCGGAGGAGGAGTCGAGACCCGCTACATCCCTCATGGGACACGGTAGGCTCACCGGCCGGCCGAGTACCAGGCATCCAATTGCTTGGCTCGAACCGCGGTGGTGTGGTTGGTCCAGCTGAGCCCGGAAGGGATTGCCCCTGCGCGCGAGCCGGCCAAGAACAGCCTACCTTGTGATGAATGGCCTGTGATTTTGCCCGGACGGCGCGACGCCGTCCTTGCGATTGCTCGCTGGCTAACGAGAACAGCTCCTTCTCCGAACCTGGGTCGTGACGACCCAGGAGACTAGTCCTGGGTCGCATCGAGATATCCTTTCGTCGCGAGCTCGTCGAGCCGTGCGAAGTACGCGGCTCGTGCGTCGTTGATCGAATCGAAGCGCAACCGCTGCACGCGCAGCTTGTCGCCGAGCCCGAACCGCGACGTCACGCTGCGGCCATCGAGCGACAGCCGGAACGTCTCGGCGCCGGCCTCGGTGCGCCGCAGCAGCACGCGGGTCTCGGCGGTGATCTGCGAGCGACCCTCGGGCGTGGTGCGCGCGGCCTCGAGTGCGGCCGCGGCCCGCGCGTAGGCGACGCGCAGCGCGATCATGTGCTCGCACGGACCTTCCTTGACGCCGCTGCGGCGGAACACACTGCACGTGCAGGTCGCGCCGGTGGTGCGGCCCTCGCGATCGATCGTGAAGCCGGGATGGAACGTGCGATGCGCCTTGGCGTCGACGACCTGACCCTCGATCTGCTTTCCCTCCGAGCCCTGATCCGCGACCTTGGTCAGCGTCACCGCGTTCGCCTCGCCGAGCAGCCGGTGCGCCTGCGCCTCGCGCGGGCTCGCGAACCTCAGCAGCGCCGGATCGACCGGCGCCTTCGTGAGTGGGCGGGCGTAGAGCTCGCCGGTCGCGAGATCGTGGCCGAGGCGTAGCTGCGCCAGCCCGGCGAGCGCGGTGCGCCGGACGTCGGCCGAGCTCTTGCCGAGCTGCTGGGCGAGCGCCTGATCGGTCGCCGGTGCGGCGAGCGCGCCGACGAGCCGATCGACAGCCTGCGGCTCGTCGTCGGCGGCGAGCAGATCGAACGTCGAGATACCCGCCCAGCTCGCGTCGGTCCAGCCCGACAGCGCGAGCGCCAGCGTGGCATCACCGAGGTCGACGATGTAGACGGCCGGCAAGCCGGGGCCGGCGATCGCGACCTCGAGCTTCTTCGCATGCGGCAACACGCGCGCGAGCACGTTGAGCCGGTTGCGGCCCCAGGTGCGGATGATCCGCGGCTGCGCGCTGCGATACGGGCCGCTGGTTCCGTGGATCACGGTGTCCCACGGCTCGAGCACGAGGCGCGGTCGCTCGCCCGGCACCAGCTCGTAGCGCAGCCCGCGCGGCGCGGTCTTCGCCTTCTTGAGGCGCAGGTTGAGGAGCACGTTGTAGAGATCGATCGGTGCCAGCTCGAAGCGATCCGCGGCGAGCAGCGTCGCGGCCTGCATCTGGCCGAACGCGCGCAGCCATTTGACCGGAACGCGACGCGACTTGCTCGCCCCTTCGCTCTCGAGCGGCCGGAAATCGAGCGTCGTCGTGCGATAGCTGCGCACGCGACCGATCGCCGTCAGCGCGGCGCCGAGGTCGACGTGGGTCGTCCCCGTGGCGGTGCCGCGATCGCCGGGATGCTCGGCATCGACGAGCGCCGCCGGCCGCCGCAGCACGAGCTGCGCGTAGGTCGACTCGTCGCGCGACATCACCTCGAGCCGCAGCGCCTTGTCGTCGATCGTGAGGATCGGATCGAGCGGCTCGTCCTGCTTCGCCGCCGCGCCGTACTGGAGCGCGAGGTATTCCTTCTGCGCGTCCCACACCGCCTTGCCGACGCCCTTGCCGCGCTGGATCAGGTACTGGAGGTAGTCCGCTCGATCGGTCGCCTTGCGCCGCAGGTCGCTCGACAGCACGTCGCCCATCGCGAGCAGTGCATCGCGCACCACGCCGGGGCGGTGCAGCCGTGCTGCGAGATGAGCTTCGCCACGCTCGCCGTCCGTCGGCACGCTGACGCGCATCGCGCCATCGGCGGCGACGGTGGTCGTCGCCGCGCCGTAGCGCACCGGGACGTCGAGCGTCTCGCTCACGCGAGATCCTCCTCGGGCTTCTCGAACGGCGGTAGATCGGTGCCACGCGCCCGCGACACCGGCTGCGGCTCCTCGGCGGGCGCGCTGCGCACCGGATCGATCACCGGCGCCGCGGCATCGTCCGCGATCGGCGCCAGCGGCTGCATGGTCACGCGCGGCGGCCTCATGACGACCACCGCCGAGACAAGGTGTCCATCGACATCGTCATCCGCAGCGGACCGTTGCCCGGGACCGGGATCGAGGTCGCCCGCTTCGCCCGCATCGCGACCGCACGCGGCGGCGGCATCGTCGGCGGCTCGGCCGGCGGCGGCGACATCGTCATCCGCGATGGCGCCGGAGCGATCGTGCGCGCCACGTGCGCGAGCGCCAGCGGCGCGAGCGAATCGAGGCTCGACGGCTCGAGGAGCCGGCCCGTCATCGGCGGTCGAGTGACCGGCTCAGTCATCGTCGTCCTCGTAGTCGTCATCGTCGTCGCCATCGTCGTCCCCGTCGTCGTCGACCGCGGTGGTGAGATCGTCGGCGTCTTCAAGAACGCGACGCTACCGAGACAGTCGTCGAGTCGCTCCACCCGCGCGGTCGCGAAGGCCTGGCGTCGGCGCTCGC
>JAEYYY010000616.1 GCA_023430775.1 Pseudomonadota bacterium
GTCGTTTCCCGGGCTGCTCGAGCCGATCTCGATCGAGGGCTTCGTGCGCTGGCACCGCGCCGACGGCGAGGAAGGCGGCGACGCCGGCGCCGGCATCGAGTTCTCTCCCGGCGCCGCGCGCGATCAGCTCGAGGCGGTGGTCGAGCGCATCCGCCTGCGCGATCCCAAGACGGTCTCGCGCACGTTCCGCGTCCTCGTCGTCGAGGACAATCGCCATGTCGCGGCGCTGATCCAGGAAGGCCTGCGCGGCAGCTCGCGGCGCGACTTCAACTCGAACATCGCCTTCACGTTCCGCAACGCCGAGGATGGCCGCGCCGCCGTCGAGATCCTGCGCCGCGAGCAGTTCGCTGCACTGATCATCGATGTCTACCTGCCGATCCTCGATGGCCCCAAGGTGATCTCCACGGCGCGCACCGAGCTCGGGCTCGGCGAGCTCCCGATCATCGCGGTCTCCGCCGGCGGCGATTCCGCGCGCCGCTCTGCGCTCGAGGCCGGTGCGAACATCTTCCTCGACAAGCCGATGCGGCTTCGCCAGGTCATCGACACCATCCAGCGCCTGCTCCACTGATGCCGGGCCTCGGCGAGCTGATGATCCTGATGACGCTCCCGATGCTGGGCATCGGATCTGGATGATCGTGGACTGCGCGCTTCACGAGCCGCCGCAGGACAAGCTGCTCTGGCTGCTGATCACCATCCTGACCGGCGTCGTCGGCGCCATCATCTATCTCGCCTATCGGCGCCCGCTGCGCCGACGGCAATACGGTCGCTGACCGCGAACCTCGCGCAGCCGTGCGCCCGGTTACACCGCGACCACGACGCAGAGCTGCTGGAGATCCACAGCGCGGCGTTTCCATCCGTCGTCGCGTGGGCTCGGCACGGCGAGACTGCGAGATCCCCGCAGTCCAGAACCGTGCCCCACCGTCACGCTCCGAGAATGGGATTCCTCGCACGCCCTGCGGCGCACGTGTTGCTCCTGATCCTTCCAGGAGGTTTCCGATATGCGACGCGCCATCCTGGTTTCCTTGGTCCTGTTCGCCGGCTGCCGCGCCGGCGACGTGAGCAACACCGATCCGAGCGGTGCCGCGAAGCCGGTCGAGCCCGCGGGCGGCGTACCGATGCCCGGTGAAGGCGCAGCGAGCCCGACCACCGCTCCAGATCCTGCTGATACGCCGGCTCCGGCAAACACGGCACCGGCGACCGATCCGTGGGCGACGCCAACGGCGGGTCCCGATCAGCCGCTGGACGAAGCACCGGCGACCGACGAGGCGTCCGCGACGCCGGCGCAACCCGAGGCCACCGCGGAGCCGACAGACTCGACGGATCCATGGGCGACGACCAGCAAGGATCCGTGGGCACCAGCCGCGACCAAGCCCGACGTCACCGCGACACCGGCATTGCCGGAGCCGAGCGCCGACCCGGCGATACCGCCGACCACCGATCCGGCGACACCGAGCACCGATCCGTGGGCGCCGACCAAGGACCCGACCAAGCCCGCGAAGAAGCGCGTGCCTGCACCGATTCGCTAAGCTCGCCGAGGGGCGAGGCTAACGGGCGAGCGTGTCCGCGTTGCGCCGATGAGTCGGTAGCACCGCGGGATCCGGCGCAGTTGGGGGTCAGGGCAGCTGCTTCTTGAGCTCGAGCGCCTCGGCGTTGTCGGGCTCTTTCTTGAGGGCCTCGGTCAGCGCCGTCTTCGCTTCGGCCTTCTTGCCCATCGCGAGCAGCGCGCGCGCGCGACCGAGGTGGACGAGGCCGGGGCGCCGCGGGTTGGTGAGCAGCATGGTGTCGTAGCTGAACAGGCCCTTGTCGCCGGCGCCGGTCTCGACCTGCGCGCGGCCGAGGTGGTTGAGCACCTCGGGATCGTGCGGTGCGATGTAGATCGCGAGCTCGCCGTAGGTCCGGACCTTCGGCCAGTTCTTCTGCTTCGCGTATTCGGTCATCAGCTTCTTGAGCGGCGCGAGCTCCATCTGCTCGAGCATCGCGTAGTGCTCGAGCTCCTGGAGGGCGCGCTTGGTATCGCCCTTCTTCTCGTAGAGCTCGGCGAGCTCCTGGTACGCGAAGCTGCGCTCGGGATCGAGCTTCTTCGCGGCGCACAGGTGCTTCTCGAGATCGGCGGCGTTGCCCTCGTTCTCGGCGATCTGGGCGAGGCGCGCGCGCAGATCGGCGTTGTCGAAGCCGTCGGCGGCGAGCGCGGTGTACATCTGCTTGGCCTTCGCGGCGTCGTTCTTGTGGACCGCGATCTCGGCGAGGATGAAGCGCGCGATCGGCTGCTTCGGATCGAGCGCGAGCGCGGCGTTGGCGTTGGACTGCGCCTTCTCGGCCTCGCCCGCGTAGTAGTGACCGAGCGCGACGTTCGCGCGGGCCTTGCCGTCCTTGGGAGCAGCGTCGGCAGCGATCTCGAGCTTGGTGACGTCGTCGAAGCCCTTGGTCGGCAGCTTGTAGGTGCCGGCGTACGGTTTCAGGCGAATCTCGAGGTACTTGCGGAACTCGGTGTCGAGCTGCGCGATCGTCTTGCCGGTGACGGTCTTCAGCACCTCGGGCGTCTCCTTGCCCTTGCCGAACAGCTTGAGCGCCTCGGGGACGATCTTGAACCCGAACGTCTGGATCAGCCACTCCATCGTCACCGCCGACTGGTAGTACGCGACGACGACCGCGTTCTGATCCGGCTGCATGAACTCCGAGTTGAGCGCTCCGATCGACGGCAGCGTGCCGTTGAGCATCGCGCCGTACAGATCGTTATCGTTCTCGCGGCGCCAGTGCGGATGCGCGATCAGCGTCTCGTACTCGGAGAGGCCCTCGGTGAACCACCGCGGCACGCGCGAGTTCGAGAGCTGGATCGCGAACACGTGGCCGAGCTCGTGCCACATCACCATGCCCCAGTTGAGATCACCGGTGGACGGTGCGAGCGCCGTGATCACCAGGCCGAAGCACACCCCGAGTGCGCCGAGGTCCGGCAGCCCGACGGTGCGAATGCCGTAGTCGTTGCGATCGGCATACAGCTCGAGCGTGATCGGCGTCTTCGGGCGGAAGCCGTAGCGCTTCACCATGTCCTCGAACGCGCGCTCCATCGTCGGCTCGAGGTAGCGCGCGAACACGGCGCGATCCTCGTTGTGGTAGCGGATGCGGAAGTTCTTGGTGTTCGCGACCTGGTACTCCTTCGGGATCGTGTTGCGGAACAAGTTGCGCGTGTTGTAGGTGCGCACGTTGTACTGGTCGCCCGCCCACGACTTGTCGAGCCACTCGATGCCCTCCTTCTCCATGCCGAGCCGGAGGTAGCCGAGGCCGGCGCCTGCCATCGCCTCGTAGTAGTCGGGCTTGATCTTGACCGCTTCCTTCTCGAGCTCGATCGCCTCGACGTAGCGGTGCTCGCGCACGGCGCTGCGCGACACGATGCGATAGAGGTCGGCGTACTTCGGATTGATCGCGAAGACCTTATCCTTCTCGGCCTGGTACAGCTTCACGTCGTCGCGCAGCCACGCGATCGTGGCCTTCATCGACAGCGCCTCGACATCCTCCTTGTTGATCGCGAGGACCTGATCGAGCGTCTTGTGCGCGGCATCCCACTGGTTGCCGTCGATCTCGATCGCGGCGCGAACCTTGAGACCGCGCGCGTTCTTCGGGTTGATCTCGAACACCTTGTCGAGGTGGTGCTTGACCGCGGCGAGGTCGTAGCGCGTCTCCATGATCACCTCGGCCATCGCAGCGTGACCGTCGGGATGGTTCGGGTTGATCTTGAAGACGTCCTCGAGCGTCTGCTCGGCGAGCTGCGCCGCGTACTTCTGGAGGAACAGATCCGCCCACGCGACGCCGGCGTCGGTCTGCCGCGGGTCGAGCTTCACCGCCTCGCGATACGCATCGTTCGCGAGCTTGTACTGGCCGGTGTGCTTCGCGGCTTCGGCGAGCTGGATCATGTCGATCGCGTTATCGAGATCCAGCTTGTTGGCGTCGCTCTCGGCGATCGTCTTGTCGAACAGCGCCTTCGCGCCGAGGTTATCGCCCTGCAGCGCGCGCAGCTTGCCGAGCTCGGTGCGCACCGCGCGGTCGTCGGGCCGATCCTTGAACAGGGCCTCGAGGTCGCGTCGCGCCTCGCCGAGCTTGCCGGTCATCTTCCGCAGGTCCGCCCGCGCGATCCGCGCCTCGACCGCCGCCGGGTCCTTGCCGGTGGCGAGCGGAGCCAGGGTCTGTTCGGCGGCGGCATAGTCGCCGGTCGCCATCTGAGCGCGCGCCAGCATCACGCGCGCCGTCGAGCGGTCCTTCCCGCTGACCTTCGAAAGCTCTGCGATCGCGGTCTTGTAGTCGCCGGCGGCGAGCTTGTCTCGACCCGTGGTCAGGTCGGCACCCGCCAGGTCGGTGAGGGCAAGCAGCAGCACCAACCCCAGGGCGCGGACGCGACGTTTCATAGCCTCGAATCTGATAGGCGAACCGGCCCGGTGCAAGGACTTGGGCTATGGTTGCGCTGTGGCCGAGCCCTCCAAGGACACCGCCGCCCAGGACAAGGGCATCTACACGTCGTTCGACGCGTTCCTGAAGCAGGCGATCAAGGAGTACTACGACCGCGGCTGGACCACGCGTCGGGGCAACTTCATCGCTTTGCTGATCGCCTCGGGCACCACGTCGTTCGCGCTCGCGAAGGACTCGGTGGTCGACGGCCAGGGAGCCAAGAAGGTCGCGATCGGCGCCGGTCTGGTCATCCTGCTGCGGGTCGGCCTCAAGTACGCGCTCGGCGGTCCGCTCGGCCTCGTGATGACGGTCGCGTCGGGTGCGGCGATGGTGGCCTACTTCATTCGCAACCAGAAGGACATCACCGCCAAGGTCGGGAAGTACAAGACGGTGATCGCCGACAGCACCAAGCGCTACGACGAGATCCAGGCCGGCTGGCGCGACGGCAAGCACCAGATCACCGACCGCAACCTGATGGTCGATGGCCTGATGAAGCAGTTCATCAGCCAGGTCGACGAGACGTGACCGGACGCTGATCGCCCGCGGCCTGTGGCGGTCGGGCGAGTCGCGACGAGATCTCCGCGTCGCCGCCCAGCGAACGACGGGGCGCGACCGATAGCTTCTACCGTGGCATTTGTCATGCCTGCGGCCTGACCGCCGGTGCTAGGTTCGCCGTCGATGCGCCTCGGTCTGCTGTTGCTAGCTCCGCTCGTTGCCGGCTGCCCCGGTAGCGATGATCCGGCCACCTCCGCGCTGTTCGCGATCCCCGGCGGCACACCGGGCGACGACTTCTACGCCACGCCGTTCCCGAACAACCTGTGGCGCAAGGCCGACGGCACGCTCGACCTCTCGCAGTTCCCGACCAACAGCCTGATCGTCGACGACTACCGCGCCGCCGCCGAGACGCTCGATGGCTTCGGCAAGAACGCGGCGATCTTTGCCCGCTTCGACGGCGCGCTCGATCCCGCGAGCCTGCCCGATGCCGCGGGCTCGCTGACCGACGAGGCCTCGGTCTATCTCGTCGACATCGATCCCGCGTCGCCCACGTTCGGCGAGAAGAGCCCGGTGATCGTTCGCTTCCGCGCCGAGAACACGCAGACGATCGGCGACAACCACCTCATCGCGCGGCCGTTCCCCGGCTTCCCGCTCGCCGACGCCACCACCTACGCGCTCGTGATCACCGATCGCGTGCGCGACGCCGGCGGCGGACCGGTCCTCGCGGCGCCGCTGTTCGCAGAGCTGATGGGCGATGGCGGCGATCAGCTCGTCGTCGATGCGCGCGCCGTCTACCAGCCGCTGCTCGATTTCCTCGACCAGCCCGGCGGCGACGAGCGCGACACCGTGATCTCGGCGACCGTGTTCACCACGCAGAACGCGCTCAGCATCGTGCCCGCCCTCCGCACGGCGATCTTCGCCACGCCCGCACCGGTCGCCGCCGATGTCATGCCCGGCATCACCAACGCCACCTTCACGCAGTTCACCGGCACGTACATGGCGCCGAACTTCCAGACCGGCGAGGTGCCGTACAAGAACCCGCCCGATGGCGAGATCAAGGTCGGCCCCGATGGCGTCGCGGTCGTCCAGCGAATGGAGCCGATGCGGTTCGCCCTCACCGTCCCCGCCGGCCCGGTGCCGCCGGACGGCTTCCCGATCTGCATCTACAGCCACGGCACCGGCGGCAGCTTCACGTCCTTCATCAACGACGGCACCGCGCTCTCGCTCGCCAACCAGGGCATCGCCGTGATCTCCACCGATCAGGTCCTCCACGGCCCGCGCAACCCGGGCGGCAACGAGGAGATCGACTTCTTCAACTTCTCCAACCCGTACGCCATCCGCGACAACTCGCTCCAGGGCTCCGCCGATGCGTGGTCGCAGATGCGGCTCGCGATCGGCATGACGATCGACGACGGGCCGCGCACGATCACCTTCGATCCCTCCAAGCTCTACTTCTTCGGCCACTCGCAGGGCGGCCTCACCGGTCCGGGCTTCGTCACCTTCGAGCCCACCCTCTCCGGCGCCGTGTTCTCCGGCACCGGCGGCGTGGTCTACCTCGGCGTGCTCTACAAGACCGAGCCGGTCGATATCCCCGCCCTGCTCGGTGCGCTCGTCCGCGACGAACCGCTCGACGAGGACAACCCGTCGCTGGCGATGGCGCAGATGTTCGCGGAGCGCACCGACTCGGTGAACTACGCCGCCCTGATGGTGCGCAACCCGCCCACGGTCGACGGCGAGCAGCTCGCGCCGCGCAACATCTACCAGCTCGAGGGCTTCACCGACTCCTTCACGCCGAACCTCGCGATCGAAGCCTTCGCGACCGCGATCGGCGGCAACGTCGTGATGACGCCCGATACCGCGCCGGTCCCCGGCCTCGAGCTCGAGGGGCGCGAGGTGATGACGCCGCCGTTCTCCAACAACCTCGAGGGCGTCACCGCCACGCTCGCGCAGTACGACCAGGCGCCCGGCTCCGACGGTCACTTCGTGGTGTTCGACATCCCTGCCGCCGAGCGCCAGGCCGCCGAGTTCCTGGGCACGCTGTCGCGCACGGGTACCGCGACCGTCGTCGCCCCGAACTGATCGGCTACACTGGGCGCCGATGGCGCTCTCCGACTACGAGCTGCTGGCGGCTCGCTCGTTCGAGGAGCCGGGCAATCACGAGCTGCGCGCCGAGATCCTCGTGTGCGGCGATGCGCTGTCGCAGCAGGGCGATCCGCGCGGGCCGCTGATCACGATGGAGCACGCGCTCCACGATGCCGATGGCCGGCGCGCCGTCGAGCTGCGCAAGGCGATACACGAGCACGCGGCCACCGAGGGCAGCTCGCTCCTCGGTAGCGCTGCCTCGCTGATGCACGCCCATCGCACGCTGTCGCTCGACTGGCGGTCCGGCAAGATCTACGGGATGTCGATCGACGCGCGCTACCTGCCGCGCAAGTCGAAGATCTCGGCGGGCGAACTGGTGCGCCAGGCGATCCAGTCGCCGGCTGCGAATGACCTCCGGCGGCTGCGCGTCCGCGTTCGCAGCGAGGAAGACACGCGGTCGATCGTCAACATGCTCGCGCCGCGCGTGAAGCGACAGCTTCCTCTCGAGGAGCTCGACATCTACACCAACGCGTGGCCGGCTCGGATGACACCGACGACGCAGACGGTTCTCCAGGAGACCTATCCGCGGCTCTATTACGTCGTGCACGAGAACCGCACGATCTCGCTGCCGCCGATGGGCGTGCTCCATCGCGATGTCGAGCGCTACATCCCGGACGTCGAGTCCTGCGATCCACCGACGACGCCGGAGGCGCGAGCCTTTCTCGGCCGCTGCCTCACGCACGCGAATCGCGAGCTCCGCGTCGCCGCGCTCGAGCGCATCGTCCAGCTGCGCTCGAAGGCGAAGGTGTACGAGCGGGTGCTGTGCACGCTGTTGCAGCCGGGCATCGCCGGGCCCTCGATCGTCGGCACCGTCACCTCGGAGCCGCACCTGCCGATCGTGCAGGCGCTGGTCGCGATCGGGCCATCGCGCGCCACGCGCCGCATGCTCGACAAGGTCGCGAGCCGACCGCAGTACTACGACGCCGAGACGCGTAGTGCCGCCGGCAAGGCGACCGAGCTCGATCGCCGTTAGTTGTTGCCGATGTACTAGGGTTCTCGCACACTCGCGTCCATGGCCAGGACGACGAGCTTCACGTTGGGAAAGGACCTCGAGGAGTTCGTTCGCGAGCAAGTGGATCGCGGCGTCTACAGCTCGGCGAGCGAGGTGCTTCGTGAGGCGCTTCGTCGCATGGCTGAAGAGGACCGCAAGGAGCGTGAGTTGCTCGCTGCGCTGGACACCGGACTGGCGAGCCGCCGCGCCAAACCCGGCGTTTGGGAGCGAGTCCGCGCGAAGGTCCGACGCACCCAGGCGAAACGGTGACGAAAGTCTTTTTCACCGAGGAAGCAGAGAACGACCTCTTCGAAATCGGCCTGTACACGTGGACAGAGTGGGGAGAGCAACAGTTCGAGAAGTACCTGCGCCTGTTGCGCGAAACCTGCGAGGACATCATCCCGCGCAAGCACAGATTCGCACGCTCGGTGCCTGGCCGCCCGGAGCTATCGCGATGGCGGTGCGAACGACACGTGATCTACTTCCGCAAGGTCGACGGCGGGCTCGAGATCGTACGCATCCTTCACGACCGCATGTTGCCCGCGAAGCATCTCTAGCTATCGAGCGGCGCGAGGCATCGGCGGAATCGGCGATGGCGGTGGTGGCGGTACATCGGGCGCGCTGGCCTGGCGATCCGGGTTGATCAGCGCCCCGAAACCGGCGAGCACCCCGAGTGCACCGACCGCGAGCAGCGCGTGGGCACCGATCTGGAGCGCGACCTCCACCTTGCCGAGGTCAGCCTCCGACGCCGCGAATTCCATCGCGTAGCGCAGGCCGAACCAGGCGCCGATCGAGGCCAGGCCGAGCGGAATCGCCAGTGCACCGATCACGCGGCCGGCGCGCCGCCGGAACAGGGCGATGCCCCCGAGCAGCCCGAGCAGCAGGCCCGGAACGAACGCGGCGGCCGCCCACTTCGAGGCCTCGAGCACGAGCTGCAGATCCGCCTGGTCGCTGCGCAGGCTCTCGAGCCGGCTATCGAGCCGCTTGCCGATCACCTTCGGCAGCTTCGGGATCTCCTTCTCGGCAACCGCGCGCGTCTTGTCCATGCCGAACGACAGATCCATCGCCGTCAGGCCGAGCGTGACGCGGCCGTACTTGATGTCGACCATCGGCAGGAACGCGCCCGCGATCGAGGCGACGAACGCCACCACGAGCATGTACCTCCAGGGGCGGTGCGTGGCGGGTGCGCCGGTCACGCAGGAACAAAAGCTCATCGATCGACTGCGCGCAAGCCATCGGTGTAGATTGCCGCCGTGTCAGACGGGGGTCACGTGGCGGAATCACCGCTCGAGCGCACGGGTGTCGACGAACAAACGCTGTCGCCACTCGAGCAGCTCGCCGCGATCCTCGGCTCGCGCGCCGGCGAGATCCTCGAGCACGTCGCGCTCGCGCGTGACTCGCGGTCGGAGCGCGACCAACCCCGTGAGCGCTCTCTCGCGCGTGACTCCGACCCGAGCCATGGCACGGTCCGCGAACCGTCGCTCGCACGCGGATCGATGCCGGTCATGCGTGCCGTCGACGCGAGCTCGCGTGCAACCGTCGCCACCGACGTGCACGCACGCGGCTCGAACCCAAACATCGCGCTGCCACCCACCGCACACAGCACACCACTCACCGACCTCGTCGCCATCGTCGGTGCGCGCGCGAGCGAGATCCTGGCGCTGATCCAGGCACACGATTCCGGGGGCCGTAGCGCAGTGGTCGACGCACCGAGAAACGAAATCGGAGGACGCCAGTTCGAATCTGGCCGGCCCCCCCGAGAGAACAATTTCCGGGGGCGTAGCGCAGAGGTTGTCGCGCCAGGTCTGCAACCTGGAGGACGCCCGTTCGAATCGGGCCGACCCCCAACTCATCATCCTGGGGACCGTAGCGCAGTGGTCGTCGCGCCTGCTCTACAAGCTGGAGGACATCGGTTCGAATCGGGCCGAACCCCAACTCACCATCCTGGGGACCGTAGCGCGGTGGTCGTCGCGCCTGCTCTACAAGCTGGAGGACGCCCGTTCGAATCGGGCCGAACCCCAACTCACCATCCTGGGGACCGTAGCGC
>JAEYYY010000682.1 GCA_023430775.1 Pseudomonadota bacterium
CGGCCCTGCCCTGCTCGTGCGACGGCAGCACGCCGAGCACCGCGCCGTAGCGCGGGATCGCGGCATCCTCGTCGGCGAGCTCGGTCTCGACGAGCTTGGCGGCGCGATATGCGAGGTCGGCGCGATCGCGTGCCGCGGCGGCGAGCAACGAGCGGCGATCGACGATGTCGAGCAGCTCGGGCCACATCTTTCGGGCGGTGTAGATCCGGTCCAGCTCTCCGAGCGCGGTCTGCTCGCCGGCGTCGTCGTCGAGGATCGCGGTCAGCTGGGAGATCGCCTGGTAGACGTCGTCGAGCTGCGTCTCGTAGACCGTGGCAGCGGCGTGCCGCAGGCCGGCGCGTTGCGCGACATCCGCCGACAGCTCGATCTTGCGCTCGAGGATCTGCACCAGCTCGCGGGCCTCGGGCGAACCGCTGCCGAGCGCTTGCCGGTACAGCCGCTCGAGCGCGTCGAGCGCCACCGGATCGGTATCGTCGACGCGCAGCACGTTGTTGTACGCGGCGATCGCCTTCTCGCGATCCTCGAGCACCTCTTCGTACAGCGCGGCGACGCGATGCAGGAGGACCAGCCGGACGCCGGCGTCCTCGGTCAGCTCGGCGCGGCGCGCGACCACGATCACCAGATCCTGGGTGCGTCCCTCGAGCGCGAGCAGGCGATCGAGCGCGGCGAGCGCGATCGGATCGTCGGGCCGCGACTCGTCGACCTTGCGCCAGGCGGCGATCGCGCGCGGCCGGTCGTTGCGATGGTTCTCGTGGATCTCCGCCGCGCGCGCCCACAGCCCGCCCGCGAGATCGGGGTTCTGCGCCCCGTTGGCACCGCCCTCGAGCGTGGCCACCACGTCGTCCCAGGCCTCGAGCCGAGCGGCCAGCCCGAGCAGCTTGGCGAGGCTCTCCTCGTCGGCGACATCGATCCGCCACGCGCGCGCGAGCGCCGCGAGCGCGAGATCGAGCGCACCACCGCGATCCTCGTGGATCGTCGCGATCTCGTGCAGCGTCGCGATCTGATCGATCGGATCGCGGATGTAGTCGAGCTTGGCGTCGAGGATCACCACCAGCTTCTGCCACCAGTCCTGCTCGCGATAGACCGGCTCGAGCAGGTCGGCGATCCGCTCGCGCTGCTCCTCGTGGACGACCAGCCGCTCGAGCGCGGCGACCGCGCGCTCCCACAGCGCGCCTTCCTTGATCACCTGCTCGTGCTGATCGATCGAGGCGTTGAGGTCCTGGAGCTGTTGCTCGTAGACGTCGGCCATCGCCAGCCGGAGCTCGGCGATCTCGATCGGGTGCTGCGATCGCGTCAGCCGCGCCTCGTAGAGATCGACCAGATCGCGCCACTGGCCGCGGCTGCGATACAGCCGATCGAGCTCGGTGACGGCCTCGCGATACGCGAGGTCAACCTGGGAGTCCCCCTGGGCGCCCTCGCTGGCGAGCACGACATCGCGCCAGCCTTCGATCGCCTTGCCGACATCGCCGACGCCTTGCTCGAGCAAACGCGCGCGCTTGGTCAGGCTCTCGCGGCGCAGATCGTCGTCGGCGCGCGCGATCACGTCGTCGTAGACGCTGATCAGGTCGGCCCACTTCTCGGCGCGGGCGAGCAGCTCCTCGAGGCGGCGGATCAGCTCGCGCTCGTTCGGGATCGCGTCGTCGATGATGATCGACAGCGCGCGGCGATAGGCGGCGAAGGCTCGATCGATCTCGCCGAGCCGGCGGTCGTAGATCAGCGCGGCGGCCACGGCGACCTCGCGCAGCTCGGGCGACTCGCCCTCTTCATCGTCGAGGAAGCTCTGGTAGGTCTGCGCGACGAAGCCCCAGTTATCGATCATCGATGCCAGCCGCTGGAGTTGATCGCGGATCGCCTGATCGCCGGGTGCTTCGCGGAACACCTTCGCGTACCACTGCGAGGCGTTCTCGAAGTCCTCGAGCTGCTCTTCATGGAGCCGGGCGACGAACCGCGTCAGCTTGAGCCGCTCGCGCGGATCCGATGCGCTCTCGAGCCGCGCCTCGTAGACGCGGATCAGATCGCGCCAGCGATGCTGGCCGACATAGATCGGCTCGAGGACCTCGGCGGCGACGACGCGCAGGTCCGGATCGATCAGGTAACGCTCGACGGCCGCGAGCGCGACCTGGTTGCGCTGATCGCCGGACAGCGCCGCGCTGTAGTTGTCGATCGCGGTCTCGAAGTCCCGCAGGTGCTTCTCGTGGATCTCGCCGAGCTGGATCTGCAGCCCGACGGCTTCCTCGACGGTGGTCGCGAAGCCGAGCCGGCGCTCGTAGAGATCGACGACGTCGGGCCACCGGCCCTGCGCGCGATAGAGGTGCTCGAGGGCGTCGACCGCGTCGCGGCGCTCGGGCGCCACCGCGAGCACTTGCTCCCACGTCGAGATCGCGTCGTCGGGCCGGTTCAGCGTGACGTAGAGCCCCGCCGCCTCGACCAGCGAGTTGACGCGATCCTCGATGTCGGAGCCCGCGGCATCCGCCTGGCGCAGCAGGATCTCGACCAGCCGGTCGTCGTCGGAGCGCTCGCGATAGATGCTCTCGAGCGCGGCGAGCGCGCGGCGATCGTCGGGCTGGGTATCGAGCACCTTCTGGTAGTAGTCGCGCGCGAGATCGAGATCGCGACGCACGGCGCGCGACAGATCGGCGACGTCGAGATACAGGCGGCGCTGGATCTCGGAGTCGAGGACGTTGGGCGCGACCGTGCGATAGGCATCGATCAGATCGCCTTCGCGCTCGAGCTCGCCGGCGAGCCGCTCGGTATCGGCGACCACCTGCGCGAGCTCGGGCTCGGTGGCAGCCTGCTGGAGCGCGAGCAGCTGCGCCTCGAACGCGCCGGCCTTGTCGTCGAGCTGGTACTCGCGAAGCCGCACCACCTCACCGAGCGCGCGCAGCTTCGTTGCAGGCTCGTCGGACCACTCGCTGGCGAGCAGCTGGAGGCGGGCGAGGCGATCGTACTGCGCGGTGGCGTCGTAGACCGGGCGCAGGATCTCGGCCGCGCTGACGCGTAGATCGAAGTCCGCGAGCGCGGTCTCGACGGCGGCCAGGGCCTGTGGATGCGTGGGCTCGTACTCGAGGATCTCCTTCCACTTCTCGAGCGCCTCGACCGGGCGCGACAGCGGACCGGAGAGCAACTGCGCGATGTCGACCTGGAGCGCCTGGCGAAGATTGGGGTCGAGCTGCGCCTGGCGCTCGAGGATGTCGAGCAGATCGGCGTGGCGGTTGGCTTCGCGATAGAGCCGCGCCAGCTCGGACAGCGCGCGCTGATCCGTGCCATCGCGATCCACGGCCTCGAGGTGGGCGGCGATCGCCTCGTCGGGCTCCTCGAGCATGACCTCGTGGATCTCGGCGATCCGCGCGAGCAGCTGCGTGGCCTCGGGACCGGAGGCATGATCGAGCTTGCGGCGCAGGATCTCGATCAGATCGCGCCACTTCTCGGCGGCCTGATAGAGCCGCTCGAGCGCGTTCAGCGCACCGGCATCGGTGGGCTGATCGGTGAGGATGTCGCGCCAGGTGCCGATCGCGGCATCGCGATCGCCGAGCTGCTCCTCCTCGAGCGAGGCGACGCGCGCCAGCAAGCCGCGACGCTGGCCGGGCTCCTCGGCCCACTCGGCGAGCTTGCGGGTGACCGCGCGGAGCTCGACGTAGTTCTTGCTCTCGTCGTACAGCCGCGCCAGCGCGGTGCCGGCCTTGCGAACAGCGACCGGATTCGATGGATCGCTCTCGAGGAGCCGGCGGTACGCCGCGATCGCGCGCGGTGCGTCGCCGAGCTGGGTGTCGTAGTAGCCGGCGAGCTCGCCGAGCAGTGCGCCGCGGGTGACGATGTCGCCCGCCGGTGCGGCGTTGACCGCGGCCTCGAGCGCGGCGGTGGCTTCGGGCCAGCGCTGCAACGCTTGCGCGAGCCGCGACAGCTCCTGGCGCGCACGCTCGTGCGTGGCGTCGAGCCCGAGCACCTCGACCCAGGCGTCGAACGCGTAGCGGGGTTCCTGCAGCTCGGCTTCCTCGATCGTCGCGATGCGAGACAGCAGCTCGACGGCCTCGGTGCCGGTCGCGAGCGTGCGCTGCGCGCGCAGCACTTGCACCAGCTCGCGCCACTGCTTGTCCTGCTCGTAGAGCGGCTCGAGCAAGCGAGCGACGCGCATCGTCAGGTTCGGCTCCGCCGGATCGCGCAGCGCATCGGGCGCCGGCAGCAGCTTCTCGAGCAGCGTGCGCGCCTCGGCGTGCGTGCGCTGGCGAGTGACCACGTCCTCGAGCAGATCGACCGCCCGGCCGGGATCCGCGAGGTGCGTCGCGTGTAGCTCGGCGCGGCGATAGTTGAGCAGCACGTGATCGCGCGGTGATTGCGCGGCATCGAGCTGGCGCGCGAGCAGCTCCTCGAGCTCGCGCCACTGGCCGCCCGCGCTGTAGAGCCGATCGAGGGCGTTGTACGACGGCAGGTATCCGGGATCGAGCTCGAGCACGCGGCGGTGCGCCGCCATCGCGAAGCCCGACTGACCGAGCACGTCTTCCTCGAGCGACGCCAGCTCGAGCAGGACCGCGCGACGGACGTTGTTATCGAGCGTGACCTCGGCGCGACGCTCGAGCAGCGCGCGCAGATCCGTCCACCGTTGATCGGCGCGATACATCGCGGTCAGGGCCTCGAACGCGTCGGTGGCCTCGGCCTCGACCTCGAGCACGGCGACCCACGCACGCTCCGCCGTCGCCTTGTCGGCGAGGCGATCGCCGGCGACGTGCGCGAGCTCGGTGGCGACCTGGCGAACATCGCTCTGGTTGCCCTGCCCCTTGAGCTGCTGCAGCGCGACCGCGAGGTGACGCGCCCACTCGCCATCGCGGCCGAGCTGACCCGCGAGCACGGCGAGCGAGCTGCGCGTCTCGCTATCCTGCGGCTCGACGGCGAGCACGCGCAGACCGGCCGTCCACGCCGAGCCCGGATCGCCGAGCTCGATGTGATAGAGCCGCATCAGCTGGCGATCGAGATCGAGACGCTCGCCCGCCGAGGTGTCCTCGTGCGCGCGGATCACCTCGAGCGCCTGTGCCTGCTGCGCCACCTGCTTGCCCGCCTCGAGGTGCGGCAGGATCAGCCGCGCCGCGGCGACCCGCTCCTTCGGATCGAGCCTGGTGCCGGCATCGAGGACCAGCCGCGCGATCGCGACCACGGCCGGCGGGCGCGCATGCGGCGACACCGCGAGTGCATCGCGATAGCGAGCCAGTGCGTGGCTCGGCTTGTCGAGCTGGATCTCCTCGAGCCCGCCGATCCGCATCAGCAGATCGAACTTCGGCTGACCATCGGCCGTCTGCTCGAGCTCGGACACCAGCACGCCGACCAGCGCATCCCAGTCGCCGCGCGCTTCCTCGATCCGGGCGACCGCACGCAGCGCGCGCAGCTGACCGGGCAGCGTGGCGAGGGCCTCGTGATAGGTCGCGGACGCACCGTCGAGATCGACGAGCTTCTCTTCCTGGAGCGACGCGATCTCGATCAGGAGCGACGCGCGCTCCATCGGATCCTTCTCTCGCGCCGCGCGGCGGCGATACGACGCCAGCAGCTCGGGCCAGTCGTGGAGCTGGATCGCGACCTCTTCGAGGTGCTGCTCGGCCTCGCGATCCTCGCTGGCGATCGCGAGCACGCTGCGGTGATAGCCGCGTGCGCGCTCGGGGTCGTTGAGCCGCCGGCTCGCGATCTTCGCGAGCTCTCGGTACAGCACGAGGCGCCTGGCTTCCGCCACGTTGGGGTTCGCGGCGTGCTTCTCGAACACCGTGGCGACCTCGCGCCACTGGTCGGCCTCGCTCGCCAGGCGAAGCACGTCGGCGTACAGCGCTTCGCTCTCGGGATCGAGATCGAACGCGCGCAACGTCCAGGTGAACGCGAGCGTGCGCGAGGTCAGCTTGTCCTCGCAGATCTTCCGGATCTGCGCGATCTTCGCGAGCCGTGCGGGCGTGTCCTGCGCTGCTGCCAGCTCGATCTCGAGGACCGTGATCAGCTTCGCCCACTTCTCCTGCTTCTCGTAGATCGGCGCGAGCGCGGACGCGGCACCGAGGTGCTGCGGCTCGACGGCGAGCACGCGCTCCCACACCTGGCGAGCGCGCTCGAGCGCGGTGGCCTGCGGGCTGGTATCGGCATGCGAGCGGCCGCGCGTGCGGCCCGAGGGCTGCGGCGGCACCGCGACGGGCGTCCCGCCGGACTCGCTGGTCGCCGCATCCGCGCGCTGCTGCGCGAGCTGGGCGGCGCGCTCGACGAGCGGCAATCGCTGCGCCTTGGCATCGAGCCGATCGGCGATGCCGAGCAGCGCCTCGACGAGATCCTCCTCCTGACCCAGCCGCGTGTAGAGCTTCTCGAGGCCGGCGAAGTCACCGGCCGTGGCGTACAGCTCGCGCAGCGTGCGCAGCGCCTTGGCGTGCGTCGGCTCGAGCTCGAGGATCTGCGTCCAGGCCTGTGCCGCGGCCTGCGGCGAGCTCAGGCGATCCGCGTAGACCTGGCCGAGCTTCTCGTACAGCGCGATCGCTTCGCGGTTCTTCGCGTTCGCGATCTGGCGGTGCAGGATCTCGGCGAGCGCGAGCCAGCGCTTCTCGCGATCGTAGAGTGCGGCGAGGCTGGCGAGCAGCTCGGGATGCTCGAGGCCGTGCTCGCCGAGCATCGTGTTGTAGATCTCGATCGCGAGCCGGGTGTCGCCGAGGCGATCGGACGCGAGCCGCGCCATCTCGCCCTGCTTGGTGCGCTTGTCGTCACCGCTCAGCATGGTGGCCTCGCGGCCGAGCACGTCGATCAGCGCGCGCCACTGCCGGCGCTTCGTGTAGATCTCCTTGAGCTGCGCGAGCGCGCTGCCCCAGTCGGCAGAGCCGCCGAACGACGACGACAGCTCGAGGATCCTCTCGAGCGGACGGATCGCGTTCGCGAAGTTGCCGAACCGCTCCGACCACAGATCGGCGATCTCCCGCAGCAACGCGATGCGCTCGGCATCGGGCACGTCGGGCATCTCGCTCTTGCGCGTCAGCACCGCGATCAGATCGTTCCACCGGCCGAGCAGTCGGAACTTGTTCGCCAGCTCGTCGGTGGCGCGCCGGTTATCCGGATCGATCTTGAGGATCGCGTTGTAGGTGTTGATCACCATCACGTCGAGCCGCAGCTTGTCGCGATAGATCTCGACCACCTCGTGCAGCTTGGCGACGCGACCGGCGACGTCGCCCTCGGGCGTGCGCTCGATCTCTTCCTTCATCAGATCGAGCAGCGCGTTCCACTTCTCGGTGCGGCGGTACAGCCGGGCGAGCGCGGTGCGGGCCTGCGCGAGCACGTCCGGATCGCTCTCGCTGCGCACCACCTGCTTCCACGCCTCGATCGCCTTCTCGGGGTTGTTCTGCTGCTCGGCGAGCGTCGCGATCTCGATGCCGAGCGGCTTGGGGCCGCCCGCACCGCTATCGGACTTCGCGCGCGGCGACTTCTCGACCTGGCGCAGCAGCGCGAGCAGCTTCTGGTTCTCGCCCTTCGCCGGGTAATAGACGCGATAGAAATCGAGCGCCGCCGGATGCGCGGGCTCGATCTTGCGGACGCGCCGGAAGTACTCCTCGGCCTGATCGAGATCGCCGATGTGCTTCCACAGCACCATCGCGATCTGCAGCACCATGCCGAGGTCATCCTCGCCACCGCGCCTGGCCTTGACCGCGGCTTGATACGCGGCGACCAGCTGCGACCAGTTGCCGGCGGCGGCATAGGCATCGGTGACGGCGCGCAGCGCCTGCGGCTGCGCCGGATCGAGCTGGAGCACGCGGCGCACGGCTGCATCGGCGTTCGCGACGTCGTTGCTCGCGCGCGCGAGCTGCGCGACACCGAGCAGCGCGCTGACCTTCTCTTCGTTGGTGGCCGCCGCCTCGGCGCGCTGCTCGAGCAGCACGCCGAGATCGTTCCAGCGGCTCGCGCTGCGCAGCAGCCGGACGAGATGAAAGGCCGCCTTGCCGTTCTTCGGATCGACCTCGAGCGCCTTGCGCAGGTACCCCTCGGCCTCGGGCGAGCTCGGCGAGAACCGGACGTACGCCTCGGCTGCCGACACGAACAGGCCGGTCGCCAGGCTGCGATCCGTCGAGCCGGTCGCTTCCTTGACGTACTTGTCCGCGAACTTCTGCCAGTTCGCTGCGGCGAGATCGATCTCCTCGATCGCCTCGGTCGCCATGGTGTCGGCATTGCGCAGCGCGAGCACCTCGGAATACGCGGCGCGTGCGCCGGGCACGTCGAGCAGATCGCCGTCGAGGATCATCCCCTTCTCGAGCAGCAGGTCGACCTTGCGATCGACATCGCCGGTCGCCGCGATCTCGGCCTCGAGCAGCTTGACGACGATGTCCGGCCGACCGCGACTCGTCAGCAGCTTTCGCGCCGCGGTGAAGCGGCTCGCGCGCACGTCGGGCGGCGTGCTACGGGCTGCCGCGCCGAGGGCTTCAAGCGCCTGGGCGTCGTCTGGATCGTGCTCGAGTACGGCGAGGAGTGATGAGAGGTCGGCCATGGCTGCGAGACGGCACGATGCTAAGTCGGTGCCCCGGTCGGCACAACGCAAGGTGCCAGTTATCTCGCAGAGTTAACTCGAACGGCGCGCTAGACCTCCGACCAGTCGAGATCGGGATCGATGGTCTCGAAATTCACCGTCGGCAGATCGTGTCGCGAGCCGCGCGCGAGCTCGGCGCGCTCCTGCGCCGCGCGCACGAGACGGCCCATCGCCACCGCATCGTCGTCGGGGTTCGTCGGCACGAGGCCGTGAAGCGTTGCCGCGATCGCCTTCGCGAGATCCTGCGGTCCCCGGCCGCAGCTCACCTGGATGTCGGTCATGCGCGCCGAGATACACGAAGCGATTCGCGAGGCGACCTCACAAGAGCTGACGTTCGTCGTCTCCGTCGGTACGCAGCTCGATTGGTTCGGCCAATCTTGCCCACGGCTGTCATCACATGCCGGGTCGACCGCGCGGCGATCGCCGAGCGGCTGCGGCGGCTCGACGGAGATGACATGCGTGTGACGATCTCCGCGCTGCTGCTCGTACGCGTGACCGATCGCCAGCACCTGCGCGTCGTCGAACGGCCGACCGAAGAACGACATCCCGATCGGCAACGCGTTGATGCTGCCCATCGGCACCGTCAGGTGTGGATAGCCGGCGACCGCCGCGTGAGCGCCCGAACCTCCGGTGAACTGATCGCCGGTCTCGTAGTTGGTCAGCCATGCCGTGCCGGTGCTCGGCGCCACGATGACGTCGAGGTTGTTGTCGTCGAGCACGGCGAGCAATCCGTTGGTGCCGGCGAACGCCAGCGCGCGCTGCTTGGCATCGAGGTAGGTCGTCGAGCTGAGATCTGACGTCGCCTGCGCATCGAGAAAGATCTCCTGCCCGAAGTACGGCATCGCGATCGCGCTGTTCGCCGTGTTGAAGGCGATCAGCTCCGCGAGCGTCGCGGGTTGCCCGCTCACCGGGTGACTCGCCAGGTACGCGTTGATGCCGGACTTGAACTCGAACGTCAGCACCGTGTACTCGTCGGCGGGAAAGTTGCCGCCGTCGGCAAGCGAGACATCGATCAGCGTCGCGCCGGCCGCTTCGAGTGCCGCAAGCTGCGCGTCGAACACCTGGTTGACGGAGCTCTGGAAGCCGGGTGGATGGAGCACGCCGATCCGCTTGCCGGAGAGCGTCGCGGTCGCGAGCGGCGCTTCGAAGTCGAAGTCGAAGCCGTCGGGGATCGCGGCGGTTGCCGGATCGTCTGGATCGACGCCTGCCATCACGCGCATCAGCCGCGCCGCATCGCCGACGTCCTTCGTGATCGGACCGATGGTGTCCTGCGTGCTCGAGATCGGAATCACGCCGGCGCGACTGACGAGGCCGACCGTCGGCTTGAACCCGACGACGCCGTTCACCGACGCCGGACAGGTGATCGATCCGTTGGTCTCGGTGCCGAGCGAGGCCGACACCGTGCCCGACGCCACGGCCGCTGCCGAGCCGGAGCTCGAGCCGCAGGGGTTGTACGCACCGATCAAGCCGTGGCGCGTCTGGCCGCCGAGGCTGCTCCAGCCGCTGGTCGACGCGTAGCCGCGAAAGTTCGCCCACTCGCTGAGGTTCGCCTTGCCGACGATCACGCCGTTCGCGGCCCGCAGCCTGGCCACCGCGAAGGCGTCGGCGGTCGGCACGTTGCTCTCGAGCGCGATCGAACCGGCCGTCGTCGCCAGGCCGGCGGTGTCGATGTTGTCCTTGACGATGATCACCGCGCCTTGCAACAACGCGCCGGTTCCGCGCATGCCGTCGACCGTCGCCGCCGTGGTGGTCGCCGCCGGGTCGAGCGACAGCACCGCGTTGACGCCGGTGTCGCCGTCGTCGATGCGCGCCATCCGATCGAGGTACGCCGCGGTGAGCGCTGCCGAATCGAACGCGCCGCTCTCCATCAGATCGATCTGCTCTCGCATCGTCAGCGCGAGCTCGGGTGGATCTTCGATCGGCGCCGGCCCATCGGGCGTTGCATCGTCATCACCGCCGCCACCACACGCCACCAGGCCCAGGACCACCGCGAGCTTGCGCATCGACTGTACCGCTACATGCCCATCTGTTTGAACATGTCGTTGATCTGTCCCCACGGCATCGACTGTGGCGACGTCACCCGCATGTCGGGAGACTGAAACCGCGAGTCGGGCGGATTGGTGAACGCGCGATTGTCGGCGGGCTGGATGTTGCGCAGGTCGAGCGAGCCGCCACCGGGTGATGACGACGGCGACGGACCGCCGCCACCCATGAGCGCGTCGAGGGCTTCGTTGCCGGGTGCTGCGCCACCGACGACGGTGGACAGCGTGCGTGGAGAGATGGTCTGCATGGTCCCGGTCGAGAGCAGCAGCCGTGCCACGCCCAAGTCGCTGCGTTTGCACTTCGTGCCGGTGTCCTTCGTCACCCGCGATCGACGACCTGACCGGGGCTGCCTCCCCAGCTGTTGAGAGCTCGTCAGTAGGTGCGTGAGATAGACATCACGAAAACGCAGACTCCGCACAATCACGGGGTTACAATGACTTCGTCGTGCGTGGGTCTGTCGTCGTGGGGCTGCTCGCCGTCGCGTACCTCGCGGCGTTCGTGATGTTTCACGACCGGCTCGGTGACCCGATCGTTGCGATGTCGATGATCCCGATGGTGATCGCCGCCTGGCTGCTCGGCCTCCGCGGTGGGATCGCGGCGGGCGTGATCGCGGTGGCGATCAACATCACGCTGATGCAGACGATCGGCGATCGCGACGGCTTCCGGACGGCGCAGGTGCCGCGCATCGCGGTCGCGCTCGGGCTCGCGACGGCGGCGGGCTGGGCGCGCGACATCACGCGGCGACAGAAGGAGCTGCTGACCGAGATCGAGCGCGCGGCGCAGAACCTCGAGTCGGTGGTCGCCGAGCGCACCGCCGAGCTCGAGCGCGTCAACAAGGACCTGGTGACCGAGAACGCCGCGCGACGCGAAGCGGAGGAGACGATCCGGCGCGACCTCGAAGCCCGCAAGCAGCTCGAGGCGCGGGCCGCCGCGGCCGATCGGATGGCGGTCGTCGGCACGCTGACCGCGGGCATCGGCCACGAGATCAACAACCCACTCGCCGTGATCATCGCGAACCTGAGCTACGTCGCCGAGCACCTGCCGGTGACCGACGCGCAGGTGATGGATGCGCTGCGCGATGCCCGGGAGGCCGCCCGCCGCGCCGGCGAGATCGTCGCCAACATGCGCGTGTTCGTGCAGTCGAACAGCGCGGTCGATCGCGCCGACGTCCGCAGCGTCGTGACGTCGACGGTGCAGATGGTGCAGAACGAGATCCGGCACCGCGCGCGCCTCGAGGTCGACCTCGCCGACACGCCGCCGGCCGCGATCTCGGAGAGCCAGCTCGGCCAGATCTTGCTCAACCTGCTGACCAATGCCGCGCACGCGCTGCGCGATGGCGCCGACAACCTGGTGCGCATCGCGTCGTGCGAGCACGCCGGCAAGATCCAGCTCCGCGTCAGCGATACCGGCGGCGGCATCCCGGTCGACGTCCAGCCGCGGATCTTCGAGCCGTTCTTCACCACCAAGCCCGTCGGCGTCGGCACCGGACTCGGTCTATGGGTCTGCCATCACATGGTCACGGTGGCGGGTGGCGAGATCGAGCTGGAAGCTTCGAGCGAGACCGGCACGACGTTCCGCATCGATCTGCCCGTCGCGCGGGCGTGTGCGAACGCGCTACCGTCGTTGTCGATGCCGATCGGCAAGCTGCGGGGTCGCGTGCTCGTGATCGACGACGACTCGGCGATGCGGCGCGCGATCGGGCGCTACATCAAGAAGCAGCACGATCTGGTGGTGGTCGAGAGCGCGCTCGAGGCCGTCGCGCTGCTCGAGCGAGGCGAGCGCTTCGACGTCATCCTGTGCGACATGATGATGCCCGACATGGATGGTGCGGAGTTCTACGAGCGGCTCGAGGCCACCCTGCCCGACCAGGCCGCGCGCGTCATCTTCATGACCGGCGGGGCATTCACCGCGCGGACCAAGAGCTTCCTGTCGCCGGCGCGGCGGCCGCTGATCGAGAAGCCGTTCGAGGCCGGCCAGCTCGAGGCCGCGATCCAGGAAGTGCTCGCACGCGCGGCGTGACGGGGAATTTGCCAGGTTGGCACGCGGGTACTCGGCGTTGGTGTTCGCCGCCCAGCAACCTGGCAGCGCGTCGCGTGTATGAGCCTCGTGGCCCGCGACACTGCGACAACGCGTACGCCGCCGGCGGGATCGGGATCAGCCGCAACCTCCGACGCGGCGAGCGTTGTACGCTCGGGCGCCATGGCGCCGGTGATCGAGCTCGTCGACATCACGCGCTACTACCAGATGGGTGACGAGCGGATCGCGGCGCTCGATGGCGTCAGCTTCACGGTCAACACCGGAGAGATGGTCGCGATCGTCGGCTCGTCGGGCTCGGGCAAGTCGACGCTGCTCAACATCCTCGGCTGCCTCGATACGCCGTCGGGCGGCCAGTACCGGCTCGATGGCAAGGACGTGCAGGATCTGTCCGACGACGATCTGTCGCGCGCTCGCAATCGCCAGATCGGTTTCGTGTTCCAGAGCTTCCAGCTGCTGCATCGCGCGAGCGCGGTGAAGAACGTCGCGTTGCCGCTGGTGTATCGCGGCATCCCGGCGCGCGAGCGCAACGCCCGCGCCGCGAAGGCGCTCGAGCGCGTCGGGCTCGGCGCGCGGATGAATCACAAGCCGTATCAGCTGTCGGGCGGCCAGCGGCAGCGCACCGCCATCGCGCGCGCGCTGGTCACCGATCCATCGCTGCTGCTGTGCGACGAGCCCACCGGCAACCTCGACTCGGCGACCAGCGAGGAGATCATGGGCCTGTTGCACCAGCTCCACGCCGAGGGCAACACGATCCTGATCGTCACCCACGAGCCGAAGATCGCGGCGAAGTGTCCGCGCGCGATCCGGATCGCCGACGGCAAGATCGTGTCCGATGGCCCCGGCGCGGAAACGGCGAAGGCGGGTGCCGCGTGAGGCGCTGGCTGCTCGTGATCTGTGCGTGTGGTGGCGATCGCGGCCCGGCGGTCGCGACCGCGACGGAAACGCCGAAGCAGACCATCACCCAGGGCGAGGTCACCGAGCGCGTGCTGCTCACCGGCGAGCTCAAGGCCGGCTCGGCGGTCGATCTCACGGTGCCGATGACCGAGACCTGGGAGCTGACGATCCGCTGGATGGCGGAGGACGGTGCCACCGTCAAGGCCGGCGATCGCGTCCTCGAGTTCGACAACTCGGCGTTCACCAACGGTCTGGTGCAGAAACAGATCGCGGTGATCGAGGCGAACAGCGCGCTGCGCGCGTATCGCGATGTCAGTGCGGTGTCGGTGTCGGTCAAGCAGCACGAGCTCGAGCAGGCGCGCGTCGCCGCCGACAAGGCGAAGCTGCTCGCCTCGGTGCCGGAAGACCTGCTGCCGCAGCGCACGGTCAAGGATCGCCAGCTCGACAAGGCGCGAACGGAGCTCGCGCTACAGAAGGCCGAGAAGGATCTGGCGACCGAGAAGCAGGCCGCGGCGCTCGAGAGCAAGGTCAAGCAGATCGAGCTCGACAAGGCGAAGCGCGCCGTCGAGACGGCGGAGAAGGCGATCGGCGAGCTGGTGCTCAAGGCGCCGCGGGACGGCCTGATCTCGATCGGCACGCATCCGTGGGAAGGCCGCCGCTTCCAGATCGGCGACAGCGTGCAACCCGGCTTCATCATCGTCACCCTGCCCGACTTCAGCCAGCCGATGGAGATCAAGGCCGAGCTGTCCGACGTCGACGACGGCCGCGTCACCATCGGTCAGAAGGGCACGTGCACGCTCGACGCCTATCCGACCGAGGCGTTGCCTTGCGAGGTGAAGGAGCTGGCGCCGGTCGCGCGCAACAAGCAACGACAATCGCTGCGCCGGATGTTCGCGGTGTCGCTGTCGATCCCGAACAAGGATCCGGACCGCATGCGCCCCGGGATGTCGGCGAAGGTCGAGTTGCAGGGGAAGAAGCACTCCGGCGCGGTCGCGCCGCGCGGCGCGATCGTGTTCGACAAGGGTAAGGCGGCGCTGCGCCTGCCGGGTGGCGAGCTACGGCCGGTGACGCTCGCGGGCTGCGATGCGCAGCGCTGCGTGATCGCGACGGGCGCGACGATTGGCGAGGAGGTCGCGCCATGAGGATCGTCCTGGCGCTCGTCGTCCTCGCCGCGTGCAGCAAGCAAGCGGGCGAGCTCCAGCTGGTCGACATCAAGAAGGGCGACCTGGTGATCGGCGTCAACGTCGGTGGTGCGCTCGAGGCCGTCGACTCGACCGACATCAAGCCGCCGCCGGTGCCCGAGCTGTGGAACTTCAAGATCTCGAGCATGGCGCCCGACGGCATGGAGGTGAAGCCCGGCCAGCCGCTGCTCGGCTTCGATCCCTCGGAGCTCGCGCGCGAGCTCGAAAACTTCCAGAACGAGGTCGAGGCGGCGAAGAAGAAGCTCGACAAGAAGCGCGACGACATGGCGCTCGCGCGGCGCGAGGAAGAGCTCGCGATCGCGAATGCCGAGGCGGCGCTGCGCAAGGCCACGCTCAAGGCAGAGCAACCGGGCGAGCTGGTCGCCACCGTCGAGCTCAAGGCCCTCCAGCTCGACAAGAAGGCAGCCGAGCTCGGGCTCGAGCTGGCGCGCAACAAGGCCGCGCAGGCGAAGCGCTCCGACGAGGCGGAGATGACGAGCCTGCGCGAGAAGCTCAACTACGCCACCCAGCGCGCCAACCAGCTGATGCAGAGCATCGCCAGGATGGACGTCAAGGCGACGCGCGCCGGCACCATCGTCTATCCGGTGTCGTGGCGCGGTGAGAAGAAGAAGGTCGGCGACTCGAGCTGGCGCATGGAGGTGATCCTCCAGGTGGTCGGCCTCGACAAGATGATCGGCAAGGGCGAGGTCGACGAGATCGAGATGGCGCGCGTCGCCAAGGACCAGCCGGTGTCGCTGCGCCTCGACGCGCTCCCCGACATCCAGCTGCGCGGCAAGGTGCAATCGATCGCGCGCGCGGTGCGCCAGAAGTC